>JACKEB010000012.1:662985-994478 GCA_020633205.1 Polyangiaceae bacterium
GGGCCAGCTCGATCGCGCCGTGCGGGTGCTCGAGCGGGTTCGTCAGGATAACCCTGCGGACCGCGAGGCGTGGGAGCCGCTGATGGCTCTGTGCCGCGAACGCGGTGACTCCGCGCGCTTGGCTGAGCTGATCGAGAGCACCCTCGCGGTGGTGGATGACGCGGAGAGCCGCGGCCGCCTCGCCTTGGAGCGTGCCCGCATTCTGCTCGGTCGGGGAGACACGCGGGACGCCATCGACGTGCTCCGCCAGATCGTCGAGGACTTCCCTGGGACGCCTGAAGCCGGGGAGACCCTGGTCGAGGTGCTGGAGGCTGAAGGCCGGCGTGATGAGCTGGTCGAGGTGCTCGTGGGGGAGCTCGAGCGCTCGAAGGACGCCGAGGACGTCGAGCGCATCACGCGCACCTCGCTGCGCCTGGGTCGCCTGCTCGAGGAGCTCGAGCGAGCAGATGACGCCTTCGACGTCTACCAGAGCCTGATGGATTGGTCGCCCAACGCAGCCGAAGCGCTGCGCCGCAGCGTGAAGATCCTCGAAGGGCGCGACGATGCATATCTCCTTGCGGAAACAATCGAGCGCTTGTTGCCCCTGGAGGAGCCGGAGGCCGGCGCCGCACTGGGCCGTCGCCTGATGGATCTACGCCGTGAGCAGGGTGACGAAGAAGGCGAAGAGCGCGCCTTGCGTTTGCTGTTCGAGGCGGAGCCCCGGGACCGGGAAATCGCTGAACGCCTGTCGGCGCTGTTCGAGGCGCGCGGGGATCACTCCTCGCAAGCCGACATCCTGGCGCGCTGCTTCGAGGCCAATCCGCATCAGGCGGATCTGCTTGGGCGCCTGGTTGACGCTCACAAGCAGGCCGGGGAGCTCGATCGCGCCCTGGAGGCGCTGAGCGTCGCGCTGACGCTGAAGGTGAACAGCGTGGAGCTGCTCAAGCAACGCGCGGAGTTGCTCGAGTCCCTCGAGCGCTCCCTCGATGCCCTCGACGATCACGAGCGCGTCTACGCGCAGGATCCGAACCACGGCCACGTGCTGTGTGAGGCGCTGCAGCGTGCCCTGGACGCGGCGGAGGGCGACGCCCGGCGCGGGATCCAGAAGCGGCTGGTCGCCGTCTTCGAGGAGCTGGGGGATAGCGAAGGGGCGCGGGGCGTGTTGAGCGCCGTGCTCGAGGAGCGTCCAGAAGACCGCGACGCCCTGTGGCGCCTGGCTCGCATCGCGCGCCGCCTCCAGAACGACACGGAAATGGCCAGCCACTACCTGCAGCGGCTGTGTGAGCTCGAGAGCGGCGAGCGCTTGATTCAGGCCATCGCTGAGCTGCTCGAGGTGTGCAACGAGACGGGGCACCTGGAAGACGCCCGCGCGGGACTCGAACGGGCTGTCGAGCTGTACCCCGAGGATCCAGAACTCGCGGAGCGCCTGCGCGAGCTGTATCAAGCGCTCGGAGCGACGCGAGAGCTCGCGCACCTGATGCTGCGTGACGCGAGCCAGGCCACGGAGCTCGAGGCGCGCTATCAGCTACTGGTCCAAGCAGGGCAGCTCCTGGCGGGACCCGGCGGTCACCTTGGAGAGGCCATTGGTGTCCTCGAGCAGGCGCGGTCGCTGGTGCCTGATGAGCTCGAGGGTATCGCCGCGCTGGGCCGGGCCTATGCGAGCGCTGGCCGCGCAGCGGACGCGCGGGCACTGCTTGCAGAGGGGGTCGCCTCTCAGCGTGGGCGGCGCTCACGCAGCCTGTCGCGCATTTATCGCGAGCTGGCGCACCTCGATTTGGGTGCGGGTGCGCTGACCAACGCTCTCGACTCCCTCAATCGTGCCTTCGAAATGGATCCGAAGAACGGCGCGCTCGCCATGGAACTTGGTGAGCTGGCCCTCGACCTGGACGAGGAGCCGGTAGCCAACCGTGCGTTCCGTGCGGTAACGATGATGCGCCCGGTGACGGACCCCGACGAGGAGGGCGCCACACCTCAAGCACGCGCCCAGGCGTACTACCACATGGGCCGCCTGGCGCACCGCAAGGCGGACGTGCGCAAGGCCAAGATCTTCCTGGCGAAGTGCCTCAACGAGGATCCGAACAATCAGGCGGCGCGGGACCTGATGGCGCAGCTAGGCTGAGCCGCTGAGCGCGAAAAAAACGGAGCCGCGCTCAGGCGGCGGGTTCGCTGGCGCTGGCGTCTGGTGCCTGGGGGACGGCGTCTGGGCGGATGTGGGGAGCGCGCCCGAAGGCCGGGCTCTTACCTCGGCGGTGGCGCAGCATCGCCGGCAGGCTGAGCGGCGTGGAGAGGCCCGCGAAGAACAGACACGAGTAGAGCACATGGCCATTCTCGGGCTGGCCCGGGAAGAAGAAGCGCACCAGCAGCAGCCCGATGCCGATGTTGCGCAGCGTGACCTCGATGCTGATGGCAGCCGTTTCGTCGTCGTAGCGCCCGAGGAGCCGACTCAGGTGCGGGATGGCGAACATCAGCACCAGCGCAAAGGCGACGATGACCGCGGGAGGGCCAAAGCCGTACTCCGCGACCTTGATCCTTCCGGAACCGAGAGCGCTGATGGTGATCAGCACCACGAACGTCATCGAGAGGCGGATCGCCCACTTCGAGAGTGTCTGCGTGTGCTGCGGCAGGAAGCGAAACGTCACCATGCCGAGGGCCAAGGGCAGCAGCAAGAAGCTCGAGATGTCGCGGACGATCTGCCCCGTCGGGAACACGAAGTTCGGTGGCAGGTGCTCCGCCGCCGTCAGCCGCAACACCAGCGGGATGGTCACCAGGCAGCCGAGGGTCGTGACGGTCGTCACGGAGATGGACAGCGGAACATTTCCACGGCCGAAATACGTGAGGAGGTTCGAGAACGCGCCGCCAGGGACCACGCTGACGAGGATCAACCCCACGGCCCAGCCGGGACCGAGCCCGAGAGCGCGGGAGAACAGCACCGCCACGATGGGCACCAGCACGACCTGAATCCCGAGGCCCACCGCGAGGCCGCCGGGGTTCCTGACGATGCGCTCGAAGTCCCTCACGCTCAGCGTCGCGCCCATCCCAAACATCGCCAGCAGGAGCTGGACGGGGACGAAGTAGGCCTCGACGAAGGCATGGTGTGAGAAGAGTTCGCGCACGGTGTTCCGAGTTGTAGCCCTTTACGCCCGCTTCGGGCCCATGGTTTCGCTGAACTGCTCGCACCACGGCCGCGCAGCGCTTGTCCCAGCGCCGTCACCGCTGGATGATCGCGCCATGAGCAGGTTCATGGCGGCGATCTACGACTCCTTCATGCAGCAAACGGAGGAGGCCTGTTTGCGCGCCTGGCGAGAGGATCTGCTGCAGGATCTCTCGGGTAGCGTGCTCGAGGTGGGCGCGGGCACAGGCGCGAACTTGCCGCTGTATCCGGCGGACCTGGAGCGCTTGGTACTGGCGGAACCGGATCGGGATATGAGCCGCAAGCTGCGGGAGCGCCTCGACACCCTCGGGCGCAACGTGGAGATCTGCGAGGCGGCGATGGAGCAGCTGCCGTTCGAAGCTGGGAGCTTCGACCAGGTCGTTTGCACGTTGGTGCTGTGCAGCGTGCCGAACCCCGAGGCGTCCCTCGCGGAGGTCAAGCGGGTGCTGCGCCCCGGGGGCAAGCTGGTGTTCATCGAGCACGTGTGCGACGAGAAGCGCCTCGGGCGGCGCTTGCTTCAGCGGGGCCTCGAGCCGCTCTGGAAGCCCCTCGCTGGTGGCTGTCATTTGACGCGCCGCACGGAAACGACGATTCGCGACGCCGGCTTCGAACTCAGCGACGTTCGGCGCGAGAGCATGCGCAAGGCGCTCCCGATGGTTCGCGCGTCGGTGCGTGGGATCGCCGTCAAGCCGGCGTAGAACCCGGCGAGGTTACTCCAAGAGCCAGGCGAAGACGCCGGACATGACCTGGGGCGCTTCGGGGCCGTACTGGCCGTGGCCAGCGCGAGGGAGCAAGAACAGCTTGGAGTCGACGCCGCCCTGAGCGAAGTGCTGCGCCGTGGCTTCGATGTGAGACTTGGCCTCCCGCTCCCCGGCGATCAGCGCGAGCCGCTGCACACCACTGACGCGAGATGCTGGCGTCTCTGTCGGCAGGCCTCCAAGGATCAGCCAGGGGTAGCGCTTGGGCGTGTTGGTGTGTAACGCCAGCGCACGCAGCGCCCCTTGGGAGTAACCGAACAGCACTGCGCGCTCGCTGTCTAGCTGGCCGCCTCGCGCCTGCTTCACGGCGGCCAGGGCGGCTTCTATGCGCCGCTCTTGAGCGATCGTATTGGCCGTCCAGCGGTGGCGCCCGCCGCTGCCGCAGCGCTCGTCGGCGTACAGCGCGATCAGCGTGACGTGCTCAGAGGCCGCGTTGGCCCAGGAGCGGATGGCGTCGATGTCGCCGCACACGCCGTGGAGGTAGATCGCCGCGAGTCGCACTGACGCTGCCGCGTGGGCGACCAACACGGGCTTATCACCGGGGACGCTGAGCTTGACGACTTCGCCGGGAACGATTCCGGGAGGAAGTGAAGGCGGAGGTGCCTCGGGTTTGAGCGCGTCGCTTGGGGCTGTGCTCGCCGACGCTGCAGTGTTCGGCGGCGCCGCTGGCGACTCTGTGGCGGGGGCCGGTTCTGCGGCGTGCAGGGGCTTTTCCTGAGCGCTGAGCGACTTGACGGGCGGGGAGGGGGATTCAGTTCCGTGAGGAGACGCGGACGGCGCACAAGCTTGGGCCAGCGCCAGGCACAGCCACACGCCGCTCAGGCGGGGCTCCCTCACCCCCAAAAAGGCGGGGAAAGGCCGCATATTTAGCCTTTGGTGAGCCAGACTAGGGCGGCGCGATACATGCCGCGTTTCGACTCGAGCAAGAGCTCGTGGCCCATGTCTCCGGGGGTGGAGATGCGCACGGGGACGCGGGCTTTTTGCAGCCAGCCTTTGACCGTGAGCGTCGGCTCGTAGGTGCCGTCTTCTTTACCGGTGATCAGGTAGACGCGGCGAATGCGCGCGTGGTTCTTGCCGAGCTCTTCCAGGCCTTGGCCGCCCCAGTACTTGGTGTCTGCGGCGAGCACCAGCCAGCGGTTGAAGGCGCGCGCCTCGCGCACGCCGACGTTCATGGTCACGAAGGCGCCTTCGGAGAAGCCCATCAGGGTGTTTCCGTAGAGCTGCACGCGACGGCCGTACTTCTCGCGGAGCGCGTTCAGTGAGGCGAGGGCGGCGCGGTGACCCGTGGCCCAGTTGTTTGCCCAGCCGCGACGGCCGCCACCGCGATCTTCAGGACCGACGGGGCACACCACCCAGCCGAGGTTGCTCGCGACGCGCGCCCAGCGCTGGCAGTCGTGGCGCGGATCGCCGCTGCGGGCGTGCATGTACATCAAGACGGGGCGCAGTGTCTTGCGGCCCGGTCCCGTGGGGAAATAATAGTAGGCGCTGCCGCCAGCGAAATCGAGCAGGTGGAGGCCGTTTTCGTCCTCCTTACTGCGGCTGGCTCGCTCCTTGCGATCCTTCTCCGCTTCCTTCGCTCGCTCCTTGCGATCTTCCTTTGCGCGCTCTTTACGTTCCTTGGCGCGCTCCTTCTTCTCTTTTGCGTCGCGCTCCTTGCGCGCTTGCTTGCCGTCCTCGTCGTCCTTGTCCGGGATGTAGAGCGTCTGCCCGGGCTTGATCGGATCGGTCTTCTTGATGTCGTTGGCGTTGCAGATCGCGGCGACGCTCACGTGGTAACGCTTGGCGATCTTGCCCAAGGTTTGGCCCTTGCCCACGGTGTGGGTTCGGGTCTTGGCCTCGGCGAAGTTTGGCGTCGCGAACGCACAAACCAGCGCCAAGCACAGTGTCAGCCACCAGCGCACGGCCGAGCCGTAGCACACACGTGGGCGCTTGGAAAAACCATCGGCGCAGAAAAGTTGGCCGAAAACTTGCGAAAAACCCGAGAAATGTCGGGTGCGCGAGGGAATGCGGCGCGCGCGAGGAGCGTCAGCGCTACTTCTTGAGTTCGACGCCAGTCGCCACCAGGGCAACCTCTGACGCGCTTCCGTCGGGGTCCTTGTTTGCAAACGTGGCGCCTTCCTGCTCCATGTGCTGGACGTGGTCGGCGGTGACTTTCTTCAGTTTTACGACGCCTTCCAGGCGAGCTTCGGCGCCCGCGGAGTCCGTCGGCACGAAGAAGCCGTAGTCTTTGAAGGTCACGCGGCAGGTGGCTGGCTTGTCGTTCGAGCCTTCGGCCAGTTCCATCCAGCAGCCCTTTTGCGAGCAGGCGCGGCGCACCGTGGCGTCGACGTGGACCGTCTTGCCTTCGTAGTCGGCGGGCTTCTGCAGCACCTCGCTCAGGCTGACGGGCTTGAGCTCCGGGTTCAGGGCGCTGCCGTAGAGCTTGTAGCCAGCGGCTGGCTGCGGCGTGGTGTTGGCGGCCGCGGGTTCGGGCTTCTGTTCGGTTGGCGTGGTGCACCCGCCAATGAGCGCGAGCCCAGCGATGAACCCAACGATTCCGACCCGAGCGACGCTGTGCGCCAAAGCTTGCTCACGCATGGCGCGGAATATAGCGCCACGCGTTGAAAACGCAGCACGAACCGACCCTGCGTAGCCAGTTCGCTTTCTCTGCCGGGGGTTTCTCCGGGGCGAAATGGGCCCTAGGCGTGATAGCGTGGATAGCCGAGGTTGCTGGAGCGAAGTGCGCTGCTCCTGCCGGAGGGCGGAATGAGCGAACATCAGTTGGGCTCGGAAGAGCGGCCCTTGCGGGTCGCGGTAGTCGGCGCGGGACCCGCAGGCTTCTACGCCGCGGAGGCGTTGCTCAAGCACAAGGAGCTGAAGATCGAGGTCGACTTGTTCGAGCGACTTCCGTTCCCGTTCGGGCTCGTACGCTTCGGCGTCGCGCCGGATCACCAGAAGATCAAGACGGCGGCGGGGGCGTACGAGCGCACCGCGGAGATGCCTGGCTTCCGCTTCCTCGGCAACGTGGAGCTGGGGCGAGACGTGAGCTTTGAAGAGCTCCGGGGTTGCTACCACCAGGTCGTGATCACGACGGGAGCGGCTGGGGATCGCAAGATGCGGATCCCCGGGGAAGAACTCAGTGGCAGCTTGCCTGCGACGGAGTTCGTCGGCTGGTACAACGGCCACCCGGATTTTCAAGGCTTGAAGCTGGATCTCTCCGGGGAGCGCGCGGTGGTGGTTGGCGTCGGCGACGTGACCACCGACGTCGTGCGCCTGCTGCTCCGGAGCCGCGAAGAGCTGGGGAAGACGGACATCACCGCTGCGTCCCTCGCGGTGCTCCGCCAGAGTCAGATCCGCGAGGTAGTAGTGCTGGGGCGCCGCGGGCCAGAACAGCTGAAAATGGCCGTGAAGGAGCTGAAAGGGATCGCTGAAGATCCGGAGATCAGCGTCAGCATCGACGCCGCAGAACTCGCGGAAGCGCGCAAGCGGGTCGACGCCGCCAAGGACCGCTACGACTCCGCGACGCACAAGCGCCTGGACTTGCTGGAGGCGATTTCCAAGGGCGAAGTCGGGGCGCCGGGGCGCCGCGGCACGATGCGCCTTGAGTTTCTGCGTTCGCCCAAGGCCCTCGAAGGTGATGGCAAGGTCGAGCGCTGCATCATCGAGAAGAACCGCCTGGAGCCTGCGGGCGACGACTTCAAGGCGCGAGGCACGGGGGAGCTCGAAACCCTCGAGACGAACCTGGTGCTGCGCTCGATTGGCTACGTGGGGACGCCCCTCGAAGGCCTGCCGTTCGACGAACGCAACAACGTGATCCCCAACGACGAGGGCCGCGTGGTGCTGGACGGCGAACCGCTATGCGGCGTGTACGTTTCCGGGTGGATCAAGCGCGGCGCGACGGGCGTGATCGGCACGAACCGCGCCGACTCCGTGGCGACGGTGCACACCATGCTGAGCGATGTGATGAATGCGCGCCAAGGCGAGCATTGCCTGGCTCCGGGCGCAGCTGACCAGACCCACTCTGCCGATCGCATCGACGCGCTGCTCAAGGAGCGCGGCGTTCGGGTCGTCAGCTGGGCAGACTGGCAGCGCCTGGACCAGCATGAGCTGGACGCAGGCAAGCAGTCGGGCAAGGTGCGGGAGAAGCTGGTGGACGTAGCCGAGGCGCTGCGTCACATCAGCTAACAGGGGGCGACATGCATCGCGTTTGGTTCGCGGGAGTCTTGGGCTTGGGATTGGCTGCGGCGGCGTGCGGCAGCTCCGATGGAACCGACTTTGGGAGCGGGGCGACCGGGGGAACGGGGGGCGGCGGCGGAAGCGTCAGTCAGACGGAGCTCGACATCGTGATCAGCGCGACGGACGCGGCGTTTCCCCATCAAGATCAGCTCGCGTCGCAGACCGCCACGCAGATCCGCGCGGGAGTGCGCATGCTGCAACTGGAGGACGACCAGGGGCAGCGCTTCACGCTGTTCGACTCTCAGACGCCGGTGCAGGTGAGCTACGATTCAGGCGCGAGCAGCGTGCTGAGCAGCCTGAAACCCGACCAGGTGGCTGCCGGGCACTACGTGCGCGCACGCCTGGTGCAGGACTGGTCACGCTTCGATATCAACGCGGTGCTGCATCAAGACAATCAGTCGCTACAGGGGACGCTGAATATCCTCCAGGTCACCTCGGACGGCGTGAGCCTGGACGGCGAGACCTACGACTCTGGCGATTTTCTGCACCAGTTCAGCGGCGCTGGCGGCAACCAAGAGTTCAGCGGGGTGCTGCCGATCCCCGATGAGAGCCACACGGCAGAGGCGTCCGCCTTCATCGAAGACGGCTCCTGGGTCGTATATTTCCCTGTGGATCTAACTCTGACAGAGGGCCAGGTGGGGCGCCTGGAGTTCCGAGCGAACCTCGACCACGCCTTCCGCTGGAGCGACGCCGACGGCAACGGCTACGTGAACGACGTCTATGACTTCGCCCCACCGCTGTTCTACGAGACGGTGAGCCAGTTCGGCGCAAACCGCTTCGAAGTCATCGTGAAGTAGCTCGAGCGGGTCTAGGGGGGAGATCAGCCGTCGCTAACCCAAGGACGCTTCAAGAGTCCTTGAGTTCTTGATCCAGCGCGTCGTCCCACTCGTCGCGCTCGGTCTCTTTCGGCGGCGGCTTCTGCTCTGCCTTGGCGCGCTGTTGCCAGCCGTAGAGCATGTACGCCAAGCCGAGGAAGGCGCCGCCCCCGAGGATGCTGAGGATCAGCGCAAAGCCCTTGAGCGGATTGCCTTCAGGCACCGCGCGGATCTTTTCCCCGTAGCGATCCACCAAGTCAGCTTCAATGGCGTCGGGCTGCTCACCCGCCTTCAGGCGCCGCTTGATCTCACGTTTGAGGTCGGTGGCGACGGGTGAATCATGAACGTCCAGCGTCTGCTTGCTGGTGTCCCAGCAACACGGCGCCAGCAGGCGCTGCTCCAAGCGCTTGGCGCCTGGCACATACTCCGAGTCGTCAATCACGCTCGGCGCCGGCATCGCTGACGAAGGCTGTGCGAACGCACCGCTTACCCAAGCGAGCGTGGCCCACAGCACCAACAGCGACAGCAGTCTCCTCGACATCGCCCGGGAGACTGCCACGCCCCTCGATGCTTGGCACCCTTTTGTTCAGGGGCCTGCAGGTGCCGGCCAAACCGCCGCAGTGTACCATCGCGACGCTGTGAAGGAGTTCGTCGAACGCCACCGCGCACTCATCGCAACCTTGGGCGAAGGCGAGGGTGGGGTGCTCCGGAACGGAGCGTCAGCGGCGGCTCTCGCTGAAGCGGAGCGGCGCCTCGGCTGCGCGTGCAGTTTGGTGGCGCCGCCAGCCTCCTACCGGGAGTTCTTGCTGACCACGAACGGCTGGAGTTCGCCCTGGAGAGCGGCAAGCCAGAACAGGTTATCCGTGTGGAAGTGGTAGGCACGCATCTGCAGCGAGTTCGAGCCCTCTTTGCCCACGCGGACGATCGCGTTGGTGCTCGCTTCGCGGGCTGGTGTGCGCACAGAGAGAGCGGTTTGCTCCAGGGCGTCGCGCGGCTAGAAACCGGACTCCAGCTGCTGGCTGACTGCGATGGCTTCGTCGCGTCGCCAGACGAAGTCACTTTCAGGGAGCTTCGAAAGCGCATGTTCGCTTTCAACGGCGAAATCGAGGAGAGGTTAGCCGGCCCCGAAGCAGACCCTATCTCATGCGCTGCCGAATCCATACGCGCGTACTTGCGCGCCGCCACAGACGCTTACAGAAAGCGAATCGAGCCGCACGAGATCATCCTTCCCGTCGCCACGAGCGTTGCAGTTGCGTCGAGCGCTGCGCTCTGCGCAACGCCTGACATCCTGCGTGAAACCCGCGTGCAATGGTCTGAGGGCCTCCGCCTCCTGGGTCGGGACGTGGACTTGGAAGACTCGCTGCTTCCTCCTCTGGGGCGAGGTGCACTGGGTAGAGGCGACTGGTTGCTGCTATCCGGGCTGCTTGGCGACCCGGGGGGTGTTCGCTTCGCTGGGACGTTTTCCCAGCGAACGTGGCACGCTCTACGTGATCTTGAGGTCTTTGACTGCCGTCGCTTTCTCGAAGGACTCCAGCAGAGCCGCAACATCTGGGGAAGCGACACGAGGCGATGGGGCGCGGAGTTCGCCTTGTTGAACGCCGCATCGCCCCTGAGGTCTTCACTGTTGAGCGAAGCGGAGCGTCTCGATCGTAACCACGCGGATACGGAAGGGAGCGACGCCGAGGAAGTTGGGGTTCAGTATCGGGAGAGCGTCTTAGCAGCTGCTATGCTCGCCACTGCCGAGCTATCCTTCGGACGCATTGACGCTGCGCGCGAGCAAATCAGCTACGTGGCGGGCTATTCCGTTGCTGCCGCACAGAACCACATACAAGCGAGCGAAGAAGTCTTTCTCGCTCTCTGGGAAGCAGCTGGAGGAGCCAGGTCTTGAGGCCAGCGTCCGACGCGCGGAACGAACCGATCAGCCTCGCATGTTGCCCGTTCTGCGATCAGGGGCGGTTGTTCGCGTTTCGTGAGGAGGACTCCGGCGACATCTACCTGCACTGCGAGGAATGCGAGCGCGGCTATCGAGACCCGGACGGGTTGAGCGTCGAGCAGTCCTTTCTGACTCTCGACGAGCCAGGAGAGGCGCGTGCAGCGTCCCGGGACGAGGTTTTGGCTTCGCGTTGGCGTTCACTCCTGCTCAAGCAAGAGCCGATGTAGGCGACGCCACGCGAACGCTTGGGCCTCCAGGTGCGGGTCGCCGGATCCCCGCGGATCACGGGGGTGACCCAGCGCTGGCGCACGGTCAAGAACCCGTTCGCACTGGCTTGCTCCCAGGTTCCGTGCCAGATACGCGTTCTCGCACGAGTCGTTTCCTCCAGTTGGCGATGGTCTGGGCGCTGACGAGGAAGCGTCGCGCCGTTTCCTCGAGGATCCATCTAGTTGGCGCCATCAGGAGCAAGATCCGGAATCGATCCGTTGGCGAGTAGTGGGGCCGCCTGGGTGGGGCGCGCTGCGCCAAGCGGCGATCCTGGATGGCGATCTCAGTCCCAAGCTGCGCGATTCGGGCTCAAGACCGTTCCATCTCGGACAGCAGGCATGCCTTCGGCGCTCTGCCGTTCTCGAAGCCGGAGAGCACTTGGAGCAAGGTCAGCCGAGCGAGCGCGATGGCGTTGACGAGCCCACTCTTGCGATCTCGGTCCAGCCGAGTGGGGTGCGGATCTCGGTCTCATCAGTCACGCCTGCGACGCTGCTATGGCGGCATCGCGGGCAACCGTTCTGTGACAACCTAGAGCAAGGCAGCGCGAATCAAGCTGAGCACGCCATCGAGATCCGCATGGACGTGCCGAGCTGTGACGCGGAGGGTGCGGTACCCGAGCCTGGCGAGAGAGCGATCGCGGCGGGCGTCGGCAGCCGGCGGGCTAGCGTGCGGCGGCTTGGGACGCGCAGCACGTTCGCCCGATCCCTTCGAGTGTTCCCACTTGCCTGGAGCAGCTTCGATCGACCAGGGGGCGAGCCGGCGTGCTACAACCGGTGCCTCGGTCTCCAGGAGCTAACAATGTACTGCATTCAGCACACCGATAGTCCAGGCGAGGATGACCCCGAGGTTAGCTGTCCATCTGCCACGTCGGCATCGCGGGCAACCGTTCTGTGACAACCTAGAGCAAGGCAGCACGGATCAGGCGCAGCACGCCATCGAGATCCGCATGGATAAGCCGAGCCGTAACGCGGAAGTGCCGCCCAAGAAGGAATAGGGAACGAAGGATATGATAGAGAGGATGCAGCGGGCCATCACGCGCGCAGAAGAGGCGAGAGCGCGAGGCGACGTCGTTGCAGAGTTGCGCGACCTTACTCTCTTCGTTGCCTTGGTAGCCGAGGAAGCAGTTTCAACTCCGACTGGAGACGAAGTGCTGGCTGGCTACGCCCTAGAGACGCCACTGTCCCGAATCTGGGAGATCTTGAAGGGGGGCCAAGTCGCCCCGAGCGAGCTTCCAGATCTCCAGACGAGCGCACACATCGCGGCGGTTCTGGGCCTAAGAGAACTCTCACTAGGGATTCTCGAGCACCCGCGGACCGACACGCCTTTTTGGGAAGAGTATCGGCGAGGCCTGGTCGCGTTCGCCCAAGGAGACGAATTCTCTCCCGATCCGAAAGTGATTGCACGAGCGAAGGGTGAGCTGCGCTACTACCTGCCGTTTCTTGCATACTTTGCGGGGACTGCGACCATCGCTGCCATCGATAGCGCGTTCGAAAAGAGAAGCAAAGACAAGCGCTTGGTGTCGTATGGGTTTGACGGAGATGGGGGCACACCGGCGAGCTGGCATCTACGGAAGTTCGCGATTCTCGCGTTGCGTGCGCGCTAGTAGCTGTGACGGTCGTGTTGACGTCTGCGTACGTCCCTCATTTCGCTCGGTGCCGCTTAAAATTCCGTACGGTTATTGAGCGGGCGAGTCCCGAATCGCTGCGGCAACGCCGAGCGCGGCCGCAGCAGCGCGCTACAATCGATCAAGCACGCGGTCGTGCTGGCGTGCTACCAGCTTGTCCCCAAGCTCAACACACGGGAGGTTCTCCATTCTGGCGACTCTTATATCCACTGCCGCATGGTGCGGGTGGATAATCGGAATGGGCTATTCCCGCGGGGGCACCAAAGAACAGGTAGCGATGTACGATCTCAGGCATGCAGATGGCTCCAGCGATGACGGGGCAGAGGACGACGACGATATGCAGGTAGCGCTTTCGCGGCTCTATGATGAACTTCTCCCGTCGGATCAAGAGCACGGTGACGTATCGGTCGTACACGAAACAGGTTGGTGCATGTCTGCGCACTGGAGTTGCCCCGATTTGGCGGACAGATTTGACTGCTTGAATCAGCTTGGTGCGTTGGTCTCGAACTCGATCGGTGACACGTAGTCGAGGTGCGAGTGGAGTCTGACGAGATTGTAGTAGTTGTCGATGTAGTCGGCCACCTGTTTCCGCGTGGTGCTACGGCTTTGGAGGGACTGCAGCGCGAGCAGTTCCTTTTCGAGCGTCGCGAAGAATGACTCTGACACCGCGTTGTCCCAACAGTCTCCCTTGCGGCTCATGCTCGGGCGCGCTCCAAGCTGCTCGAGTGCTGCCAGGTAGTCGTCGCTGCCGTACCTGCAGTCTCGGTCGGTGTGATGGATCCAGTTTGGCTCCAGCGTCCGCGTAGACGCTGCCCTGTTCAGAGCAGAGAGAGCCAACTCCGTGTCGATGTGGTCCGACATGGCCCAGCCAACAACGCGTCTCGAGTACAGGTCCAGCAGGACCGCGAGGTACAGCCATCCGTCGGTGGTCGAGATGTAAGTGATGTCGCCCGCGAGCACTTGGTTGGGGGCCTCGGCGGTGAAGTCACGCTCCAGTAGATTCGGCGCGATGCGCTTCGTGGGCCGTGAGTCCGTGGTTTTTCGGAAGCGCCGTGGTGTGTAGCCACGGAGCCCAAGCGCGCGCATGACTCGCGCGACCCGTTTCTTGCTTGGTCGCTTTCCGCGCGGTCTCAGCGCACGGCGGACTCGGGGCGCACCATAGCGACCACGATGCTCGTGGAAGACTTCCGTGATCTCCGCGCCCAGCACTGCGTCGTCGAGCGAGCGGGTGCTGGGCTTCGCATGCAGCCACTGATAGTAGCCGCTGCGCGAGACCTGGAGCACACGGCACGCTCGAGCCACTGGGATGTTCCCCCTCTCCGCATGAATCAGCCCGTACACGGCTACTTCACGTCCTTCGCGAAGAGGGCCGCGGCTTTTTTTAGCAGCGCGTTCTCGGCCTGCAGGTCGCGTAGCTCACGCCGTAGCCGCTCTACCTCCTCGCGCTCGCCTTGGCCAGCTTGGGCGCCGCCGGTGAGCTCAGGCTCAAAGCGCTCGCGCCAGCGATGCAGCATGCTCTGGCTCACACCGAGCTCCCTGGCGACATCCGCGATGGTCTTCGGGCCCCGAGCTAGCAAGCGGCGGACGGCGTCTTTCTTGAACGAATCTGGACGTGATTTTCTTTGTGGCATTGGTGGACCTCCGAGGGGAGTAATCCCTTGCGGGGTGTCCACCAAAGCGGGGCAGGCTCACACCGCGGAGGAACGCTCATCTTTGGGCACTTGGGACGGGAGGGCGGCGACCAACACATGAAGGACGTGCCCAAAGAAGAGGTAATCAGCCTGTGGATCCGACTCGCTCGCGGGGATGTAGACGGCCTCCTGGCCAAAGGCTGGATCCCGGGATACGGAGACTAACCGATACTTGGACCCTCTGGGTTTTTCCGTGCGGAGTCACGTAGGCTCGCGCTGGAGATTCTGTACTAGTTGACCGGGTCCTGAATGCCTCTTGCTCGTATCCGGGCGGCAACGTGAGGCTTTGGTGGCTGTCTGACACACCGCCTCGCTCAATCCGTCCACTAACGCCGGAATCTGGCCGCGAAAGCCCAGTCTTTGGGCCACCCAAGTATTCAGCGACCACAATGGGGGGCCGCGGGGTCGGGAGCGAGTCGGGGTGACTGGGATTGAACTCACCTTCGGGCTCGGGCAGGCTCAGCGTATGTGGAGAATGACAGCTGACGACCTGGCGCTGACCAATGGGGCCGTCGTGCACGATTCCGGCGGTGAAGTGTGGAGTCATGTTTGGTTCGAGTTCTGTCTGCGAGAAGACCGCGTGCCACCGAACTGGCTGGAGCTGGATCCGGTTGAGCCAATGGAATTCTCCTTCTACTTGAAACCCACACCAGCGTATTCCGGGCCAGGCTCATTGTGCGGGAGGGAGTTTCGCTTCGACGGCGATGCGTCCGAGGCTGACGATCCGGATGGCGAGACCGTTTATCTCTTCGCTGCGCACAACCCGGTCTCCTGGCAGCGCTTCCGCTTTGGTGACCTAACCGCAGAGGGGAGAATCTCATGCGAGATTGAGTTGTTTTTCGATTTCTCGCACACTACGCGCGCGGCGTTCTGGTGGAAAGGGACTCGCATCATTGGAGTGGAGCACCGCCAATGAGCGCAGGCCGTGCGCCGTGTTCAGTGGGGGTTGTGACTACGGCGCATTGCCGTGGGGCAACATGGGGTGTGGTGGCCGAGTGCGCTGCGGAGACTAGCGCCGAGACGCGATGACTTGCACCCGCACCCCCGCCGGAGTACGCGCTTCATATGGCCCAAGTTGGCTACCGACTCGAGGAGTTGACTCGCGCCCTTCGCGGCAGGGAGCTGACGGACCTCCGGATAGCAGGGGTCTCTGAGCCTCCTGACCTAGTCCTTGATAACCACGCGGTATTCCTCGAGTTCGAAGGAACTATCGTGCGCTTCGAGGGGCCGAGAGACGTCTTAGGAATGCGCATCGACATTGTCGAGTCCTTCGGGGTTTCATCGTGGTGGGACCTCGAGGACGATGACGTCGTCCTATCCGTTGGTCTGCTCGAGAACGCCGTGCATCAAGCTCCATGCGGTGCGGAGTACCTGCGCCTTTGGAGCCCTCTTGTGGTAGACGGCGTGCTGGTTGTGGCGGCGGCCGAGTTCGAATTTCCGCCGAAGAGGGAAGCGGCGAGGTTTAACTTCTCGACGAGTGCGCTGTTCATTGACCCTTGCTACCACTGGGGTGTCCGCTTCGGGGGCTCGGACGCCCGAGACGCCTGCTTTCGCAATCGTCCGGAGCTCGTCGACGCACCTCAGACCGTGCTTGAACTGGCGGGCTAAACCCTCCGGAGTAGGCGATTCCCGGAGGAAGTAAACTGTTGAGACTTGGCTGGGCTGCGCTCGCTCGCTTGGGCATGGCTTGTTGCTAGCGACCACTTGGCAACCCGGTAAGTGGTCTTGTGATCGCAGTGACTGCTGCAATCCTTTTCGGAGAGTTGCGGCATTCCGTTGAAGAACGCGCCTGTCGGAGCGGAAGGGGGAGAACCGAGTCGGTGCTCGGCCCGCCGAGCGGCTCTGTAGCTCGTGTTTCGCGTCCGGAGGTGCGGGATCCCCGCGGATCGCATGAACCGAGCGCCGCGCACCTTTCAGTACCAAGCGCAAGGGCTTGCACCCGCAGTCCTGTCCGCATACGCGTCTTCACATGACCAAAACCGGGTTCCGCGTGCAGTTCCCTCCCAGCCTGGCTGCGAGCAGTGTTCTGTTGATGTTGCTGTCCGCCCTCGGCTGCAGCTCGAGCGACGCGACGCCGGCCAGCAACGTTGTTTGCGATCCAGGCCGCAGCGAATCCTGCGCGTGCCCCGACGGCTCGACCGGCGCTCAGGCTTGCAACAGCTCCGGCACTGGGTTCGAGGTGTGCCAGTGCAGTGGTGGGGCAGGGGGTAATGGAGGCAACGCCGGCAGCGCGGGTGCTGGTGCGAGCGGTGGCGTTGGGGGTGATGGCGGGACTGGCGCCGGTGCTACGGGGGGTGTTGGTGGGACTGGCGGCGGCGCTGGATCGGGCGGAGCTGGCGGGGACAAGAACTGTCCGTCCGACCTCGCATTCGATTGCAGCGGGGACTGCCTCGCGCCGGTGAGCGAATGCGGCGAGCACTGCGACTCGCTCAAGACGATAATGGTCCTCGGCATACCGAGCCGTGTCCGAACGCCCGCGGGTGGCACCGATGCGAACTGCTGTGCACCCGCGACCCGGGTCATACGGGTCCAGTACTTTGGCCCCGCCGAGACGGTTCGCTATCGCATCGCGCCTCCCTGGCGCCTAGCATTCGACGGCGAAACCGAGGTGGTCAACCAGCAGATCTGCATGCGGAACTCCAGCCAATGCGGAGTGCTTGGATCCGGCGCGCCAAAGCACGTGAACGTGTACACCGACGATCCCAACGCCCCGCCCACTGACCTGATCATCGATGATCAAGCACAGTGCCAATAGGAAAAGCAGACATGAGGAGAGCTGTCATCCGAGCCCACGTATGGACTGGGCCTAAAGCAGCTCTCACTAGGGGTTCTCCAGCACCCCCCGACACACCTTTTTGGGGAAGAGTATCAGCGAGGCCTGATCGCGTTCGCTCAAGGAGACGATCGCTCTCCTGACCAGAAAGTGATTGCACGAGCGAAGACCCCAACCAGCGAAGTGACAATGTAGTGATGAGGCGCGTATTGCCGCACGGTTATTGAGCGAGCGACTACCGAATCGCTGAGGCGAGGTCCGGCGCGGCCGCATCAGCGCGCACCGGCGTGGCACCTCCGAGCCGCGTCGTACAGACGGGTCCGAGGCGCGGCGTCTCGGGTTGCAGCGCCTGCGGGCCGGTAGACGTCGGGTCCTCCCGCGCGAACCTTAAAAAGGCGCTGCCACCCACCACCGCCAAACGCCCCACAACCGTCGCGACACCCACGTCACTGGCGCACAACTCCAGTTTGAGTCTGCAGGGTTTCGTAACTGCGCTATAACGCAGGGTGATGGTTGCTTTCTTTCGTCGCCGACCGTGGCTCTCGCCGCTGGGTCTGACCGCTGGTTTGGTGTGGCTTGCTGCCTGTGCGGGCGGTGGAGAGCTCGATGAGGGCGGGATCACGCCGAACAACGGTGGCTCGGCGGGGAGCGACGCAGCGGGCGCTGGCGGCTCGGACGGGGGCAACGCGGGCAACAGCACCATCAATGGGGGCAACGGCGGTTCGGGCAACGGCGGGAACGGCGGCTCCGGCAATGGCGGCTCTGGCAACGGGGGCAGCGGCGGGGACGTCAACGGCGGTAATGGCGGCAACGGCGGCTCGGGCAATGCGGGCACCGGCGGCACCGCGGGGGACGCTGGCACGGGCGGCGTGAGCGGCAGCGCGGGTTCGAGCGGTAGCGGCGGCGTTGGCGGCTCCAGCGGTAGCGGAGGCTCGAGCGGGAGCGCGGGTTCCGGTGGCTCAAGCGGCAGTGGCGGCTCAAGCGGCTCGAGCGGCAGCGGCGGTAGCGGCGGATCCGGCTGCGACAACAGCATGGCAGCGAACACCTGCGCCACGGCGACGGACCTGGGCGGCCACTGCGCGGACACCAACTGCGGCACGCTGTGCCCCGTGGCTGGCGCCGTGAGCGTGGGCGGCAGCGTCAGCGGCACCACGTCGGAGTGGTTCGTGCTCGAGGCGCAGGAGTGCTCGAGCTGCATCGCGGATCTGATCGGCGAGGCGAAGCTCACGGTGCCTGCGGGCGTGAACTACGATCTGTTCCTCTGGTCGAGCTGCAACACCTTGGTCGCTTCATCGACCAACGGCACGGGCACTGACGAGAGCGTGCTCGGGAAGATCACCGGGGACACCGTGATTTCCTCGGACACTCAGGATTACTACCTTGAGGTCCGCTACGTCGGAGGCAGCTCGTGCGCCGCCTGGACGTTGTCGATCACGGGTTCCAACTGCTAGCCGTCCCTTACGGCCGACACAGCGCGACGTTGTAGCCGGGCACCTGCTGGCAGGTCATGTTGCTCGGGCAGAGCGCGTCGTCGGTGCAGAGGCGCGTGCAGACGCCGGTTCCGTCGCACAGGCCCGAGTCGCACTCGCGACCCGAAGCACAGGCTTGGCCCAGGGCTTTGCTGCCAGCGCGAGCGCACAGCAAGATGATCGAGCTGCCATCGACCTCCGGCGTGCAGCCGAGGCTCGGTCCACAGCCGCCCTCTTGAGTGCAGGCTTGAGTGCACATCGCGGTGGGGAGCGCTTCGGTGTTGCAGGCGCCGGAACGACAAGTCGTCGTCCCGCTCGCCGCGCACGCGCTGCCGATGGGATCCGAACCGGCGATGTCGTTCGGTGGGATGCAGACCTTGGAGTTGCCTCCCTGCGGAATCGCGCAGGTGTACGGCGGTAGCCCAAAATAGCCGAGCCTGCCAGGGCAATCTGCGGCGGTGTCACACGGCGCCGTGCAGCCCGCAGTCGGGAAGGAGAGCCCCGTTGGGCAGCTGGTCGCCGAGCGCTCGATGTCGACGCACACCTTGGTGCCGGAGATCGGCTCACAGGCAAAGCCTGAGGGACACTCGCTGGCGCTGCTGCACTCCCGCGTGCAGTGGGCAGGCCCGGTGGAGAGTCCGATGCACAACCCAAGCCCGCAAGAACCGGGGTTGCCCGTGCTGCAGAGGGCGCCGGTGTCGTCGGGGTGGCAGAGCTTGTCTGGGCCACACACGTGTTCACTGGCGCAATCCGTGTGGGCGTTACACGCGATGGTGCACATCTTCGTGCCGTTGACGTCCGCGACGCATTTCCCCGCGGAACAGTCGTTGTCGAGGGTGCAGCGGTCGAGGTACTTCGCGGTGCCGAGCATTCCCCCAGTGCCCGCGTTGCCGGTGCCCGCTGTGCCACCTGCCGCGCCTGCGCCGCCCGCGCCGGTCCCTGCCGCGCCGGTTCCTGCGTTGCCGGTGCCGGCTGTGCCACCCGCCGCGCCCGCGCCGCCTGCTCCGGTCCCAGCCGTGCCACCGACCGCACCGCTGCCGCCCATGCCGCCGTTCGTGGTGCCGGCGCTACCCGCGTCACCGCCGGTTGCATTCCCCGCGGCACCGCCTTCGCCAGCCACGCCGCCCACGCCGGCGGACCCGCCGTTCTGCGTGATGATCCAGGGGCGCTGGCCGTCCTCGGCACAACCCGCGCCCAACAGTCCGACGAAGCCAAGCAGGGCCAAGCTGGCCGAAGCGTTCCTCATATCCCATCTGGATAACAGGAACTCGCCGCCACGTCTCTCGAGATCCCGCCCGGGAATGCCCGCGTTTTTGCGGAGCAGTGGCTCAGCGGGGGTCGACGTCTGCGCGCGCCGCCTCGATGAACCGCTCGGCCGAGCGCTCCGAGGTCATGTCCCAGCCGAGGATGCGCATCGTCCCGCGCACCACGGCGTCGCGCTCGGAGGTCTGGCTGCGGAGTTCACTCACCATCTGCGCCAGAAACGTGGGCGACACCCAGCGGGCCACACCGGGCGGCAGCTCCTTGAACAGCGCGTGGGCGGCTTGAGCCACCACCGTCGCGGTATCTTGGGTTGGCCGCATGATCGTGCGGTAGGTGCGGCGCACGGCGTCAGCGACCGTGGCGACCGCCTGGCTGTCGAAGCCGCCGCCGGCCCAGCTGTCGTAGGCGCGGTCCACGGCGGCGATCACGCTGGGGCCCGGCTCCTGATCGTTCAGGGCCAAGGTGATGCTGGCCTCGAGGGTGCTTGCCAGCTCTCGCGCTCGGCGCATCCAGGGCGGGGCGTTCGCAGGCAGCGACGTCTTGGGAGCAAGCGACTCTTCCGAGCGCACGGTGCTGTCCGGGCTCGGAGCCACACCCGCCAAATCCCGATCTTTCGGGCGGTGCTGCTGCTTGGGACTCTGCAGCGTGCTGCCCAGGCTGTCTGTACCTTGCGGAAACGCTTGGGGGCGAACTGGCGTGTACGAGATCGCCTCCATCGTGCGCTTGCGGCTGTGGGGCGTGAGCCCGTCCTGCACCGTGGTGGCTGTGGGCACCATCGGCGCGGGCGGCGCGTCGCTCTCCCGCAGCGTGGGGGGAGCGCCGGAGCTGGTCTGCTGCTGCTCGTGCTCTATCAGCGGCAACGTCGCCTTGAGGTTTCGCACCGGCTGGCCTTGGATCACGGGCCGGGCCTCGATGGTCGGGTAGTCTTCCGTAGGCGGCGGCGACGGATCCGTCGTGCTGCGCACTTCGTCCAGCTCATCCAGGGAGTTCATCGTGGGGACGTCCGGCCGCCGCTGCATCGTCCGCGCATCTTGCCACGTCGCGCTGTAAACGCACACCATCGGTAGTCGGGAGTGGCATACCCGCGTCTTTTGGCGCGCCTAGAAGGAGCGTGCGCTACACGTGCGGCAGGCTAGCCACGCCGTAGTGAAAGCGGATTTGCTCCTCCGAGTAGCGCGACTCCCGACCCACGGGGCAGGCGTCCCGCACGGCGAGCCAAGCGTCGAAATGTCGCGCCACCAGGTCACGACCCGTGGGTTCTCCACGGCTCTCTGCGAGCGCCTGCTGGAACAAGGGCACGCAAGGCGCAGGGCATTTGGAGCAAGGGGAGGGGGGGAGGTGCGACCCTCGGGCGCTGCTCGGCGCTTCAGGCTCTCGCAAATTGTTACCCTGTGGAAACGAAACAAGCGCCCGTAAGCCAAACCAGGGACCATGCGTCGGGTGCACCGCCAGGTGCGCTGGACCGACGTGGCACAGCCCGAGCGCCTCCCCGAGGCGCGGAAAAGGCAGCGCCGGCGTGAGCTGGTGCGCAAACCACAGCTTTGCGCCGGGCAGCCAGCGCTCCACGGCGGCGCGATGCACGCGCTCGGTGTAGGCATCCAGCGGGTCGGTGGCAGGTAGATTGGGGGCGGCGCGCTGGAGTAGCGGCCAGAGCCTGCGAGTGTTCCCCGTGAGGAGCACGCGCTGACTTGCAGGCGCTCCTCCCCCCCAACCCGGGAAGACGCTTTGAATGGCCTGCTGCAGATCTGCTGGCAGGCGTCGGGGGTCGCCTTGGGCGCTGAGGTCGAAGCCGTGCTCCTCGAGCTCCTCGATGCAGCGGCCTAGGGCGTCTGAGTCACGCGCGTGCACTGCTTCGAGCTTGCTTGGTTTGAGGCGTCGGAGCCAGGGCGATTGCAGGCGAAACTTGACGCTGGGCGTTTCGGGCGGGATGAAGAGTCCCATGAGTGAGCCCGAGTTCGACGGAAAGCTGTATGAATTGCCCACGCTGCGGGTCACCGGCAGCGCGCGGGAGCTGGGGCGCGGCCACGGCGAAGCGTATCGGGAGCAGATCGCAGCCTTCGTGAGTCAGCGGCTCGACGCGGCGCGAGAATACATGGGGGAGCGGCTGCCCCACGTCGACTTCGATCAGTTCTTGGCGCTCGGCAAAGAGTGCCAGGAGGTCGCCCGCAAGTGGGATCCCCAGGGAACTGAAGAGCACGAAGGCATCGCCGAAGGCGCCGGCCAAGACAGCGCGCGGCTCTACACCGTGGCGAATATGACGGATATCCGCGATGTGTTGCTGCTGCCGCCGCCGAAGGACGACGAGGGCTGCACCAGCTTCCTGTTGCCGCCAGAGCTGACGAAGTCGGGGCAAGTCCTCGCGGGGCAGACCTGGGATCTGAACCCGCAAGATCTGGAGTACGTGCTCGCGGTACACCGGGTGCCCGACGAAGGGCCCGAGACGTGGTCCGTCGGCTGCGTGGGCTGCCTGACGCTGGTCGGCATGAACCAGCACGGCTTGGCCGTCGGCACGACGAACATCAAAGTGAAGGGGAGCCGCCCGGGCATTGGCTACCTGAGCCTGCTCCACCGCATGATCCGCGCGAAAACGCGGGAGGAGGCGGGCCACATCGTGGAGACGGCGCCGCGCTCCGCGGCTCACACCTACTGGGCGGCGGATGCGGGTGGAGCGCTGGAGTACGAGGTCAGCGCCCAGGACTTCTTGCGCCGCGAGGCGAAGGTCGAGCCCCTGGCGCGCACCAACCACTGCCTGGCGCCGCAGCACGTACCGCTGCAAGGGGAGCCGACCAACAGCTCGAGCCTGGCGCGCCTCGACCGCATGGGGCAGATCTTGAGCGCCGGCGCCCACGACGTCGAGTCGATCCGACTCGCCTTCGCCGACCGCGCTGACGGCGTGGACAGCATCGCACGTTTCCCTGAGGATAATCAGGGCACCGCGACCAACTCCTGCATCATCACCCGGCCTGCTGAGCGCGAGATCTGGGCCTGCAAGGGGCCGAGCCAGCGCGGCGCCTGGCAGCGCTTGCAATTCGAGCGCGACTAGAGTGTGCTCGGCTCTTGGAGGCGCCGCGCTGGGCTAGCAGCGGGCGTGCTGAGGGCGGCATGCAGGACACTAAAAACCGACTCCCGTCGTACTTTGGCCTGCGCCTGGCGCTCGTCGCCGCGCTCTGGATCGGCCTCGAGCGGCTGCTTGCGCTGCAAGCTTATCGGGTGGTGCCGGCGAGCCTCGGCGCCAGCCTGAGCCTCGCGTCGTGGATGGCGTTCATCGAGTTTCTGTCCACGCTGCTGGGGCTGCTTCTGGCGTTTGCGTTGCTGCGCTCGCCGGGCAAGCTCAGCCTGCCTCAGGAGGCCCTCGGTGCGCTCTTGCCGCGGCGGCTCACGTGGCTCCACGCGCTCTTGCTCGCGCCCCTGGTGTACGTGACCGCGATCTACCTTGGACAGCAAGCGGCCATCGACACGCTGCTAGCGGAGATCCGCCAAGGCGGGCGCCAGCAGGCCCAAGCGGGGCTAGGCGATTTCGGTGCGGGGCTCGCGGTGTCGTCTCTCGTCGCGACCCTGGCCTGGGTCGGCTTCATGGCGCCGATCAGCGAGGAGCTGATGTTCCGCGGGGCAATGTGGGGGGCGATCCAGCGCGGCATCGACTGGCTGCGGCCTTCCAAGCGCCCCCACAAGGAGAGCGCCTTTGACGCGGCCATGGCCGCGGCGCAAGCGGATCCGGATGCGCCGCCGCCCAGTAGCAAAGCCGTGCTGTCCGGCTCCGTGATCAGCGATCCGGCGTGGTTCAAGCTGCTGCGCGGCGTGGGGCGCGCGATCCTCGATGGCTTCATCGCGACCTTGGTGGTGCTCGCGCTGTTCACCGCCATGCACGCGGATTTCGACACCGGCCTCGGCATCATCCGCGTGGTCTCCGCGCTGGTGCTCGGCTTCTTTTGCGGGATCTTTCGCCAGTGGTCCCGCGGCGTGCTCGCCCCCATCGTGCTCCACGCGAGCTTCAACTGGCTCAGCGTGGCGACGGATCACCGCTGGGTGGTGAGCGCCAGCTTCCCGAAGTGGAAGCTCGTCCCGTCGCTCTTAGTCTACGTCGGCTTCGCCGGCCTCGTCCTGAGCTGCATCGTGCTGTTCGTCGAGTGGCAGCTACGGCGCCGCTGACTTCGTCGAAGTCCCTGAGGTTTTGGTCTCTGTCTGTTGGGTCGGGGTGTTCTTCGGTTGGACCGCCAAGGACGCCAAGGATCTTGGGCTTGCTGCGTTTGAAGCCTGAACTTGCGTCAGCACGCGGATGCGTTGTGAGTCCCTGAGGTTTTGGTCTCTGTCTGTTGGGTCGAGGTGTTCTTCGGTTGGACCGCCAAGGACGCCAAGGGCGCCAAGGATCTTGGGGGTTGAGACTGGACGCGCTGACGGGCTCCGAAGTGAGCGATCGCGCACTGCCCGAAAAAGAGATGAACGGCTCTCTCAGAGCCGCACTGTTCTTGCTAAAAAATCTTGGCGTCCCTGGCGGTTGAATCCCCGGGGAAGCGTCTGCCAAACCCGCCGGAACGCCGCAGGGAGGCGAGGCGCGCACTGCCCGAAAAAGAGATGAACGGCTCTCTCAGAGCCGCACTGTTTTTGCCCAGAAAATCTTGGCGTCCTTGGCGTCCTTGGCGGTTAAATCCCCGGGGAAGCGTCTACCAAACCCGCCAGGGCGCTGCCGGAGCGCGAGGTGCACGCGCCGCCAAGCGCCTTGAAACGGGACTATGCCGCGGCGGGCTCGGGGGGGACGAACATCGCCTGCATGATGAACGGCTTGGCGAGGACTACCAGGTTCTGGTTCTCGTCCAGGGCGGTGCCGAGGCCTGCTAGCAGGCTGAAGGTGCGGCCGTAGAGCACCAGATCGTTCGGGATGTAGATGTTGTCGATCTTCGAGATCAGGCCTTGGACATCCTCACGGATGCGCTCGAAATCGAGTTCCCGGGCTTCAGCTGGGGTCAGCTCGTAGTACTGCTCGAAGAACTCCTTGATGAGGGGCTTCGCCTTTTCGACGTCGGCCTCGCTCAAGATCCCCATGGCAACGACCGTGGGCGCGTAGGCTTCGACATCGCGGGTGAGGAAGGCCATCACGGAGTTGACCAGCTGGCGATGGAAGCTGCGGGGCAGGATCTTCACCTGACCGAAGTCGATCACGCACAGCGTGGTGCGGCCGTCGATCACGTTGAAGAGCAGGTTCCCAGGGTGGGGATCGCTCTGAAAGACGCCGTCCTGGTACATCATCTTGGTCCAGGTGTTCAGCACCAGCTCGAGCAGCTCCGTCGGCTTCACCCCGAGCTCATCCATCTTCTGCTTGTCGGTGACGCGGAAGCCCTCGAAGAACGTGGTCGCGATCACGCTGTCCGTCGTGTACTCGTCGAGCACGTCGGGGATCACCACGTCGCCACGACCCGCCGCGTTGTTGATGCTCGGGGAGAAGTTCTTGAAGTTGTCGTGGATGGTGCGCGTGTAGGCCGCTTCCTGGCGGTAATCGAGCTCGGTCTCCAGTGCGAGGCGCATCTCACGGTAGATCACCGCGAGATCGACCTTTGGCACGAAGATATTGAAGAGCGGCACTGCGATGCCATACAAGGTCATGTCGACCTCGAGCATGGCCTGGATGTTGGGGTAGCGGATCTTCAGCGCGATGTTACGGCCGTCCTTGGTGGTGGCGCGGTGCACCTGGCCAAAGCTCGCTGCGGCGATGCACTTCTCGTCGATGCTGGCGAACACCTCCTGGGGTGGCGCGCCGTACTCTTCAGTGAGGTGCGCTTGGATGCCTTCCCAGGGCGTGGGGTCGACGCGGTCCTGAAGCTTGGACAGCTCCTCCACCCAGACGCGCGGCATGATGTCCACGCGGGCGCTGATCAGCTGACCCACCTTGATCATGCCGCCACGCATGCGCACCGCCAGGCGGTAGAACGACTGAGCGTTCTTGCGATGCACGGTGTTCCACGTCTCCTTCTCGATCTCCTGGCCGAGCTTCTTCCAGCGGATCCAGAGCCAGAGGTAGGAGAGGTAGATCGGCACCAGCGTCCACGCCGAGATCGAGAAGCGCACCACGGCGTACCCGAATTTCCGTGCGGTATCGAGCTCCGAGGGGCGCTCTTCAACCGGACACAATGCGGCGGGACGTAGCGCCGTAACCTTCGGCTGCAGAGAACTCGGAGACGTCGCTAGGGCGGCAGGATCTTGCATGATAACAGGCGGAGAGTTAGCACCGAGGGGATGCGGCTCCAAGCGGCCACTTCCGCAGCTTTCGTGAACGGAAAGCGGCGCTACCAGGGCAGTTCTTCGCCGTTTGCGTGCATGAAGCGGCCGGTGGTTTCCAGGCTCAGCTCGTCGATGCGGGCGATCAGCCCCTTGGCCGCGACGTCGGGACCGATGTCGCCGTTGCCCCCGGTCATCTCCGTCTTCACGTAGCCAGGGTGCAAGATCACCACGGCCACACCGTCGCTCTTCAGCTCCTGGGCCAGGCTCTTTCCGGCGGCGTTCGCTGCGGCTTTGCTCATGCGATAGCCGTACATGCGCCCTGAAGTGTTGTCTGCCACAGAGCCCATGCGGCTCGAGACCACAGCGACCTTACTGCCTTGCTTGAGCTTGCTCTGTAGCGCGGCGGTGACGCGCACCGGGGCGAGGGAGTTGACCTCGAACTGACGCCGGATTGAATCCGCGCTGATATTCCCGAGGGCGTCGACTTCGAGCAAGCCGGCGTTGTTCAGCAAGACGTCGATGGACTCGTCGCCCACGCGCTTCGGCAGCTCAGCGATCCCGGCGTCCGTCGTGACGTCGATCCCGCTCTCCACGCGCACACCGGCGACGGCGTCGAGCTCCGGCGAGCTCTTGCGGCAGATCGCCACCACGGACGCTCCACGCCCCGCCAGTTGGCGCGCCAGCTCCAGTCCAATGCCGCGGTTTGCTCCTGTGATGACTACGACGCCCATGTCACTCCCTCTCGTCCGTTGCTGGTTCCCCCGAGACCTGCGACAGCCTCGGCAAAGCCGCAACCCCAAGCGTCGGAATAAGCGCTAGTCCAAGTCGAGGGCCCCGCTCAGCACGTCCAGAGCGCGCCGCAGCCGCTCCTCGTCGCTGTTCACCTGCGGAGCAGGGTTCGCTTCGGATGCGGGGGCTGCTTCAGGCGCAGGGCTCGCTTCAGCCGCGGGGTTCATGTCAGGCGCCGTGTTCACCGCGTGCTCCTCGAAAGCGCCGGAGCTGGCGTCTGAGGAGCGGGATTCGGGCTCGGGGGGGAGGTACGCCGATTCGGCCGCGTGGGCTCGCCGGGAAGCATCGTTCACGGGAGCCGCCACAGGATCCGCCGCGGGCGCTGGTCCTGCCTCGTGTGCTGACCCGGAATCAAAATGCCGCGGGGAAACGCTGGGGCTGGAGTTCGGGTCGAACGGGTTCTGGGGGCGCTGACCCGGGCGCTTGGAGGGCCCGCGGGAAGAGCGCAACGGCGCGCTCGGCTTCGGCCCTGGCTTGCTCACGACGGAGCGCGCCAGCTCCGCCGGTTCTGGCGGCAGCGCGGTCAGCCCTTTGTCGACGGCCTCGTCCAGGCCGCGCAGGGCCGCGAGGGCGGCGCGTTGCTTCGGGTCGGGGAGGCTCGAGTCGGCGCCCGGTCGCAGTGAGATCGTTGCGCCGTCGAAGCCGTCTTGTACGGGGCCCGCCGCCGGCCCGCTCAGTCCCTCTGCCAGGGCGCGGGGGAGCGCTCCGGCGCGGGCGATCGCGTCCGCCGAGGGCATGGCCGCTGCTGGCGGCGCGCTGGGTGACGCAGGCGGAACGGATCGTGGCAGCGCGCTAGCAGGGCCGTCAGCAGCGGGCGGTCGCACGCTGCGCTTGCCGGTCTTTTTCTGCGCCTTCTTGGTCTTTTCGTCTTCCTTCTTCTGGGCGAAGGCCGCCGCTTGTTCGAACATCGCGCGCGCCGCCTCGGCCGCCCGGTTTGCGCGCTCCGTCTCTCCGCGCATTTCCATGACGAAACGGCTCGGGATCGAGGCGCGGAGCTTGCCCCACTTCATGCGGCCTTTGCAGAAGGTCAGCGTCAAGGTGTCCTGGGCGCGCGTCACTCCGACGTAGGCCAGTCGCCGCTCTTCGTCGACGCTCTTGTTCTCCAGCACCGAGCGCGCGTGGGGCAAGATCCCTTCTTCCATGCCGACCATGTAGACATGGGGGAACTCCAGCCCCTTGGCGGAGTGCAGGGTCATGAGCGTGACGGCTTCCTTTTTCTTCTTGTCGTCGCCGTCCTTCATGTCGTCGCGAGTCGACAGTGCCATTTCCTCGAGGAAGCCTCTGAGGCTGGGGGTTTCGGCGCGAGAGACGTAGGAACCCAGGGCGTTGACCACCTCTTCGATGGCGTTCAATCGCGACTCGACGTCAGCCGGGTTGTCGTACAGGCGCTGGAGCTCCGCCTTGTAGTCGATCTGCTGCAGCAGCTCGCGCACGGTATCGACGAGATCGCTGCCTTCCCGCTCGCACTCCCGCTTGTAGTGCTCGATGAGCTTGCGGAAGCCGTCCACGCGATCGATGACCACCGGCGTAAACTCGGTGTTTTGCCGGACCTCGCTGAGCACTTCCCAGAGCTGCCGCCCTTGGTCGACGGCGGACTGCACCAGGCTCTTGATGGTGCCGCTGCCGATGCCGCGCGCCGGGGTGTTGATGATGCGCAGCAGGGCGACTTCGTCTCGCGGAAACGCCAGCACCTTGAGGTACGCCATCACATCGCGCACCTCCTTGCGATCGTAGAAGCTCTGACCGCCGACCAGCACGTAGGGCACCTGGTGACGCCGCAGCTCGACCTCGAAGGCGCGGGGCTGCTCGTTGGTGCGGAACAGGATCGCGAACTCGCTGGGGTAGACCCGCTTGTCCTGGGGTGGATTGTCGAGGCGCGCGCGGATCTCGCGGACGACGGCGTGGGCCTCGGTCGTCTCGTCTTCGAAGCGGATGAAGCGCGGCGGCTCGCCACCTTTGCGATACGGCTTGAGCACCTTGTCGTGGCGCGTGGAGTTGTGAGCGATCAGCGTGTTCGCGAGCTTGAGGATCGCTTCACGGCTGCGGTAGTTGCTCTCGAGGCGCACGACGGTGGCTTCGGGCCAGTCGTTCTTGAAGTTCAGGATGTGTTCGACTTCGGCGCCGCGCCAACCGTAGATGGACTGGTCGTCGTCACCCACGACGCACAGGTTCCGGTGCCGCTCGGCGAGTCGCCGCACGATGCGGTACTGCAAGCCGTTGGTGTCTTGGTACTCGTCGATCAACAGGTGATCGAAGCGTCCACTCTCCTTGACGCGCACATCAGGGAACTTGTCGAGCAGTTCTTCGGTGAGCAGCAGCAGGTCATCGAAGTCGACGGCGCCGGATGCGCGGAGGTTGTCCTGGTACTTGGCGTAGGCGAGCGCCGCGAGCAGCTCCTTGTCGCTCTTCGCTACCTCGGAAGCTTGCTCTGGGCGCACGGACTGGGACTTCCAGCCGCCGATCAGGTGCAGCAAGTCACCGGGGCGCAGGCGATCGTGGCCCACGCGGATGTCGCGCAGCGCGGAGCGCGCGAGGCTCTCCTGATCGCTGCGATCGTAGATCGGGAACTCGTTGGGGTAGCCGAGCTGATCGATGTTGCGGCGCAGGATGCGCACGCACAGCGAGTGGAAGGTGCTGATCTCCGGCGCCTTGTCGCCCTTCTTGCGGCGCTTGCCGAGCAGGCCGACGGCGCGCTCGCGCATCTCTTTGGCGGCCTTGTTCGTAAACGTCACCGCGAGGATGCGGTCGGGCCGGATCCCATTTCGGATCAAGTTCGCGATGCGAAACGTGATCACGCGCGTCTTTCCGCTGCCAGCGCCTGCGAGCACCAGCATCGGCCCCTTGAGGGTGTTCACCGCTTGGTGCTGTGCTGGGTTGAGATCGGGTGCGGACATGAGTGAACCGAAGCGGCGACGAACGGCAGGCTTTAGAAACCCGCGGCGCGCCCGTCAAGCCGCGAGCATCAGGGATCCGCGACCAGCGGCCCTAGGCCCAAAAACAAGCCGAAATAGCCGATACGTGCGTGCCCCAGTTCCTCCGGATCTTGGGGCGCGTCGTACATTCGGGCGCGAAAGCAGATCGATGGACGGCCGAGGTGACCACAAGCCGTCGCGCGCACCACCTGGGCAGAGCCGTCGCGATTCCATACGGCAAAGCGCTGGTAGCGCAGGTCGAAGCGGACGTCGGGTGTGGCGAACGTGAAAATGGCACCGTGTTCAATGGTTGCGCCAAGCTTGTGCTGACCTTCCTGATCCGAGAGCTTGACGCGCCCGGTCCAGTTGGGGCCGACGAACGCGTAGCCTTCGATCAAGCGTGAGGTGTCATGGACGTGGTAGCCGACCTCGAGCCGCGGCAGGGTGAGCCAGGAAGAATAGAAATGCCGATTGCCGAGCAGCTCCGCGGAGATCCCGCCGCGCACGAAGCTCCCTTCACCTGGGACGACTTCGAACAGCGGCCCAGCGCTGATCTCACCCCCGAGCCCGCCCTCGACGCCTGCACTGCCGCCGCCCACCATGCCGAAGGTGCGTGAGCGCTGAACCCAGCCAAGACGTGTGGAGTCCAGGCTGCCGAACTGACCGACCAGTGCCGCGATGCTGCGTTCGTTCGTGCTCTCGCTCGACGCTTGAGTAGCCGACGCGCCGAGGGAGAGCTGACGATCCACGAACAGCGCGGCGTCGGGATCCGGCGCGCCGCCAGGGCGCTGCTTGCCAAACTCCAGCGTGAACGCCTGCGCCAGCGCAACACTGGGCAGCAGGCACACGCAGGCTGCCGAGCAGCTAGCGAGCAATCTGGGTATTCGGGGACTTCGCGAGGTCAAGGTTCAGGGGGGTGCGCTATAGAGAGACGCATGTTGCGCATTCGGAGTGTACTCGGCAACTCACAACGGCTGGATGGCGGCGCGATGTTTGGCAATGTGCCACGCGCGCTGTGGAGCCGCTGGTGCCCCCCGGACGAAGCGGGGCGAATCGCCCTCGCGTGTCGTGCGCTGCTGATCGAAGACGGCTCGCGGCGCATCTTGCTCGAGACGGGGATTGGGAGCTTCTTCGAACCGAAGCTGCGGGAGCGCTTTGGAGTGGTTGAAGAGGAGCACGTCCTGTGTCGGCACCTGAGCGAGCTCGGGGTGCCCCATGACGAAATCGACGTCGTGGTGCTGAGCCACCTGCACTTCGATCACGCGGGTGGCTTGCTGGCTGCTTACCAGCCGGATCACACGCCGTCGCTGCTGTTCCCGAAGGCGCGCTTCGTCGTCGGGGAAGAGGCGTTTGCACGCGCCAAACAGCCGCACCCTCGAGATCGCGCTTCGTTCATCCCAGAGCTGGTTGGGCTACTGGAACAGAGCGGGAGACTGGAAATCGTAGGTGGTGAGACGGACGCCGACTTGAAGTCCGAGGCGCTCGGGCCGCGTTTCGGCTTCGTGCGCAGCTACGGGCACACGCCGGGCATGCTGCACACCGTGGCTCGCGGTGATGCTGGTGAAGTGTTTTTCTGTGCGGATTTGGTGCCTGGAGTGCCCTGGGTGCACCTGCCGATCACGATGGGCTACGACCGCTTCCCGGAGCGCTTGATCGACGAGAAATCGACGGTTTTTCCCGGCCTCTTGAGTCGCTCGGCGTGGCTCTGCTTCACCCACGACACGCGCGTTGCGGTGGCTCAGCTCACCGAAGAGAAGGGGCGCTACGGCACTCAGAACGAGATCGTAGACGCTGACTTGGATCTGGATCTGGACGCGGCTTGAGTCGCGGTTCGCCGCGCTTCACCACGCCATGCAGGTCTCGTAGATGCGCATCACGTCCTGCGCCTCGGGGCGACGGGGCGTGGTGATCATCAGCGGATCCGCGAAGGCATCTTCCACCAGCGTCGGGAGCAAGCTCGCGCTGACGCCCAGATCCGCGAGGCTGATGTCCGTCTTCACCTGGGCGCGCAGGTGCTCGATGGCGTTGATGCCGAGCTGCGCGTTGTCGTGGTTGTCGAGCTCAGGCTCAGCGACGCCGAGGGCGATCGCCACCTGGGCGTATTTCGTCTCGCTTACCAGGCAGTTGAAGCGCATGACCTCGGGCAGCAGCGTGGCCAACGTCTGACCGTGCGCGGCATTCAGCCGTGCGGAAATAGGGTGGCCCATCGCGTGGCACACGCCAAGACCAGCGCTCGCAAAGGCGATACCTGCCAGGTGCGAGGCGAACATCAGCTGACTGCGCGCCTCGAGGTTTGCACCGTCCTCGAAGGCCACTGGGAGGTGATGTCCGGCCATGGCGATCGCACGCAACGCCACCGCTTCGCTGAATGGATTGGGCCGGTTGGAGGTGAGCGCCTCGATGGCGTGGGTCAGCACATCCATGCCGCAGGTCGCGGTGACCGCAGGTGGGCAACCGACGGTGAGGGCTGGATCCAAGACGCTGGCCTTGGGTTGCACGCTCAAGTGACCGATCAGGATCTTGCGACCGCGCTTCGGATCCGTGATCACCGCGAACATGTTGGTCTCGGCGCCGGTGCCAGAAGTCGTGGGCACGGCGATCACCGGGTAACCGGCGTGCTTCGGCTTACAGCCGGGGACGTAGTCTGCGAGCTCGCCGCTGTTGGGCGCCCAGAGCGCGATGGCCTTGGCGGCGTCGAGCACCGAGCCGCCACCAACAGGGACCACTGCCGCTTCCCCGAAATCGCGGGCGGCGTCCCGACCGTGGGTGACGTCTTCCGTCGTGGGGTTCGGGCGCACGCCGTCAAAAACGCGGGCTTCGATGCCTTCTGCTGCCAAGGCTTCGGTAACCTGAGTCACGACCCCTGCCTTCACCAAGCCGGTGTCGGTGACGATCAGCGCACGCTGTTGGCCCACGCTCTTCACGTGTTTGCCCAGCTTGCTGATACTCCCAACTCCGAACTGCGCGCGGTTCACCGGTTGGATTTGAAACCCAGCTTCAGACAGCATCCGCGCACCATACAGCGAGCCACCGGGCCGTCAAAGCCGTGCGTCATGGGCGCAGGTGAGCGGAAACCGATCGAGGCTTCGGCGCATACGCCGGGCGATTCGGGAATTGCGCGACATTTGGAAACGCAGCCTGGATACGCTTAGGATCCAGTTGGAGGTTGCATGAAGAGTAAACGAAACGCATCGGGCCCCAAGGCGATCAGCCGCAAAGACTTCATTCGTAGCGCGGTTTGGGCGGCTGGTGCCGTCCTGGTGCTGCCTGGCTGCGGCTCAGATGACGATGGTGGTGGATCTGGCGGGAACGCGGGTTCTGGTGGATCGGGCGGCAGCAACGGTGGCTCTGGCGGCACCGGAAACGCTGGGTCCGGCGGCACGGGCAACGGTGGAGCTGGCGGCAGCACTGGCGGCACCGGCGGAGCTGGTGGTGCGACTGGCGGTAGTGGCGGCACCGGGATGACCGGTTGTGGCGCGACCATCTCCGCCAACCACGGCCACGTGCTGATGGTCTCTCAAGCAGACGTCGATGCGGCTGCGGACAAGACCTACGACATCATGGGCGGCGCTGGGCACACCCACTCAGTCACCATCACGGCAGCGGATTTCGCGACGCTCGCAGGGGGTGGGAGCATCACCGTGACCAGCACGACCGGCGCGGCTCATATGCACACCATCACGGTCATGTGCGCCTGATCTAGCGCGAACGCGCAGTAGACAAAACACAAGCGGCGTTACCCTCGGGTAACGCCGCTTGTTCGTGTTTGCCTGTGAGTTCCCGCGCTAAGCCGTGATTCGGGCCTCGGCAGTCACTCACCAGGCAGCGGGATCAGCTCGCCGCGATTCCGATCACCACGTTCGCGATGATGCCAAGCACGTTCAGGACCAACGAGACGACCCAGAGGATCAGGAAGATCTTCACGGTGCCAAGCTTGCTCTCCGCCGTCGCGGTGTCGCCCTTCGCGACCGCTTCCTTCGCCTGGTTGGCGAAGATGATCGGGATGATGGCGAACAGACCGCAACCACAGAGGCTGCACAAGGAGAGGATGAAGTACTTCTGAGCCTTCGCTGCCAGTTCAGCGTTTCCGCCGCCCATCCCACCGCCGGGCATGCCACCGGGCATCATTCCGCCACCGGGGGGAGCCATGGGAGCGCCTCCAGGCGGGGGAGCTCCATAACCACCGGGGGCGCCCATTCCGCCGCCGGGCGGCATACCGCCGGGAGGGGGACCGTAACCGCCACCCGCTGCTTGGATGCTCTCAGGCTGGTGATTCATCATCTTCTAGTGCTCCTCTTCCGCTTGCTTTCAGCTCAGTTGATACGCCCTCGTGGATTCGGCTCGGCCACAGACGAGGTACTTTTCTCGCCGGCAGTCGCGAAGGCGTCGCGTGACTCCCCACGCTCCCTCCAGGCCGCCTCACCACCCGAGCCGAGGTTAATACTCCACTTGGCTGGCGTTGCTAAGGCATTTTTCGCGCTAGCTGAGCCGATTGGGTGCAAAAGCCCCACGCGTTCCCGTGATGTATCCGCCGCGCTTGCGCGGAGTTTCCGCGAATCCCGATTGGGATGCGCGATACGACCACAAAAAGGCTGGTTCACCACCGGTTTCGCTTTCCGCGCGAACCACCTCTGCTTGGCTCGATGTCCCTTGCCTCGACCTCACCGAGCCTCGTTGTACGCTGGTTTCTACACATGCTGCCCTCAGTGAGTCGATCGTCCAGAGCCGTGACACGTCGCCGTCACCCGAGCCTCTGGATCGCGATGGCATTGGCCACCTCCTCGCTCAGCGGCTGCCGTTGCAGCGAGCCCCCAGCTGAGAAGGAGGAACCAGCGAAGGCTTCCCCAACCATTCAGCGGGGAGACGCGGTGCTCGTCGAGCCCAATGCCGGGGATTTCTTCGAAGCACGCGTGCTTGGACTGGAACCCGCCGCAGGGATCCAGAGCCTGAAGCTTCAGCGCAGCGACGGGGAGATCACCACCGCGGACGCCGTCGATGTGTACAAGCTCCCCGACGAGTCAGCAGCCGCTGCTGCATCCAAACAGCCGGGGCTCGCGCCGGGGCGCCTCGGGATCTGTGAAGTCGCCCATCAACGCTGGGTGGGATGCCGCATCAAGACCGTCTCGGAAGATGGCTACCAAATCGAGGATTTTGGGGGGGAGGAGCACCGGATTTCCCTGAAGAAACTCATGCTGCCCAGCGAGCTGACCCGGATGAACCTCGAGCAGCGCTTCAAAATCGGGGACCGCCGGCGCGCCTTCGAGCGCGAGGCCGCCCGCGCCGGTCAACCCGCTCCGCCACCCGGCTTTTCACCGGGCTTCAAGGAGCGGGTTATCGCCAAGCGGGGCGACGAATGGTTCTCCGCTCACATCGTGCGCTTCCACGACGACGGTGCCTTCCGGGTGCGCTGGATGGCTGATGATCGCGAGAACGACGTCGCGAAAGTCGAGGTGATCCCGGAGCCGCCCTACCAACAGCCGCCAAAACGCGGAGGTTTCGTCTTGCTCAAGCCGAATGTGCAGAGCCTGCCCTGGGCGCGCTGGCGCGTCGTTTCCGTGCGGCCTGAACTCGTGCTGCAGAACGCGGCGGGGGAACAGTCCCAGAGCAGCCGCCGTGAGGTGGTGCCCCTGGACCCGGACGTTGCCGCCTCTGACGAGGAGTCGCCTTGAGCGCCTTGCCCGAAGCATCAAGGGGCAGGGGACAGTACCTGCCAGCCGAACAGCGCGGCCCCGGTTCCGCCCCGCGAGGACAGCTCGATGTCTAGACGCAGCGGGCCGTGGCCTTCGAGGTTACATTGCCGCGCGGCAACGGCGCGGGGGCCGCGATCCAGGGTCAAGAGCCCCGGCACGACGCTCTCCCCGGCGCCGTGACCCCGTACGCTGAGCTCCAGCGAGCCGACGTTCGGTCCGGCACCCACGCCAATGTCCAGGCAGCGGCCGGGGGGTACATCGAGCTGCTCCCGGTGCAGGGCGGTCTCGCTGAGTTCCACGCGCTTCACGCCACCTAGCTGCTTTCCGCGCGTGACACCTCGACTCGTCAAGAGCCCCAACAAGCGCCCCGCAGCCAGCGGCGCGCCCCGCAGCTCAGCGGACGCTTTTCGATCGGCAGTGCTGAAGAGCGCGAACGCCCCCGGGCGCACCGCTGCTTCGACGTCGAGGCGAAATTTCCCCGCTTCACCACAGGCAAAGAGGCGCGCGCTGGGATCACCGGACGTCTCCGCGACGAGCTCTCCGCCGGCGCTCCACAAGCGCGCCGAGACGCCGCGAGCCGGTTTACCGAGCACCAGGTCGAGGCGGGTACAACCGCTCGCGAGATCGACATCCACGCTGACGCTGCGGCCAACCGGGGCCGAGCCCTCGAAGAGCTTGCTCCCCAGGGGCAGCCCGAGGCGGCGACTCAGCTCAGCGGCGGTCTTGATCGCGTCGGGTAGCGACTCGTTTGTTTCCGTGAGGTAGCGAATCGTCTGCTTGCTCGCAGGGATCTCGCTTGCCAGGCCCTGGGAGACGAGCAGTGCGACCAAACCTCGTCCCAAGTGGGGTCTGACTTCTAGTGTCAGCTCCGCCGGCTTTCCGGCACAAACCTGCAGCGTGCGGTTGCGTCCCTGGCTCGAGCCTCGACCGAGGGTGCGCCCCTCGGCGTCCAGCAGCGCGAGGTCCAGATGGGAGACATCGGAAGACGGCGCCACGAAGACGTCCGCGCACTGTCCGGCCTCGAGGCTCAAGCTGCTCAAGGTGGGCGCACTGATCTCGACTGGCAGCGCCGCCCGACGTAGGTCCTGCCAGGGGCTGCCAAGCTCTTCACGATGCGCTTGGAGCTCCGCCTCGAAGTAGCTCCACACGTTTGCTTCGCTGGGAGGTGTGTGGTGCCCAACGGCTTTGGCCGCCACCGCTGCTTTGTCCGGAGCCACCAACTGACCACCGACCGCGACCAGGCCGTGTCCTGATGCGACCCGAGCGACGACGAAGATACGCTTCGGATGTGGGGGGCAGATGACGAGGCTTGGTTCCTTGTCTGGGCGCTCGTCACTGCCGAGCACCTCGCCCCCGTCGGAGTACGCGAAGAGATCGACGTCGTCGATGCTGTCGCTCACGCGGGCGAGGAGCAGCACGCAGCGGTCCTTGGGGACGATCAGCGTGCCACTCACGCGGTCTCCCGGGGTCGCAGCTTCAACCGCGATCACCCGGGATTGCTCTGCGCCTTCCGCCGTCGCACGCGCCGCATCCGCCGCGAGCAGCGGCTTGCCGTCGGGCGGGGCGCCGCGCTCGAGGCCCTCGGCGTGTTTCGGTGCGGTCCGCGTGCTGCCGCAAGCTGCGCACAGGTAGAGCAGGCTCAGCGCGGCCGCCCAGAACGGCGCGCGTGTGCTCATTCGAAGCCACCCGCAGGCAAACTGCCCGTGCGATAGGCAATCATGCGCCAGATCAGCGCCGCGCCCTGGGCTTCCACCTCGAGGCGCGCGCGGCCGCTCTGGCGCGCGCAGAACTGCACGAAGGTGGGCTGCCCCGGCCCGCTGCTCTGATTTTCTATGTGGATTTGCGGCTGGCGCGCGACCAGCGCGAACCCGCTAGGAACACCCGAATGCGCTGCCACCACCACGGTGTAACATGCACCGGCCTGGGTCTGTAGCGTCGCGCGGGTGACTCCGGCGACTCCGAGCCACTCCCGTCGCCGCCCGGCGTCAGCGAACGTCGCCGCGCCGAGGCGCTTTTGCAAGAGCAGCAGCGCGAGCTGGTTCTTCGTCGAGTCGCTCCAGTGTTTGGGGAAATCCGCAGGAAAAGCGAACCGGCTCACCAGGCCCAGCAAAGGAACATGGGGAAAGCCTCCAGAGTAGCTCAAGCGCACGGCTCCGGGGCTCGCGGTGCAGAGCTCCACGTGGGCGTCCAGCGCCTCGCCCCGGTCGCTCACGACCAGCGCCCCATCGGGCACGCGGCGTACGTCCAGGTCGACGTCTGCGCTGCTGTGCCAGCCCTCGGGCGCCTGAGCCGAGAGCACGTCGATACGATAGCAGCCCGAGCTCAGCTCCACCGTCTGCCCGCCCGCGCCGCGCCCGTCCGCGGTGAGTCCCACCCGTCGCTGATCGAGCGCTCCCTGGCGCCACGCTGCCGCGCGGATTGCGCTCACCCGCGCTGCGAGGGTCTCTGCGCGGGCTGGTGGGCCAATCGGATGAGCCTCGTCCACCGGACCTGGATCGCGGTCTTGGAGCAGGCGCTGGGCGGCGGGCAGCGGCGCCTCAGAGGCGGCGAACACCACCTCCACCACGCCTCGGGGCGAGCGCATCTCGAGTAGCATGCGGCCGAGCTCTGCGCGACGCTCGCCACAGCGCACCAGCTGGATTAGCCCGGCCACGGAGGGCTCTGGCGCTTCGGGTGTTTCCCCGCGGTTCGGAATCACGCGCAGCACGAAGCTGACATTCCGCGCACTGATCAGCACCACGCTGGTGCACTCCTCCTCGCGCTCGAGGTAGCGCTGGGGAATACCGACCGGGACCTGATCTCCGCGCTCCAGGAGCCGCGGAGGCAGCGAGGCGTGGGCCTTTGTCTTTCTCCACGCCTTTTTCAGCGTTGAAACATCGTCGACCAGCTCCGCGCTCGCCGGACCCGCGCTGAGCGTCAGCGCGAGCAAACCAAGGCACGCTGTTCGAGTACGCGCGGATAGCAGTCGTCTAGCCCTCATCGATGTTGAAGGGGGTCTCCACGAAGCTCTTGCTCGCGTCCTCCCAGATGAACAAACGATGCGCGGTGACTTCGCCTTTGTCGACCGCAGTCACCAAATAGGCCAAATCGTGGGTCGGGGCCTCTCCTGCGCCCATCGTCATGCTCGCGGCGTCCTCCTCGGAGAAGTACGCGCCGCAATCGAGGTGAGAGTGAAAGAACACCTTCACCGGTCGCCCCGCGGCGCGCCCGGCCTCGATCGCGCGCTCGAACTTGAGCGCGTTGATCTTGAAGTACTCTCTGCCGGTGCGTGGATGATTTTCAGGGTCCACCTGGTGGTACTTGTTCGCCAGGTTCTCGAGCTCGACGGCTTCGTCGGCACGGCGCGGCTCTTCAGCGGGGCCCGCCAGGTAGCCACAGGCCTCTTCGTCGCGGGCGTAGGCCTCGCGGGCGGCTTGTTCGACGCGGGAGATGATTCCGCGGGTGAAGCTGAGATCGCCTTGGGTCCACTCGGGTTTCGTCATGTTGCCTCGGTCTTGCGAATGATTACCGCGCGGAATGGCGCTACCAGATGTAGCGCTTCTCCCATTTCATCGGCATGAAGTAGCGATCGCTGCGGTCGCAGGCGATGGTGACGACGCAGCCGCCGCCTTGAGTCGCCTGCAGTTCCTCAGCGAGCTTCACGGCGGCGAAGATGTTCGCGCCCGTCGAGTGACCGATGAACAAGCCTTCTTCGGCTGCAACACGCTCTGCCATGTCCCAACCATCCTCCGTGCCTACGGGCATGATTTCGTCAGGCAACGTGGGGTCGAAGATGTTCGGGACGATGCTGCTCGCCATGTGTTTCAGCCCTTCCAGGCCGTGCAGCGCTTCAGCGGGTTCCACGGCGACGCAGCGGATGTTGCGGCCCCCAGGCTCTTTCGCGAAGTCCTTCAGTCGCCGCGTGGTACCCATCGCGGTGCCGCTGGTGCCGAGTGCCGTGACGAACACGCTCAAGCGGTCCCCCAGCACCTCGAGGATTTCCTTGCCGGTGCCGTGGTAGTGGGCGAGGGGGTTTGACGGGTTCGAGTACTGGTCTGGATAGAAGTACTTTTCAGGGTGCTTCTCCACCAGCTCGCGCACGAGGCGAATGGCTCCGTCGGAGCCTTCCATGGGCGACGAGTGGATCAGCTCGGCGCCATAGGCCTGGGTGATGTCCTTGCGCGCCTTGGACACGTTCTTCGGCATCACGAGGTTCACCCGGAAGCCCAGCGCTGCACCCATCAGCGCGTAAGCAACGCCGGTGTTGCCGCTGGTCGCGTCGATCAGGATCTTGTCGTCGGTGAGTCGACCATCGGCGATGGCGTCCTCCACCATGCGCTTGGCGGGCCGATCCTTCACGGAGCCGCCCGGATTACAGAACTCCAGCTTGACGAACACCTCGACGTCCGGCGCCGTGCTCGCGACCTTCTTCAGCCGTAGCAGCGGTGTGTTCCCCACGGCATCGATCACATTGTTCAAGCGTCGAGAGCGTACGAAGCGATTGGGTTTCACGAGGGGTCTCTGGAAGTTGCTGTTCTTGGGGGGGAGGGTGCCACTGGGTCGCAGCGCGTTAGTCTTCTTGGGGCGCCTCGAGGGCGCGCCGCAAGTGTTGCAGCGCGGTCCAAGCGCCGCGCGCTACCTTGGAGGGGCCGCCGTGTTCGAAGTGGACGCCATGGGGCCACTCTTCGGGTGTGCCCGCCTCGAGCTCGATCTCGCTGACGCCAGCGCGCTCCAGATACACCTTGGCGAAGGTGGCTTCAGGACCGCCGCGTAGCACGACGCCGAGTGCCTCGATGCGCGCCTGCCCGCGCTTGCCCACTTCGAGCAGCTTGCGCTGGCGGCTGTAGCGGTCCTGAAACGGCAGCACGCTTCACCCGCCCGCGATGGCCGGGACGATGCTGACTTCTTCTTTGCCGTCGAGTGCGGTGTCGAGGCCATCCAGGAAGCGGATGTCTTCGTCACCGACGTAGATGTTCACGAAGCGCCGCACGCCCTTGTCGTCGAGCAAGCGCTCGCGCATGCCGGGGTGGTTCTGCTCCAGGTTCTCGATCAGCTCCCGCACGTTCGCGCCATCGATGCTCACGGCTTCTTCGCCGCTGGTCAGGGTACGCAGGGGAGTGGGGATGCGAACTGTAGTTGCCATTTCTTGCTTCCTTCGGTTGCCGCAGTCGGCCGTCAAGAGCCAGGTGGTCAGGAGACGTTGCCTGCCTCAACACCGCTCGTCTGGCCGCACGTGCCGGCGAGCGGATCCAAATAACGCGCTTCTCGAGTGTCCAGAATCGTCGGCTGCCTACCGCACAGTGTACAGCCCGCTCGAGCAGCGACTTCCACCTTGCGCAGGCGGTCCGTGCGCCCGTCGTAGGTCCAGACGACGCCTGCCGCTCGGCTGTCACCGTTGAGCCAGCGCAGCGCGAGCTCAGCCATCAGCGCGCCGGCCAGGCCCACGACGGGGCCCATCACGCCTGCGGAGTCGCAGTTTTGCTGGGCGCCGCGGGGTAGATCTTCGAACAGGCAGCGATAGCAGGGGCGACCTTCGGGGGCGACGAGCCACGCCGTCGCTTGCCAGCGGATGGCAGCGCCATGCACGAGCGGTACCCCCGCGAGGTGGCAGGCGTCTGCGGCGAGGAACTTGGTCGCGAAGTTATCCGAGCCTTCCAGCACCAGATCAACGGACCCCAAGATCTCTTCGGCGTTCTCCGGGAGGAAACGCGTCGAGCGCAGGCTGAGACGTTCGGGAGCGGCGCCGTGGCGGAGCAGGGCATCCCGCGCCGCTTCGAGCTTTGGGCGTCCGACGTCCGAGTCGCTGTAGAGCACCTGGCGATGCAGGTTCGTCAGCTCGACCTCGTCGTCGTCGAGCAAAAGCAGGTCCACGTCGCTCTCGAGCAAGGCGAGGGCTGCTGGGCAGCCGAGGCCGCCGAGCCCGATCAGCGCAACGCGGGGCCGCGCTCGCTCACTCATCGAAGTACTCGTCCAGGCTGAAGTAGCGCTCCCCCGTGTCGCAGAGGATCGTGACCACGGTCTTGCCGGGGCCAAGCTCGCGGGCCACTTCGAGCGCCACGGCCACGTTGGCTCCCGCGCTGATCCCGACGAGCAAGCCCTCGCGCTGGCTCAACGCGCGCTTGATCTCGTAGGCGCGGCGGTCAGCGACGGTGCGTACTTCCGTGGGGATCTTCGCGTCGTAGTTGCCGGGGATGAACCCCGCAGCGATGCCCTGGATCTTGGAGGGGCCCCTCTCCCCCCGAGAAATAGTCGCACAGGTCTCCGGTTCGACGGCGATCACGCGACAACTCGGGTAGCGCTCGAGCAGCGCCTTGCCAACGCCGCTCACCGTGCCTCCGGTGCCGACCGCGGCCACGAACGCGTCCACCGGGGTGTCTCCCAGTGCGTGGAAGATCTCCTGTGCCGTCGACTCGTAGTGGACGTTCGGGTTCGCTTCGTTGTCGAACTGCTGAGGCATGAAGGCGCCCGGCGTACTCGCCACGATTTCACGAGCCTTCGCGATCGCGCCTTCCATCTGCTCCGCCTCCGGAGTCAGCACGAGCTCGGCGCCCATGCTCTCCAGCAGCTGGCGGCGCTCGAGGCTCATGCTCTCCGGCATGGTCAGAACACAGCGGTAGCCTCGCCGTGCGGAAACGAGTGCGAGTCCAATGCCGGTGTTGCCGCTGGTGGGCTCGACGACTACCCCACCGGGCTTGAGCAACCCTTGCGCCTCCGCTTGCAGGATCATCGATAGGCAGATGCGGTCCTTGATCGATCCACCAGGGTTCTGGCTCTCGAGCTTGCCGAGCACGCTGGCCCGGGGAACCTCGGTCTCCAGACGCTGGATTTCGACCACGGGGGTGTCCGTGATCAACTCCAGGATGTCTTCGTAGATCCGTGGATGCTTGGCTGGGGGGAGAGGTGCGTTCGGGGTCATAGGGGACTCAGATCACGTAGACGTAGCGCCGCGCGCCGGGGCGCGGCAGTCCTAGTTCGTCCGCTCGGGCGCAGATATCGCTGACGCTGACTGCCGCAAAGCACTCTTCGACGCGCTCGGAGAGATCGCGAAACACACTCTCGGTGACGTTGCGCACCTCGTCCTGCTCCGCCGCTTTGTCAGGCGCTTTTTCGCCCAGGGAGATCGGACCTTCCAGCGCGCGGATCACGTCGCTCAGCTTGATCTGGGCTGCGGGTTTCGCGAGGGAGTAGCCGCCCTGAGGGCCGCGCTTGGAAGCGACGATCCCAGCGCGCTTCAGATCTTGGAAGATCTGCTCGAGGAAGCGCGGAGGGATGGACTGGCGCTCGGCGATGTCTTTCACCTGAGTCGGCCGGCCCTCGTTGTAAAACGCGATGTCGAACAGGGCGCGAACGGCGTAGCGGCCTTTGTTCGAGAGCTTCACCGGGGGTGATCTGCTTTTACACATCGGGTTTGTCAAGATTAGGCGTGGCGATGGCGCGTTTTTCGCGCCAAGAGACCCCGGAAGAGCAAACAATTCCGTTTCGCCGCAAGCAGTGCTGAGTCGAGAATCTCCCTATGTGCGACACCTTCGTGGCCCTTGGTGAGGCCACACCCAGTGGGGCGCCGCTGTTCGGAAAGAACAGCGATCGCGAGCCGTTCGAGGCCCAAGGCCTGGAGTGGGTCCCGCCGCAGGTTCACGACCTAGAAGCTCGGGTATGCACCACCCACGTCGCGATCCCCCAGGTAGCCCGCACCCGCGGCGTGCTGCTCAGCCGTCCGTACTGGATGTGGGGCGCGGAGATGGGTCTCAACGATGCGGGAGTCGTTGCCGGAAACGAAGCGGTATTCACTCGCTGCGCGGCGGCCCGGCGCAAGCGTCGAGAGCTCGGCCACCCGGGGCCACCTGCGTTGCTTGGCATGGACGTGGTCAGACTTTGCCTCGAGCGGGAAGCTACGGCGGAATCCGCGGCGGCCCTGGCCTGTGAGCTCACCGAGAGCCATGGCCAGGGCGGTGAAGCTGGGCACCAACTCCGCAACTTCGACTACGACAACAGCTATCTGTTCGCCGATCGCGGCTCCGCCTGGGCCGTGGAGACTGCTGGGCGCGCCTGGGTGAGGCGGCGAATAGACGGCATTTATGCGATCTCGAACCGCCTGCGTATCCGCGAGGATTGGGAGTTCGCCAGCCCACACATCGCGGCCTATGCCCGGGACTGTGGCCTCAGTCCGGGGCGCGGCCGAATCGATTTTGCGGGGACTTTTCGCGACAAATTCTACGAAGCGGCCGCGATGGGCGGTGCTCGTCAAAACCGAGCGGAGGGGTTGCTCTCCCAGGGCAGCGGCGCGCTCACCGCTGGCTTTGCGTTCGACGTCTTGAGAGATCATGGCGGCGCTGCGCCCGACGCAAACCGACCTCAAATCTGCGCACACGCCGGCTGGTTGCCCCAGCGGCGAGCCGCTCAAACCACGGCTTCTCTGGTCGTCGATTTCGGTCAAGCGGACCCTGGTGGAGCGGCGTTGCCGATCTGGGTCACCGGGACCAGCGCTCCCTGCACCAGCTTGTTCAAGCCGGGTTGGCTCGAACCCAGCACGCATCCGGCTTGGCTCCCGGAGTTCCCCGGCGCGCGTGGGGATCGCAGCACCTGGTGGCAGCACCAGCGCCTGCTGAAGCGGGCCAGGCGCGACTGGATTAAATTCCTTGAGGAAATTCGTGTCGAGCAGCGGGCATTCGAGGCGCAGCAGCTGCTGGAGCTCCCCGCAGCGCGAAAGGGCTCTGAGAGCCTGCGTGACGAGATGTCGCAGCGGGCGTTCGCTGCAGCCTCGGTGCTCGAGGAGCGCTGGGCGGCTTGGGCCGACTCGCGGCTTCAGCGCGAGGGGACTGGCCCGAACAACTGGTACCTTCGGAATCTGGAGCGCCGGGCGAACCTCGGTTGAAGCGTCGCACTGGGTGGATCGCGCGCAGAGCGGGGGAGGAAACCAGGCGCCGCGCGGCTCACAGTGTAGGACTACAGCCGGCGCGAAATGGGCGGGCTTTTTCCCGGTCTTTGGGTGCTGGGAGCAGACTCGATCCTCAGGGCTGGACCAGAGTGTCTCACCCAAATCAGTCGCCACGCAGCGCTGTGCTGCATTCCTGCTGTTTCCGCGCGAGTTCAAGGACGAGGTAGGCAGCGCGCCTACGCCGTCCGACCAGGCGTCTTTCTGGGTGGGAAATCCGCTGCGGCCTTGGGTTGGTGAAAACAATGCAGCGAAGCTGTTCTCCGCAGCCGAACCGCCGCTGGAATGATTGTCGAGGCAGACTCCGGGTGTTAGCCAAAAGAGGCTTGATGACGGACCACTCGCCCGCTCGCGCTCGCCGGATAAAGGCGGTTCGGCCGGGGGGGGACCGAGGCGCCCAAAGCGCATCCGGTCTCGTGTCCGCTGGCTTGAGTCGGAGCCTTTGCTCCACCCCTCATGGAGGCTGTTGAGATATGCGCTGGGCAGTTTGGTTGGGAGTCGCTGGGTTGGCTGGAATCATGGGCGCGTGTGGTGCCTCTGGAGACGGCGGCGCGGACGCGGTCAGTCTGGGCAATCCGGGATGCACCGGCGCTGGCGACTGCAGCCTGTGTGGCGTGTGCTTCGACAAGTGTGTGTGCGAGAACGGCGATGGAAACGCCTGTGCGGTTGCCTGTGGCGTGCCCGGCTCTGGAGGCTCTGGCGCATCCGGCGGTTCGGGAGCTCAAGGCGGCTCTGGCGGGAGCGGCGCAGCAGGTGGATCGGACCAGGGGGGCACCGCTGGCACGGGCGCGACGGGAGGCAACGCCGGGAACACCAGTGGCGGCAACGGCGGGACCAGCGCCACCGGGGACCAGGCAACCGGGATTCGTATCAGTTCCATTTCCGTGTGGCAAAGTGTCAAGGTGCCGGTGATGGAGAACGGCGGCTCGGTCAGCGCCAGCACCCGCAAGGCGCCCGTGGTCGCGAGCAAGGACGCGGTGTTCCGCGTCTTCGTGTCTCCAGACGCCGATTGGCAGCCGCGCCAGCTCGCTGCGGTGCTCGACCTGGACGGTCAGACCTACGAGGCGACGGCCTCGCCGAGCGCCGAGTCCAGCGATAGCGACGTGAACACCACCTTCAACATCAAGGTACCTGGCAGCGCCATCACCACCGGCTCGAGCTACTCGGTGACCCTGTTCGAAACGGGTGGCGGCGGCCCAGGCAGCAACGCGGGCTCTCGCTACCCGGGCAGCGGCAGCGAGGCGCTCGCCGCAGAGGACCCGCGCGGCCCACTGCACGTCGTGCTCGTGCCCGTGACGATCAACGGCTTCACGCCGGACGTCGGCCAGAACCGCGTCGACTCCTACATCAAGCGCCTGACGTCGATGTATCCGGTGCCCACGGTCGAGATGACGGTGCGCCAAGCAGTGAACTACGGCAGCAACGTCAGCGCCAACGGCAGCGGGTGGAACCAGCTGCTGAACGCGATCTACAACCTGCGCGCTCAGGACAACCCGCCGAAGAACACGTACTACTACGGCGTTCTGGCACCCACGAGCAGCGCCCAGTCGTACTGCAGCAGCGGCTGCGTGGCGGGCTTGAGCGGTCTGCCGGCAGCAAACGACGACTACCAGCGCGGCTCCATTGGCCTCGGCGTGTTTCCCGACGGACAAGACATCGGCTCCGCGGACACGATGGCCCACGAGCTTGGACACGCTCATGGTCGGCCCCACACGATGTGCGGCACCGGCGAGAGCGGCAGCGGCTACCCGTACTCCGGTGGTGGGATCGGCAGCTGGGGCTACGATCTGAGCATCGACCGCGTGCGCCAGCCCACGACCTACAAGGACGTGATGGGCTACTGCAGCCCGAACTGGATCAGCGACTACAACTACAACCGGATCTTCGACCGCGTTGCGTACGTGAACGGTGGGGGCTTCGTGGTTCCGCCGAGCGACCCGGCGCGCTTGGTTGGCGACTACATGAGCTTCATCGTGGAGGCTGACGGCCGCGTGATTCGCGTCAACGACGTGCACCTCAACGGTCCGGCGTGGGGCGAAGAGAGCAGCGCAATGCTCGTCGATCAGGACGGGAACGACCTCGAGGAGCTGAAGGGTTTCTACTACCCGTTCGCCGAGGAGCAGTTCGGCGGTACGCTGCTGGTGCCGAAGCCGAAGCAGATGCCCTCGCTAGCGTATGGCATCGCGAGCAAGCTCTCGCCGGCTGGAGTGGTCGCGCCCCTGGGCGTTATCCAAGACAACCGCCTGTACTGAGCTTCACCTCACTAGGCACTGGCGACACATACGAGCGCAGTTGGATCCCCAGCTGCGCTCGTCGCATTTTGTCGCGGACGACTACGCCAACCAGACGCGTGTTTGGTTTGCCATACGGATACGCTTGTCCGTGCTCAGCGCCCCGCGCCGTGGGAGCCGCGAGCGTTCTTGCCTTGCGGTAAGAATTCTCCAGGTCGGATCTGGCGCGGTATGCGCGGTTCGAACGCAACGAACAGGGCGCTATCATCCCAGGGCACACAACGCTCGAGGCCCTTGAAAGCAAGGCGCGCCCAAGAATTTTCACGACACTGTTTTCGCACGAAAATGCGGGGTGGTTTCGTTGTGCAGTTAAGTGCAGCGTGTTAGCTACAGAGGACTGCGGAGACGGTGCACGGTTTTCTGAAGTTGCCGTGCGGCAACCAGAGTGGCGCCGTTTCCGAGGCTCCCGCAACAACGGCATCGAAGAGGCAAGCATGAAGCACTGGCTGTCACGCGGTTTGGTGGGGATGTTGGGTTTCTGGGCTTTGGCCTGTCAGCCAGCTTCTGGTGGCGGCGGGTTCGACGACGGCAACCTCGGGGACCCTGGGTGCGATGTCGAGAGCGGTTGCGGATCATGTGACAGCTGCTTCTCCCGCTGCGTGTGCGACACCGGGGACACGGACGCCTGCACGGCTGCTTGCGGCTCTGGACAGGGCGGCTCCGGTCAGGGCGGCAGCGACGCCCAGGGGGGCAGTGCTCAAGGCGGAAGCGACGCCCAGGGCGGTAGCGCTCAAGGTGGTTCCGATGCCCAGGGCGGCACCGACGCGGGCGGCGCGAGCGGCAGCGGGGGCACCGCCGGTAGCGCCGGCACCGGTGGCGCTGGCGGGACTAGCGGTAGTGGCGGCGCCGGCGGCAGTGGCGGGACTAGCGGAAGCGGGGGCACCAGCGGGAGTGGCGGGACCAGCGGCAGTGGCGGCTCGGGCGGCGGCACGACGGCGGGCGCGCCCGCCACCGGGATCGACATCAGTCAGGTTTCCGTGTGGCAATCGGTGAAGGTCACGTTGATGAACAACGGGGCGGGGCAGTCGCCGAACGCTCCTGTGGTCGCTGGGCGGGACGCTTTGGTGCGAGTCTACGTCAGCCCTACGTCCTCCTGGCAGAGCCGAAGCATCGTGGGCCGCCTGACCGTAGGTGGCCAGTCGATGGACGTCACTGCGAGCCCAAGTGGCGCTTCAAGCGACGCGACCTTGGGTTCGTCCATCAATTTCAACGTGCCCGGAAGCTGGATCACGGCCAACGCGAGCTTCTCCGTGGAGTTGCTCGAGGCGAGCAGCGGAAGCTTCCCCGGTACGAGCAGCGGCTCCCGCTACCCGGCGTCTGGCACCGCAAGCCTTGCTGCAGAGTCGCCGAACGGGGCTTTCAAACTCAAGCTGGTCCCGATCCGCGTCAGTGGCTACGAGCCCGATCTCTCCAGCGCTCGCGTGGAGACCTACCGTCAGCAGCTGCTGGCCATGTATCCCATCGCTTCGCTTGAACTCACGGTGCGCGCCACCTGGGCGTATAGCGGCACGGTGACCCGCACCTCGGGGTGGTCGTCACTGCTGAGTTCCCTCCAGAGCTTGCGTCAGAGCGACAACCCCAGCGCAGAGACCTACTACTATGGGGTGCTTGCCCCGGCGTCTCGCTTCAGTAGCTTCTGCTCTGGTTCCTGCACCGCGGGCCTTGGCTCGGTGCCGAGCGCCAACAGCGACTATTACCGTGCGGCAATAGGCCTTGGGTTCTTCCCGGACGGCAGCAACAGCGGTTCTCCCGACACGCTAGCTCACGAGGTGGGCCACACGCTGGGCCGGTCCCACGCGCCGTGCGGCGGTGTCTCGTCTTACGACGGTAACTTCCCTTACTCCGGTGGAGGGATAGGCAGCTGGGGCTATGACGTCCGCAGCCAAAAGGTGCTCACGCCCTCCGGTCGTTATGACGTGATGGGTTACTGCGATCCGAGCTGGCTGAGCGACTACACCTACAGCGCGATGTTTGATCGGATTTCCTATGTGAACGCGAACCCCGCGCTGCACGTCCCGGTCGGTTCGCTGCGCGCCGCCGGTGCGTTCGAAGCCTTCACGCTGCGGCCTGACGGCACCCTCGAGTCTCTGGGGAAGGTCCAGCTGCGGTCCGCCGCAATGGGCGACGCGACGCTGGTTCACCCGGTGGATGAGCAGGGCAAGCCGCTGCCCGCGGTGTCCGGCTACTTCACGCCCTACGGCGACGACGAGCTGGGCGGGACGCTGCTCGTGCCGGTACGTGCCCTGCCCAGCGCCGCAGGCGGCTTGATCTCCAAGGGGTTGTTGGTGCAGCTCGGGGGCCCAGCGGTGCTGGAACCCGAGTGGATCACGCCCATCGCGCCCTGATCCAAGGCTCAGCCCCCAGATGAATCGGAGCCAAGCTGTGGCGCCCGTCCCTGGATAACACACCGCGCGGAAACGTGGCGTTCGACCAACTGGTCGTTGGGTTCGAGCGGAAGCATTGGCGCTTCTTTTCTGCACGGAAGTCACCGATGCTCAGGGGATGGCTCCCCCGTATCGACGCCTCCGAAGCTCTGGCGCAACTCGCAGCCTCAGCCTGCTGCTGGTCGCGGTGTTGAGTGCCGCGTGCCAGGCGGAGCTCGGTACCGCGGGTGCCGGTGGCAGTGGCGAGTTCGATGCGGGGAGCGTCGGAGGTGGCACCTCCGGCGGCGGCGCGGGGCGAGCGACTGGCGGCAGCAGTGGCTTCGACACTGGTGGTGCTGCGGGGGCTGACGCTGGCGGGATGGCTGGCGGCAGTGGAGGCTCTGCGGGGCATTCGCTGACGGGCGGCGCTGGCGGCGCCGATGCGGGTGGTAGCGCCGGCTTAGGTGGCGAGAGTGGTTCTGGCGGCGCTGGTGGTTCAGCGGGCTCGGCTGGTGGCGCCTCAGGCGGCAGCGCTGGCTCAGCGGGCTCAGCTAGTGGTGGCTCGGGCGGCAGTGCTGGCTCGAGCGGCAGCGGCGGAAACGGGGGATCAGGCGGCAGCGGTGGTGGAGTCGCCGCGGGCTCCCCAGTACATGGCTTGCGCATCTCACAAATTTCTGCGTGGCAATCCGTCAAGGTGACGCTCATGGACGCTGGCGCGGCGAGAACACCGAACGCGCCGCTGGTGCAGGGCAAGGCGGCGTTGCTGCGGGTCTTCGTGACGCCGACGGCGGCTTGGACGAAGCGCGCCGTCGTCGGCAAACTGAAAGTCGGGAGTCAGTCCCAAGAGGTCACCTGGACCCCGAATGGCGCTTCGACGAACAGCAAGCTGAGTTCGTCGCTGAACTTCAACGTGCCAGGCAGCTGGCTCACGCTGGGAGCCAAATTCTCGGTCCAGCTGGTCGAGGCGACGAGTGGTGCCTACTCGGGTACTACGGCTGACTCCCGCTATCCCAGCAGCGGGACGGCGGCGCTTGGGGTGAAGTCCCCCGGCGGCGCTTTCCGCGTGAAGCTCGTGCCAATCAAGATCAACGGGCGGCTACCGCTCCTGAATCAGGCCCGTCAGGATGCCTACCGCGACTACTTCTTGGCTCAGTATCCGACCGCGACACTGAACCTATCGGTGCGCGCCGCGTGGACCTACAACAGCTCTGTCGCCGCGGATGGCACGGGCTGGCCGGCCCTGCTCAGCGCGCTGCAGCAGCTGCGCCAGAACGACAATGCTGGGCCCAAGACCTACTACTACGGGCTACTGGCGCCCGCGGGGAGCAGCTCGGCCTACTGCGGTGGGGCGTGCATCGCTGGGCTTAGCAATGTGGTTGGTCCCAACGACGAGAATTACCGCGCGGCAATCGGGCTCGGAGTGTTCGCGGATGGATCCGACGTGGGCTGGCTCGAGACATCGGCTCATGAGCTTGGACACGCCCAGGGGCGGTTGCACGCCCCCTGCGGCACGACCGTATCGGTGGACGCGGCGTTCCCCTTCGCCGGCGGGAAAATCGGCCGCTGGGGCTACGACAAGCGGAGCAAGACGCTGCTGAACCCCTCCCAGGTGCTGGACGTGATGGGCTACTGCGACCCGCGCTGGATCAGCGACTACACGTACAAGGCGCTGTTCAATCGCATGGCGGCAGTGAACGCCCAAGCCGCCTTGGTGCTTCCGCCGGGATCACTACGTGGCCCAGGAGCCTTCATCGCCTATCAGCTGACACCCGATGGGAGGCTCGAGCTCTTGGGGCGGGTTCAGCAACGCTCGAATGCGCTCGGGGAAGCTCGCAGGGTGTATCCGGTGGACCGGAGTGGGAGCCTGCTCGCGCCGATTGACGGCTACTACACGCCCTATGGGGAGGAAGAGCTCGGCGGCAGCCTGCTCGTGCCCCTCGGCGCACTACCCGCTAGCAGTGAGCGCTTGGTCAGTGACTCCTGGCTCGCCCAGCCCTGAGCGCCTGAACCCGGTCGCGGCGTGAAACCGAGTACTGACGGACCCGCCGAGCCCGGGGGGCCATCCATGGCTGCAAGTCGCGGTTGGATGGGCTATATGCTGGAGCCATGGCAAGCAAGTTGACCCTCGAGGCCATTCTCACCGTGCTGGCGGGAGCGACCGTCGTCGCGTGCAACAACAACACGGAGGCCAAGCCGGAGCCCGCTTCCAGCGCCGCGGCGAACAACGAAGCTCCGGCGGCTACCGCTGAAGCCACCGCCGCAGCGTCGGTCGAGGCGAAAGAGGTCGGCTCCGCGGCTCCCGGTTCGAGCGCCAGTGGCAAGCCGATGAGCTGCGCGCCCGGTAAGTGCGGCAAGGGCTCTTGCGGCTGAGCTAGCGCGCGCCCGGAACCCAACCAGAGCGGGGGCTGCGGGTGGACTACGGGAGGACGCCCGGGAGGCACCTGACGCGTCTCACCCCCAAAAACAGCCTCGCGTGCGCTTGAATTTGGGGGTGAGGGGCGGCGGCCTCAATGCGGCGATGCAGCTGAGCTGGCTAGCGCCTGTGGCTGCTCAGTACAGGCCTTCGATCAGGTCGCCGTAGCGTTCCAGCACGTTGCGACGCTTGAGCTTCAGCGTGGGCGTCAGCATGCCATTTTCCGTGGAGAAATCCTCGGTGATCACCGCGAAGTTGCGAGGACGCTCGAAGCCTTTGAAGTCCTTGCTGAACTTGTCGAGCTCGCCCTGGATCAGCTGCTTGACCTTGGGGTCGCTGCCCGCCTGAGCGACGTCCACGCCGTTTTCCGCGGCCCAGGCCTTTAGCGCGTCAGGGTCTGGTACCACGATGGCGACGTTATGGGGCTTGTTGTGGCCGTGGATCATCACGTTGGCGATGAAGGGGCTCAGCTTGAGCTTCTCTTCGAGCGGCGCGGGAACCACGTACTTGCCGTTCTCCAGCTTGTACTGTTCCTTGATGCGCCCCGTGATGTAGAGGTAGCCGTCGTCGTCGAGACGGCCCATATCACCGCTGCGGAAGCCGCCGTCGTCCATCAGCACGGCGGCGTTTTCCTCTGGGCGGTTGTGGTAGCCCTGCATGATGTTGGGGCCGTAGATCACGATCTCACCGTTGACCGCATCGCCGGTGACCACGGTGTCGATCTTGATGGTGACGCCCGGGATCGCCCGCCCAACGCTGCCGATCTTGCGGTGACCAGGGTAGTTCGCCGTGGCGATGGGGCTCGTCTCCGTCAGGCCGTAGCCTTCGTAGACCATGATGCCGAGGGCATCGACGAACTCCGCGACCGTCTTGTCGAGGGCAGCGCTCCCGCTGATCGCATACTTCAGCCTGCCGCCGAACTTGTCGCGGATCTTGTTGAAGATGATCTTGTCGGCGAGGCCGAGGCCCATGCCCTCGAGCATACCCAGCGACTCGCCAGCGTTTTTCCGTGTGGCATTTTTGATGCCGGAGCGGAAGAGCCCCTGGATGAAGCCGGGCTTCTCGCTCATCTGCTTGTTTACGCCGTCGTAGATGCGATTGAAGATGCGAGGCACCGCGAACAGCACCGTGGGCTTCACTTCCGCGAGGTTACCCACCAGGTTCGGGATGTCGTCGTTGATGCCGATGGAGCAGCCCATGCTGATCAGGCCGTGGAGCTCGCAGGTTTGACCCATCGAGTGCGCCCAAGGCAGGAACGAGAGCGAGCGATCTTCAGCGTTGAAGGTGAAGACCTCGTGAATCGCGTTGAGGTTCGAGCAGATGTTCGAGTGGGAGAGGATGACGCCCTTCGGGTTACCCGTGGTGCCCGAGGTGTAGATGAAACCGGCGGTCTCCTTGGGGTCGGGCTGCTCTGGGTCGACGGGGTGCTGCTCGCCCTTCTTGAGCAGCGCGCTGTAGGCATCCACGCTGTCCGCGTTGCCCTCGAAGTTGATCACGTGCTCCAGCGCCGGCAGCTCCGGCTGAATCTTCTTCAGCTTGTCGTAGACGTCCTGGTTCGCTGCGAGCACGACCTTGGCGTCGCAGTCACCCAAGATGAACTTCCACTCGTCGGGCTTCTGCGCTTGGTACATCGGCACATAGGCTGCGCGGAGGCCGTACGTGGCGTAGCAACCCACCGCCCACTCCACGCGGTTGTCGGCGATCACGGCGACCTTGTCTCCGGGCCCGACACCGAGCTCCTTCAAAGCTGCGCGGAAACGATCGACGTCACGCTTGAAGGTCTGGTAGTCGATCCACTTCCATTCCGAGCCCTGTTTGGTCCCGAACAGCGTGCGCGTCGCGTGGGTCTTCGCGCTCTTTTCAAGTACTTCAACCAGGTTCTTGAACTTCTCGGCCATGCTCCGTCCTATCCGTAGCGTTCATCGCCCGTCGCGTGGGTCTTTGCGCTGCCAGGGGCAGCCAGTCCGCGGTCGTCTGGCTCGCCGCCACGCGCTGAGGGATTTGCGGACCAGGGTTTTACGGGAGGCGACGCCCAGCGGTCAACGCGAGACGGCGGCGCATGGGCTGTCCCGAGGTCGAGCTCTGGCGCTGAGGGTCGCGTCGACGATGGGTTGCGGGCTTTTGCCGGGGGTTCGCTCGCGCGACCCAGCTGTGCTAGGGCGAGGCGCTTCATGCCCTCCTACAGCCTCGTCACTTTCGGCTGCCAGATGAATCAGCACGACTCCGAGCGCATGGAGGAGGTGCTGCAGCGCGCCGGCTATGCCCCCGCAGCAGATGTGGAGCACGCCGATTTGGTGGTGCTCAACACCTGCAGCGTGCGGGAGAAGGCCGAGCAAAAATTGCGCAGCGAGGTGGGGCGACTCGGCGTCTTGAAGCGCAGCCGCCCAGAGCTGCTGATTGGCGTGGCGGGTTGCGTGGCGCAGCAAGAGGGTGAGCGCCTGGTGAAGCGCATGCCCCAGATCGACCTCTTGATTGGCCCCGACAACATCCCGGAGCTGCCGGGTCTGCTGCGCGAACTGGAGGGCGGGGCGCCGCCCCAAGTGCGTGCGGCGTTCGACCTGGACTCGCCGCGCTTTCTCAGCCTGGAAGCCGGGCTGCCGCGCTCGCGCCAGGTGTCGAGCTTCGTCACGATCATGAAGGGCTGCGACGAGCGCTGTTCCTTCTGCATCGTGCCCACCACTCGCGGTCCTGAGCGCTACCGGCCATCCGGGGAAATCTTGGCGGAGTGCGAGGCGCTGGTTGCTCGCGGCACCCGCGAGATCACGCTGCTCGGCCAGACGGTGGACAGCTACCTGGACCCGACGTCTCAGCTCCCCTCGGCGGCGACGGATGCCGCGCCCCTCGCCAAGCTTCCATCGGGGGAGACGGCGAAGCGTCGCGGTGCCGGGATCCACGCTGACGAGAGTGAGTTCCCGGGGTTGCTCCGTGCGATTTGCGCGAGGGTGCCTGGCCTTGCCCGCTTGCGCTACACGAGCCCCCACCCGAGGCACCTCACGCCGTCGCTGATCGCAGCGCACCGCGAGCTGCCTCAGCTGGTGCGCCACGTTCATATGCCGGTGCAGTCCGGCAGCGACCGCGTGCTGCGGCGCATGATTCGTCGCTACAGCGTGGCGGAGTACCTCGAGCGCACGGACGCCTTGAAGCAGGCAGTGCCCGGGCTGAGTCTCTCGACGGACATCATCGTGGGTTTCCCTGGGGAGACAGAAGAGGATTTCGAGGCCACGCTCGAGCTGGTGCGCCGCGTGGGTTTCGTAGGCGTTTTTGGCTTCAAGTACTCCGAGCGCCCGGGCACACCAGCGCTCAAGCTGAAAGACGACGTGACCGAAGCAGAGAAGAGCCGGCGCCTGGCGGCGCTGTTCGACCTCTCGGAGGAGCTGAGGCGCGAGCACCTGAGCCGACTGATCGGCAACGTCGAGACGGTGCTGGTGGAGGGCCTCGGCAAGACCGGCGGCTACACCGGTCGCACCGAGCGGAACGAGATTGTGCACTTCGGAGCCAACAGCGACGTGCTGGGTGAGCTGTGTGAGGTGCGCATCGTGGGCGCCTTCAAGCACAGCCTGCAGGCAGAGCTCCTGGACGAGGCGCGGCGCGCACCGCTTCCGAGCAGCGAAGCCACGCCAGAGCAGGCGCGGGTAAGTAAACCTGGGCGCGTCAACCTCCCGGTGGTGTGATGGCAATCGTCAAAAACTACAATCAACACACGCCAGAGATTCACGAGTCTGTTTTCCTGGCGGAAAACGCGGTGGTGGTGGGTGAGGTGTACATCGCCGAGTCCGCGAGCATCTGGTACGGCGCGGTGCTCCGAGGAGATGTGGGGAGCATCCGCATCGGCGCCCGCACCAACATTCAGGACAACGCCACGGTGCACATGACCGGCGGCGTGAGCGACGCGCTCGTGGAGGAGGACGTCACCGTTGGTCACAACGCGGTGATCCACGGGGCCACGGTGCGCCGTGGGGCGTTGATCGGCATGGGCTCCGTGATCTTGGACAACGCGGAGATCGGCGAGGGCGCGATCATCGCTGCGGGCGCCGTCGTGCCGCCCCGCATGAAGGTGCCGCCTCGAGTTCTGGTTCGGGGCACCTCGGCGAAGGTGGTGCGGGAGCTGACGGAGCGTGAAGCGCTCGAAGGGGCTGCGGGCGCCGCGATTTACCAAGAGCTCGCCCTGGGACACCGCCGCTAGCGCGCTCAGTCGTGGTATAGGCGCGCCATGCAGCTGACCATCAACGGCGAAGAACATCAGGTCCCCGATGGCCTCAGCGTGCGCGCGTTGATCGAGCACCTCGGGCTGACGGATGGCCCCGTTGCCGTCGAGCGCAATCGCGAGGTCGTGCCTCGGGCGGAGCACCCCAGCGTGCAGCTCGCAGAAGGAGACGTGCTCGAGATCGTGCACTTCGTCGGCGGCGGCTGAGCACTTGCGACCCGTGGTCGAATAGCCCGGGAGCCGCGCTCGACGAACCGGCGCTTAGCCTGCGCTTGGCAGCATATACGCCACGATCATCGCGGTGACCTCGTCGACCAAGCGCTCGGGATCCGTCTCTGGCTGTTCAATCACCGCGGCGTGAGTCACCGCCTCCACGCTGTGCACCAAGATGAACGGCGCGGTCTCGAGGTCGAGCCCCGGCCGAAGCTCGGAGCGGCGCTGCTCGAGGTAGCCCTTGATCATCGCCTGCGCCGTAGTGTTGGTCTGGCGGTGATGGTCAGGCGTGGAGATGCGGGGAAGCTGCTCTGCCAGCACGCGGTGCAACTCTGGCTCCAGGCGGTGCACGTCGAGCATCACCTGAACGAGCCGGCGGATCCCGTCGGGGAGGGGGAGGCTTGCGGCGGTCATCAGGCCGCTCCCGAGCAAGTCCATGATGTGGCGAACGTGGCGCTCCACCAGCGCGCTGACCAGCGCCTGCTTGTTCGGGAAGTACTGATACAGCGAGCCGATGCTCACCCCCGCCACCTCGGCGATGCGGTTCGTGTTGGCGCCCTCGTAGCCTTCTTCTACGAGCACGCGAGCCGCCGCCTCCAGAATCGCGTCGACGGTGGCTCGCGCGCGGGCTTGTCTCGGCCTTTTCCGTGCGGCATTGGGTAGGGCCACGCGTTTTCCGGCGGAGGTAGCCTTGGGGGCTGGCTGTTTGGCTTTGGCGGAACGCTTGTTGGTGGGTTTGGCGGCGGCCTTGGACTTGGCGCCCGAGGAGAGGCTTTTCGCGGTGTTGGGCATGTGAGTCGGTCTTCAGAAAAGTGAGCCGGCGCGCGAAACGGGGGCGCGTTTCAGCTGATACAAGCTACCAAACGCCTGAAATCGATGCGAGTTGGTAAATCGAGTATTTGCTCATATTAATTTCCCATGACCCAAACGCAAGAAATGCCACTCGTCGCTAGCCCCACGTCACCGCCGCGCCTGCAGGGCTTCAGCGCGTTCAGTGCGTTGCGCGCCTTTGGCACCGATCCACTGGCCTTCTTGCGCGAGGTGGGCACCCAGGGCGACGTCATGGAGACGCGCTTCGGTCCCCGCAAGGCGGTTTTCTTGCGGGATCCGCGTGCCGTGGAGCAGATCTTGGTGACGCATCAGAAGGAGTTCACCAAGGACACGCGCGGCTACTACTTCCTGCGCAAGGTGCTGGGCAACGGCCTCGTCACCAGTGAAGGCGACTTCTGGCGTGAGCAGCGCCGCATCAGCCAGCCGGCGTTTGCGAAGCAGCGCATCGAAGGGCTGACCGAGACCATGGTGCGCTGCACCCAGCGCCTGCTCGATGGCCCCCTTGCGGCGGCCGCGGCATCTGGGGCGCCGGTGGACATCGCCGGGGAGATGATGCGGGTCACGCTGGATGTGGTGAGCGCGACGCTGCTCGGTATCGAGTCCGGCGAGCGCGCTGACGAGGTGAGCTGGGCCATGCCCGTGGTGCTCGAGCACGTCGTCTGGGGGATCACGCACCCGCTCGCGCTGCCCGAGGTGTTTCCTACCGCGCGGAACCGGAAGTACAAGAAGGCGCTCAAGGCCCTGGACAGCGTGGTCGAAGGCATCATCGCGGAGCGCCGCGCGCGGGCTGATACTGCTGGTCGGCAGCCTGAAGAAGCACAGCGAGGCGACTTGCTAGACATGTTGATGGAAGCCCGAGACGAAGAGACCGGGCGCGGCATGACGGACAAGCAGCTGCGGGATGAGGTGATGACGATGTACCTCGCCGGCCACGAGACCACCGCGGCGTCCCTCGCTTGGACGCTGTGGCTCCTCACCCAAAACCCTGACTGGGCCCTCAAGATCCAAGACGAGGTCGACACGGTACTGCAAGGGCGCGCGCCCACCCTCGCCGACATCGGGCGCCTGGACGTCACGCGTCGCGTGCTGGAAGAGGGGATGCGCCTGTATCCGCCGGTGTGGCTGCTAGCGCGGATGAGCACGGCGGATCACACCATCGCCGGCTACCACGTCCCCAAGGGTCGTCTGGTGTTCGTGAGCCCGTGGCTCAGCCACCGGGATCCCAAGTTCTTTGCCGATCCCGAGCGCTTCGACCCCGATCGTTTCCTGCCGGAATCACGCGCGAAGCTGCCGAAGCACGCCTACTTTCCCTTCAGCGCGGGGCAGCGCAAATGCATCGGGGACCGCTTCGCGCTGCTGGAAGCGCAGATCATCCTGGCGATGCTGCTCGCCCGCTTCCGCTTCGTCGCACCTTCGGCCGAGATCCCGGAGCCGCTCTGCGCCGTGACCCTGCGCCCCAAGCACGCCTTGTTGATGCAGGTTGCCCCATGTGGGAGCGCGGATTCTTGAGCCAAGGAAGGTCTCGAGCCGCCTCGCCGTAAGCTGTCGCCTCAGCCGAAGCTCCTTTCACCCGCGCGGGAATCTGACCCGTCGCCGGTGGCGTTGGAGCCAAGGCAGGGGCGGCGTGCAGCGAACTTTGCACTGCCGACCCGCTCCCCGATACGATCCAGGAGTGAGTATGGTGCTCGGCAAGGCTGACCCCCATTCGAAGCAGCAACAGAGTGACAGTGACTGGGCGCTGAGTTCGCGGAAACCCGCGCGGCGCAAGGGTCGTCGCTGGCTGTTGCCGAGCTTCATGGTCGCGCTGGTCGCAGGGATCACGGGCGGGACGACGTACGCCTACTATCACTACCTGCCTCCGGGCCGCAGTGTCCCGGGCACCTACGTCGGCGGACGCCTCCAGCCCGAGGACAAGCCGCTTCGCGTGTGGCTGGAAGAGCGCCGCACGCAGCTCTTGGCCCGGCCGGTGTACCTCGAGATAGACGGTGAGGTGCATCAGCGTCGCCTCGGCGCCCTCGGGGTAGAGCTCGATGTGGGTCAAACCCTGGCGAAGGTGCGCGAGCACGCGGAGCAGGGGAGCATTTCCGAGCGGATCTACCGGGTGGTCTCAGCCAAGCGTGGTGAGCAAGACTTGCCGCTGGTTTGGAGCTTCGATGAGCGCAAGCTGGAGGTCGCACTCGAAGAGCTGGCGCCTGAGGTATTTCGCGATCCAGTGGACGCGCGCCTCGATTTGGTGGGACATCAAAAGATCCACGACACCCCCGGCCGGAGCCTTGACGTGCTTGCCACCGTCAAGAGCATTGCCGCAGGGCAAGAGTTCGACGAAAATCAGATCCTCGAGCTGAAGGTCAAGTCGACACCGCCGCAGGTCAGTCTGGATATGCTGGCGGACATCGACGTATCGCAGATTCTAGGCGAATTTCAGACGAAGTTCGCCGGTACCGGGGAGGGGCGCGCGGTCAACATCGCCCGCGGCGCGGAGCTCTTGAACGGCGTCGTGATCGCGCCGGGGCAGACGCTGAGCTTCAATGAGCGCGTGGGTGACCGCAGCCTGGCACGGGGCTTCACTTGGGCGCCGGTGATCTTGGATGACGAGCTCACCCCAGGCGTTGGAGGTGGTACCTGCCAGGTCGCTTCCACCCTGCATGCTGCGGCCGTGTATGGAGCCCTCGACGTCGTTGACCGTCGCAGCCACAGTCGTCCAAGCGGTTATGCGCCGCTCGGGCTCGACGCGACGGTGGTCTTCGGTGAGGTCGATCTGAAGATCCGAAATCCCTACGACACGCCGATCATCGTGCACGCGTTCATTCCCACGCCGGGCTTCCTCAAGGTGGAGCTCCTCGGCAGGGCAGCGCCGAAGGTCGAGTACAAGTACGGCGTGTCTCGCGCGTACGACTTCTATCGTCGCATCACCACCAAGCCCTGGATCAAGCCGGGCAAGCGCTTGATGCGTCAGCGCGGGCGCAAAGGCTACGACGTGGTGAGCTGGGTGAAGATCACGCGCCCCGATGGCACCAAGGCGGATCGCTCCTACAACAGCAGCTACCGCCCCGTGCCGGAGGTGTTCTGGATTGGCCCCGGCTACGATCTCGATGAACTGCCGGAGCTGCCCGATGGCGCGAAGGACGTCCAAATGGACGGCCGCTCACTGCCGAACGAGCTCTTCAGTAGCAGCCCCTTCGAAGAGCCGCCCAGCGGCTGAAACCCCTTGTTTTAGCGGGTTTGGGGGTGAGGCGCGGCGCAGCTCTCTACGCCTGACCAGGTCGCCCCAGGTGCCATGCATTTCGCAGCCCGGGCTTGATCTGACACGCACAGCCGCTAAACACGGGGCGTGACTGGACGGGCCATCACCGGGTGTCTGTTTGCGCTGACGCTCCTGAGCGCGTGCAAAGACAAGGCGACCGCCGAGCACGGCGCGCCGGGCAGCTCTGCTGTCGCGTCAGCGAACGCCAGCGCTGTGCCTGCCGCGCTGTCCACGATGCAAGTGGATCACGGCGAGCTCGACACTCAAGCTCCCCAAGACGCTGCCATGATCGCCGCGACCCAGATCGCGACCATCGTCTACGCGCGGCCCCACAAGGAGTCGCGGCGTCTCGGTTACTTGCGTCTCGGCGCTGTCGTGAAGCGCGACCCAGAGGCGACCAAGGACAAGGTCGGCGACTGCAAGGGGGAGTGGTACCACATCTACCCGATGGGGTACGTCTGCACCGAAGACGCAACGACGGACCTCGAGGCTCCCCTGGTCAAGGCCACCAAGCGCCGCGCTCACCTCGACAAGCCGATGCCCTATGCCTACGGCTTCGTGCGCGCGACAGCACCGCAGTACCTGAAGGTGCCGTCGAAGAAGCAGCAGATCGACAGCGAGTTCGGCCTCGAGGATCACCTCAAGTGGTTCGCGGAGAACTCTGCCGAGGTGCAGAAGGTCGAGCTCGGAGCCAACGACATCCCGTTAGATCCGCGGGGAATCGCCGTCCCAGGGCTCAAGCACCCAGCGGGCTTCAAGCTCTCGACGGAGCTCTCTCGGGTGGAGCTGTTTGGTGGTGACGCGAACGACCCCGGGCCCCCGTGGTGGGTCGAAGATGGCCGTAAAATCCCCAATGTTTCTGGCTTCGAGGTGCCCGACTACGCGATCTTCGCCGACCGCGTGCGGCGCAAGACCGGGCTGTCTTTCGTCGACTCGTTCATCGCCAAGGATGAAGATCTGACTCGCGGCTTTGCGGTGACCGTGGACATGCGCATCATCCCCACCACGAAGGTGAAGCCTGACACCGGCTCCCCGTGGCACGGCGTCGAACTCACGCCCGAGATGCCGGTGCCCTTCGCCTTCATCATCAAGCGCGACGCGGTGACCTACCAGCTCCTGAAGGGCAAAGACGAGGTGCGCAAGATGGGCACACTGCCTCGGCGCGCCATCGTACCCATCACCGGCAAGGCGCGGATCAAGGCGGGCAAGCGCTTCTACCAGACGCTCAAGGACAAGACGCGCTGGCTGAAGGCCGACGACATTGGCATCGTCTCGCCGCCCGCGGAGTGGCCCGAGGCCGCCGAAAAGGGCGAGAAGTGGATCGATGTTTCCCTGGGGCAGCAAACCCTGGTGCTCTGGGAGGGCAAGCGCGCCTGGTACGCGACGTTGGTCTCCACCGGGCGCCCGCGCTTTGGGGATCCGAAGACCACCAACGCCACCCCAACCGGTGTCTTCCGCCTGCAGAGCAAGCACATCGCGGCGGCCATGGACTCCGAAGAAAACTCCAGCGTTGCTGGCGGCAAGAAGGCTGGAGGTGGCGGAGGCCCGCGCTACGACGAAGAGACTCGCGCGACCATCGCGCGGCTTAAAAAGGCTGAAAAGGACGGCACCAAGCTGTCGTCAGAAGATCAGCGTCGGCTCGCCAACATCGCCAAGGGACGCCACCCCGAATACGGTGTGACCCGGCGCCGCGGAGCCGGCGGCTTCGAGCTACGGGACGTCCCGTGGATCCAGTACTTCGCCGCCGGCTACGCACTCCACGGCGCCTACTGGCATGACGTGTTCGGTATCCCGCGTAGCCACGGCTGCGTGAACCTCGCCCCCATCGACGCCCGCGTCGTCTTCAACTGGACCGACCCGCCGCTCCCAGACAACTGGCACGGCATCAACATCGGGACAGACATGGGCGAGGGGACCACCGTGAACATCCACGAGTAACGACACCCGCGAGAGATGCCACCTCGCACGGGCCCTTCGTCTCGTTGGCGGTTGGTTGTGTCTGGGTGCTCACGTGGATTGACCGCAAAGGTCGCCAAGAGCGCCAAGGGATTCGGCTCGAAACGCGTGAGCCCAGACGTACGTCCAGCCACCTGCATCGGCGGAGCGCAAAGCGCTGCCAATACTCAAACGACGCGTTCAAGTTGGGAGCGGGGCTGCCCTGAACTTGGCGTGCTTGGCGTGCTTGGCGGTTCCCATTTGAATTGTTCTGTGGGGGTTGAAGGGGTCTGCGCTGGTGCACCTCACCCCCAAAATGAACAGCTCAGGCGAGGAGGTCGAGGGCGCTTTGGCGGATGGCGAAGGCGGCGTTGATGAGTCCCACGTGGGAATAAGTCTGAGGGAAGTTGCCCCACTGCTCGCCGTTTTGTGGGTCGATGTCTTCGCTGAACAGGCCGACGTGGTTCGCGTGCTTGATCAGCTGCTCGCAAGCTTCAATTGCTTCCTCGCGGTAACCAAGCCTGGCTAGAGCCTCGGCGGCCCAGAAGCCACAAACCGTGAAGGTGCTGAGCGTCTCGCCGATGCCGTCGAAGTGATTGTAGCGCTTCATCAGGTAGCGATCGACGCTGAGCCGCTTGTAGAGCTCCCGTACGTGGCGCTCGGCGCGCGCGTCGCCGCGCTTCAGGTAGCCCATGTTGACCATCATGAAGAGCGAGGCATCGGCGTTGTTGTTCGAGGGGCTGGTGCTCTCGGCGTAGAAGCCGAGCTCCGGGCGGTAGCACTGCTCTTCGATGATGCTACGGGCTCGAGCCACCAGGCCCAGGGCGCGACCTTCGAGCGCCGGATCGGCGATCGATTTGCCGATGCGTGCTGACAGTGCGGCGCCAATCCAGTGGAAAAGCAATGGGAACGTATGAACTTCAGGTTCCGCACGGTACTCCCAGATGCCCGCATCGGGGAGCTCCATCGTGTGTTCGATGTAGCCGAGCAAGCGGTGCACCAGAGCCGCGCGGTGCTCGTGGTTGCCCTGGGTGTCGAAGCGTAGGTCCAAAAACTGGGGCGCGATGGCGGCGATGATCTCGCCGTAGACGTCGTTCTGCACTTGCAGGTAGGCGGCGTTGCCGACCCGCACAGGCTGGTTGTCGTCCTTGTAGCCGGCGAGGTGATCCAGCGTGCGCTCCGAGAGCCGAGACTCCCCGCTGATGCCGTAGACCGGCTGGAGCGCGGCGGTGCCTTCCGCGATGTTGTGGGCGAAGGAAACGAAGCGCTCCATCTCCTCGAAGTGCCCTAGCCGCCGCATCGCGTGCAGCGTGAAGTAGGTGTCCCGCAGCCAGCAGTAGCGGTAGTCCCAGTTTCGCCCAGAGCCCGCGTGCTCCGGGATGCTGGTGGTGGTGGCCGCGGTGATCGCGCCCGTGTCTTCGTACTGGTGGAGCTTCAGCGCGAGTGCTGAACGGATCACCTCGCGTTGGAAGATACCGGGCAAGTTGGTGTGTTTGACCCAGGTCTCCCAGTACTTGCGAGTGCGCGAGAAAAACGTCTCGCAGGTTTCCTCCAGCGCGGCCTCGAGGGGGTTGCCCCAGGTCAAAACCACATACGTTTCTTGAGTGAGCAGGAAGGGGCGCTCCTCGAGCAGGTAGGCGAGGGGCACGTTCGTCGTCAGGCGTAGCGGCCCACCGTCCACTTGCCACTGCACGTGGTTGCTCGCGACGTAGGACGCCGGAACCTTTTCGCCATAGTCGTAGACGGGGTGGCACGCGACCTTCACACTGGGGCGACCGTCCAACGGACGCAGGCGCCTCACCAGCATGTTTGGCTTGAAGGAGCGATCGTACTGCTTGTAGCGCGGCGCGAAGTCGATCAGCTCGAAACGACCCGACTCCGAGCTGAACACCGTGCGCAGGATGTTGGTGTTCGGCAGGTAGTCTTGCTCCGTTTGAAACTCGCTCTCGCGCGGTTGGACGCTGAACTCGCCGCCACGTTTCGAGTCGAGCAGTGAACCGAACACGAAGCTCGAGTCGAAGCGCGGCCAGCAAAGCCAGCTGACGGCGCCGCGATCGTCGATCAAGGCTTGATAAGAGCAATTGCCGATCAGTGCGTGTTTCACGGAGGATCTCTCAGGGGAGGTGGGGACGAGGCATGAAGGCGCTCAGCGTCTTTCACGCTGTCTAGGGCCTCGGTTGCAGACCCAGTGTGGCCTATGACATAAGCGACACTTCATGAGCAAAGCCAAGCTAATCGTCGCATCGGCTCGCCTGCCGGTAACGATGGCGAAGCGAGCCGACGGATGGACGGTGCACGCTAGCACCGGTGGTCTCGTCACCGCGCTGAAATCCGTCGCCGATCAACGCCCGTTCACCTGGCTCGGTTGGCCAGGCACCCACGTCTCAGAAGCCGATCGTGGAGCCGTTACGCGCGAACTCAGCCGCCACGGCTCCGCGCCAGTATTCATCGCAAAGAGCGATATTTCAGGCTTCTACGAGGGCTTCAGCAACCAGGTGCTGTGGCCACTGTTTCATGCGCTGAACGAGCGCATCCACTTCGATCGCAGCGCTTGGCGTGCGTATCAAAAGGTGAACGAGCAGTTCGCTGACGCGATCTTGGAGCAAGCTGGCCCCGGCGACGTCGTCTGGGTGCATGACTACCAGCTGGCTCTCGTTCCAGAGCTCTTGCGGCGCCGAGGTTTGGACTGCCCGATCGGGTTTTTCCTCCACATTCCTTTCCCCGCGGCCCAGACCTATCGCTCCCTCGCGGTGCGCGAAGAGATCCTGACCGGCTTGCTCGGCGCTGATTTGCTCGGCTTTCACAGCTATGAGTACGTTAGCCATTTCCGCGCGGCATGCTTGCGCGTGCTTGGTATCGAGAGCGATCCGAACTCGATTCGCTTGTCCTCCCACCGCGTGAAGCTCGGGATGTTGCCGATCGGTATCGACCCGGGGGAGGTGACGGAGCTCTGTCAGACGGAGGACGCGAAGAGCGAGCTGCAGCGCCTTTCAGAGACCTACGGAAACAAGCACATCGTGGTCGGCGTCGACCGCTTGGACTACACCAAGGGGATCCCGGAGAAGCTGCGCGCGTTCGAGGAGCTGCTCGCCCGCCACCCGAAGCTTCGGGACAAGGTGGTGTTAATCCAGATCGCCGCGCCTTCACGCATGGGCGTCCAGGAATACCAAACGCTGAAACGTGAGGTCGACGAGCTGGTTGGCCGCGTGAATGGGCGTTTTGGTTCCGCGTCACACACTCCCGTCGTCTACGTGAATCAAGCGTACTCACGGGCGCGCTTGGCGGGGCTCTACCAGGCGGCTGATGTCGCGCTCATTACACCGATTCGCGATGGCATGAACCTCGTGGCGCTGGAGTATATTGCCGCGCGGAGAGAACAGGGCGGTACCTTGATCCTCAGCGAGTTCGCCGGCGCCGCGCACTGCTTGCCTGGGGCGCGGCTGGTGAACCCGTACAACGTGGACCAGGTAGCCCACGAGTTGGCGCATGCGCTCGAGGGCCGCGTGGCTCGCACGAAGCAGCAGCAGGCGTTCGGGAACATGCTGGACTTCGTCGACAACAACACGAGCATGCGCTGGGCGAAGCGCTTCCTGGACCAGCTGGAGTCTGGAACGGAAGGCGCGCGAACCACCTTCAAGCGCTTGCGGGTCGACGCGGAGCCCCTCGCATCGCAAGTCCGCGCGGCAACGAATCCACTGATGTTGTTGGATTACGACGGCACCCTGCGGGGCTTCGTCAACGACCCGATGAACGCCACCCCCGAGCCGCGGATCCTGCAGACGCTGGAGAAGCTCTCGCAGCTCTGTACGCTCTACGTGATCAGTGGACGCCCGGCAGCGGTACTCGAGGAGTGGCTCGGCAAGCTGCCGATCGGGCTGGTTTGCGAACATGGGTTGGGTGTGAAGCCGATCGGCGGCGAATGGCACGACCGGGAGCAACCAAGCATCGAGTCGCTCAAGAAGGCAATCGACCCGTTGTTCAAGGACTTCGTGTCCCGCACTCCGGGCAGTCGAGTCGAGTACAAGCGGGGAGGGATCGCCTGGCACTACCGCGCCGCTGACCCGGAGTTCGGTGCCTTCCAGGCGAATGAACTGCTGCCGCTGCTGGCGGACGTGTTGAAGCGTCGCCCGTTCAACGTGCTCAAGGGGAACCGCGTGATCGAGGTGCGTCACGAGCAAGCCACCAAGGGCCGCGCAACCAGCGAGCTCTTGCGACGCCACTCAAAGGCGGATTTCCTCTTCTGCGCGGGCGACGACCGCACCGATGAAGAGATGATGGACGCCATCCCCAAGAGCTGGGCCTCCCGCGCCGTCACGTGTTGGGTGGGCAGCGCCAACAGCCGCGCGCAGTTCTGGGTGGAGTCGAACCACGCCTTGCTCGCGGAGCTGGAGCGTGTCGCGGCCCTCTGGGAAGCGCAGCGGAAGAAGCCCAAGAAGAGCCGCTAGGGTCCTGCCAGCCGTCGACGTCGGATCGAAGGGTCGTTTCAACGCCCGGCGCGCATCGACAAGCCCAGGCAACAGGGCTACATCCTTCTGGAGGCTCGAAGGTGTGAGGGCCCGAGCCACTTCATCGCCATGCGTTTCCGTCTGTTTGGATTTCCGGTTCAAGTCGAACCGAGCTTTTGGGTGATCGCGGTGTTGTTCGGCCTGAACACGGCTGCGGGCAGCATGGGCGCGCTGTTGACGGGCATGCTGATTTGGCTCGGCATCCTGCTCGTCTCCTTGTTGGTTCACGAGCTGGGGCATGCGTTCGCCGCGCGAGCCTACGGAGAGTCCCCACACATCGTGCTCCATGCCCTCGGTGGACGTACCGTCTGGTCGCCGAACTCGGAGCCCACGCGGGTCCAACGCGTCATCGTGACTGCTGCTGGGCCTTTGGCTGGCTACCTGCTCGCCGCGGGGGCGTTCGTCGCGCTGGTCGTTAGCGGTCAGGAGCTGCTTGGTGAGAAGGTGAGCATGACCGGGCGGGTGCTGAGCCAGCTCGCCATCCTCAACGTCTTCTGGTCGACGTTCAATCTGTTGCCGGTCATCCCCTTTGACGGCGGGCACATCGTCGCGGCCATCTTGGGGAAGGGGCGTGAACGCGTCGCTCTGATCATCTCCGTGGTGGTGGGTGTCCTAGGCGCGATCGCGTTCCTGGTCGGGAACATGATGTTTGGCGCCATCATCCTCGGCTGGGCAGCGGCCACGAACTGGATGAGTCTGCGTCGCCCAGAGCCTGCGCCGATCCCCAAGGAGGCGCTGCTGCAAATGCTGACCGAGGCTCGCAACGCCATGGATCAGGGACGGTTGGCGGAAGCCCACGCCATTGGGCGCGCCGTGTTCGAGGCGACTCCCGACGCGGACGTACGACGCCGTGCCGCCGAAATCGGCGCTTGGTCAGCTCTCCTGGGGGGTGACCCTGCAGCCGCCGAGCAGGTGCTCGAGCGTGCGCCAAAAGATCAGCCTCTGGATCCATACCTGCGTGCTGCAGTGCTCGAAGCCTCGGGTCAGGACCAGCGTGCGGTGGAGACGATTGCCCACGCTCGACGCGCGGGTGACACGCGTCTTGAGCTCGCTGCGCTCTACATCAAAGCTTTGCTCAAGGTGGGCGACTTCGAGCGCGCCGCCCGCGTCACCTTGGATATCTTCGACGACACTCCCAGTGATGACGCCCGGCGGGTGGCCCACGCTGCCCTCGACGGGGGTGCCGCGCTCGCGGCAGCGAGCCTGTTCGAGCGGCTCTTCGAGCGCACCGGAGTCGCGGACGACGGCGTGTCGGGGCTGCGGGGTTTCGTTGAAGCGGAGCAGATGGATGCGGCGCTCAGGTTGCTGAGGCAGGCGGTCTCGGCGGGGCTCGACCCAGAGCGCGTTCGCCACGACGATCGCCTTGGCGCGCTCCAGCGGGACAACCGCTTCGAGGACGCGCTGTCTGGGACCTAGGTCGTGCACTCGCTGCGCGCCCTATGACATCTCTTGCGCGGCACCTTGCATCCGTGACTCAACTTCACACCTGAAGCCACGGCTGTTTCCGCGCGAATCACCGCGTCCTCACGTGGCTGCTCATGCGTTGTCACGCTTTGCCGTTAGCGAGAGATGGCAGCGGACGAAGGCAAATTGGGGGCGTCGCAGTTGCGAAGGGCGAGGGAACCGAGGCGACGTCGGGGCGTGAGCGCCTTAGACATCCGGGGTGACGAACGCCCCGACTACAGCCGTGCGGTAGCGACTGCGGAAGAGATTGTCGGCACGACGCGTGCATTGCTCACTCGCACGCGGCTTGGAGGACCAGCTTGTTTGCCTGAATGGGAGCGAGGCTGGAACCCTTACAAACGCGATGACGCAACATCGATGAGGCGCGGAGAGCGCGCCCAAACGGAGGTCAAGGCAACATGAATCGGCGTTTCTTGGTGGGAGCTCTAGTGTGTACCGTCGCGGCGGGCGCTTTCGCGGCGCTACGTGGTGGGGACGCTCCGATCAGCGCGCCGCAGGCCATCGTCGCCGAGCCTTCGGAGGCGCCTGCTGTTGCCGTCAATCGCGCTGATGAAGCGAGCGCCAAGGCGGCTGATACGCGTCACGCCACGCGTAACAGTGACGTCACTCCCGAGCAAAAGCAGGCGGCTGACGACTTGCCCGCTGGCGCGAAGCCTGTGGACAACTCCGGCGCTTGCCCCCCCGAGATGGTGCAGGTGTCTGGTGAGTACTGCACCGAGGTGCGCGAGACCTGCAAGGAGTGGCTCGATGATCCCAAGCTGCCCTACGCCCGCTGCAAGGTGTTCGAGAAGTCCGAGTGCGTGGGCAAGCGCGTCAGCATGAACTACTGCATCGATCGCTACGAGTACACGAAGCCCGGTGAAGAGCTGCCGCTCAACCATCAGAGCTTCGTGACTGGCAGCAAGATCTGCAAGGCACAGGGCAAGCGGCTCTGCGCGGAGCAGGAGTGGAACTTCGCGTGCGAGGGCGAGGAGATGCGCCCGTACCCCTACGGCTGGGAGCGCAAGGCCGTCTGCAACCAGGATCGCGACGACCTGTACGAGATGAAGAAGGGACACCAGGTCCTCAAGGATCACCGTGAGAAGAGCGGCGAGCGCGACGAGTGCGTGAGCCCGTTCGGTGTCTACAACCTCGCTGGTAACCTCGACGAGCCCACCCTGCGTGAAGGCGCGACCCACAACTATCCCTTCCGCACGGCGCTCAAGGGCGGCTGGTGGATGGCGGCTCGCAATCGCTGCCGTCCCGCCACGACGGCTCACGACGACCACTACGAAGACATCCAACTCGGCGTTCGCTGCTGCTCGGACGTGCCCGGCAGCCAGGGCGGACCCAACGGCTGAGCGTCTCGCCAGACGTTCGAAGAGCCCAACATCCGGTCGGCCGAAGCCACCCGCGAGCAACTCGTGGGTGGCAAAATCGTGTCGTTTCCAGGCGAACTTATCGTCGCACCGCGTGCGTGCCAGGTGTCCGCAGTGCCTCAGATTTCCTGGATTCTAGACGTGCGTAGTGCATCAAATGTCGCCGTTAATGGCTTGATATAATTGGACTAATTCGGCGTATGCGTCGCTTACTTGAAACCTGAAGGTTCGTGACCTACAGGTCGCACTGGGTGTCACCAATCAGCCACGTGACCGAGGCGGTGCCTTGACATCCCTAGGGGCTCACGCAGAATCGCCTGGCTTTGCGTCCCATCCAGCTACCCCTCTGGTTGACGGTCGGAGTGTTCGCCCTGGCCGCCTGTGACCGCCCATCGCCTGAGCCGCGTGCCCTGCAGCTCGACGAGGCAAACCAAGCGTCGGAGTCCATCCCGCCGCAAGAGAGCGTTGAGGAGGCCCAGCCTCTAGCCAACGTCGCTCCGGCTCCCGAGGCGAAGACAGCGCCAGCCAGTGAGAGCGGGGAGTGCCCCGCGAACATGGTGCTGGTTGAAGGCGAGTACTGCCCGAAGGTGAAGCAGACCTGTCTGCGCTACCTCGACCCGCCAGGCCGCTTCGAGAAATTCCGCTGCGCTGAGTACAAGCAGCCCGCGGAGTGCGAGGGGCCGAAGAAGAAGATGAAGTACTGCATCGACCGCGATGAGTACGTCGCTCCGGGCAACACCTTGCCGGAGAGCCACAAGAGCTGGACCCACGCCGACCAGACGTGTCGCGCCCAGGGCAAGCGCGTGTGCATGGAGAGCGAGTGGAACTTCGCCTGCGAAGGTGAGGAGATGCGCCCGTATCCCTACGGTTTCAAGCGCGACCCCACCGCATGCAACGCGGATCACACCGACTTGGTCGACGCCGAGGGCAACCTCAAGGACCGTCGTGTTCCGCCGGGAACGTACAACCGCTGCGTCAGTCCCTTTGGCGTGCGTGACATGGCCGGAAACCTCGAGGAGTTCGTGACCATCGACGGGTCCACGCCGGCCCGCCCGGCCATGAAGGGCGCCTACTGGCAGCCTAGCCGCAACTTCTGTCGCGCGGCCCAGACGGCCCACGACCGCTACTACAACGGGACCGAAACCGGCTTCCGTTGCTGCGCCGACGTCGACTGAACTTCGGACAAGCGAGACGCAAGACGCGGGTTCTACACCGGAGCCCGCGTTTCTGCATTTCGCCCTGGGTTTTGGGGGAGAGGGAACAGCCACGGGAACACGAGACCCCGTGTTTGGCGTTCTGCGAAGCCATGGCAGGGGAACTCGACGGGCGGTGGCGTTGGGTGCTGGGAGGCGCTGCGGTGTGCGCTGCGGCGCTCCTAGGGCTGACCGGGCTCTTGGTGCTGCGTCAGACGCACTATCCGTATCAGGACCTGGTGAGCCGCCAGCTCAGCTGGGCCGCCGTGGGGCTCGTGGTCGTCGGGCTCAGCGTTTCGATCGAACCGAAGGCGCTGACACGATTGGCGTACCCGCTGGCTGCTGTGGCGGTGCTCGGCGTCAGCCTCGCAGCGGGTCTAAGCTCCCAAGCGTGGCTCCGCCCCGCCGACGTGTTGTGCGTGGCCGCGATCCCTGCTTTTGCGCGTTTCTCCGCCGAGCGGCAGAACCCCGCGAGCAGCCTTTCCGCTTGGCTGGCGGGCAGCATCTTGGGGCTGGTTGGGCTCAAGTTGCTGCTGAGTGCCGGACCTGGTGGGGCACTGATCTGGCTGGCATGCGGCGTCGCGGCGCTCTCCCTGGTGCGCTGGAGCGTGGCTCAACGCCTGAGCTTTGGCGCTGTGAGTTTGCTGGTTCTGGGTACGCTCGTGGCGCTCCTGCGTCCGTACCAGCTCGCGCGACTCAAGTACTGGTTGTTCCCGGGTGACGATCCCCACGGCGCAGGCTGGCGCTTCTTGGAGCTGCGACGCCTGTTGGCACAGGGAGGGCTCTGGGGAGCCGACGCGCCTTGGCCCACGCGTCACGGCGTCACGGCCTTCGAAGCGCCCTATGTGTTCGTTGGCAACCAGGCCGGATGGGTTGGGATGGCTGGCGTCGTGTTGCTCAACCTGGTCGTCGTCGGGGTCGCGGCCTGGATTGGACTCCGCGCCTCGAGCATCGAGTCGCGCGCGATCGGCCGCGGAGTCGCGGCGTTCTGGGGCGTGCACCTGCTGCTGGCTGCGGGGGGCAACCTCGGTTTGGTCCCGGAAATCGCGAATACTGCGCCGCTCCTGGGTTACGGGGGCTCAGCGGTCGTCGCGGCGTTGCTCTCTCTCGGGCTCTTGCTGCATGTGTTGCGTCGCCGCGAGGAAACACCAGATCAGCGTTTCGCGTAGGCTCGACTCTTCTAGCCCACACTCGGCGCATCCCTGCTAGCGTCTCGTGTATGCAGACGCCCTCTTCCCGGCACCTCGAGGCGCTCCCTCACCCCAAAAAACTCGAGGAGCTGTGTCGAGCTCTGGCAACGCTGGATGCGGTGATGTGCCAGGAGTGGGACGGTCGCTACTACTCTTTCAATGCGGCGTGGGCCGGAGGTCAGCGCATGGCTTCGATGCGTGACGGCTCCGGCGACGAGTTCTTCATCGTGTTCGAGGCGGGGCGGGCATTCATCAAGGGGTTCGCACACGAACGCAGCGATGCGATCCAGCGCTACAGTCTCGAAATCGCCAAAGCGCAGGTGCCCGAGGTCTTTGCTGCGTGCCTCGAGGAACCGGCGTTTACCCCAGACTACGCTTCGTTCGTGCTGTGGCACCCCGGGGGCGAAGCGGGATGGTCGGCGCTCGAGCTCGGGCTGCCCGACGCCGGTGATCCCGACGGATCCGCGGATCTGTTGGCGATCTTGGCGGGATCCCCGGAGCAATATGTAGCGTTCGCCGCGTGGTACTTCGAGTCCGAGGTGCCGCTAGCTGCGGTGGAGCGTGTTTACGGAAACGAGCCGCTCAGCAAGGCTCTTGTTCAGCAGTTGAACCCCGAGCTTGCCCTTGAAGAGATCCTGGAGGATCTCGAAGAGATCGGCTATCCGCTCGCGGGAAATCAGTAGTTCGCCAGGGTGTCTTCGGAGGCGATGGAGTCCTTGGCGGGTGCCGCAGCGATCCCCGCGGCAACGTCATCAGGCAGCTTGAAGTGCAGCTTCAGGTTGCGGTGGGCTGCGCGCATCGCAAAGTCCTCGCGCACGGCGGAGTTCTGGAACCAGCCGTGCCCAGCGGCGATCTGTCGAGCCTTGTGGGCGAGGCTGTCTTCGGGGGCGTTCTGCTCGAGGATCGTGGCGTACAGGGTGACGAAGCCGTCGCCTTCGTCCACGAGCTCCCAGAAGCGCGTTTGCATCGGGAAGTCCAAGGTGGACGGCGTCTGAACTTGCCAGTATCCGCGGTGCCCGGCAGCTGCTTCGGCGTCCGGCAGAATGACCTCGCTATCTGCGGTGTGGCTGTGGCCGCACAGGTGCAGGACCACGTTGTCGTGGCTTGCGAGCAGCGCCTCGACGTCGGCGCGCTTGTGCCCGCCGAGCTTGATCGACTCGGCCGCGTGGTGGCTTGCGACGAACACGATCTCGTGAGCTTGGTCAGCGGCGTCGAGCTCCTGCTGCAGCCACGCCCACTGCTCATCGTCAATGGCGCCCTCACTGCCTGGGATGTCGAGGGAGAGCGTGTTGAGGGCGATGATGCGCAGGGGCAGACCCTCCACGGGGTGGAAGCTATAGTTGCCTCGCCCGGCGTCGACGTCCTCTGTCGAGTAGCCGTGCCCGACGGGGTCCCCCGGTTCTGCGCTCAGGATCGAGACGAGCTCGGGCAAATCGGGGATGTAGCGATCGGGATCCGCGGGCGTGGGGCCCTGAGTGGTCACGTCGGCGTTCGGCGTGGAGCCGTCACGGAAACCCCCTTCAACGCCGGGCGCCGGCGCGATCCCGGCGAAGTATTCCAAGCCTTGAAAGACCTCGCTGCCTTTGGCGGCGTCCTGGACCTCTTGGCTGGCGTCGGCGATCCCGGTGTACTGCACCTCGTGATTACCGATGGTCACGTACCACGGCATTCCTATCCCTAGGGAAACGTAGGGGTCGTTGTAGTCGTTGCCGGGCCCCTTCACCGGGTCGTCGTCTTTGCCACTGTCTGGATCAATCGTGCCGCCCTCGAGGATCTTGAACACCCAGTCGAGCTCGTTGTACTGACCTCCGTCCGCCAGGTCGCCGGTGACGATGGTGAAGTCCAAGGGGCGCTGCAGATCTTCCATGATCGCCCGTACGGTGCGGACTTGGCTCTCAAACGCCTGGGTCACCAAGTGATCTTGCGGTCGATAGGTGCTGCCGATGCTCAGGCCGGTCACGCCTTCGAGGCGGATCGGGCTCTCTTCGTCGACGACCTGGGGATCCGAGGAGTGCCAGAAGAAGAGCAGGCTCCGACGAGTGCCGGATGTGTGGCTCTGCCAACCCGGTGCGAGTTCGTCGTGCTCGATCCAGGGCTCCCCAGGACCCAGCTCCACACCGAAACCCAGCTCCGTGTAGCGGTCGAGATCGTTGATTTTGAAGGTGCCGGCGTTGCGCTCAGCCAGGGTGCTGGCGGGCACTTCCTTCGGCCACCAGACTTGCTGCAGCGTGGTGTAGCGCTGCTCGGTGATTGGGTAAGCTGGTGCCTTGCTGCTGGCCTGAGACGTCTCACCCTCAGAGCCGCAGCCGACCATCGGCAGCCCAAATCCCAGCAGACACAGTCGACCAATCAGCCCAAGCCAAGCCGTACGCATCCCAAAAGGGTGCCACGGCGGCCAGCTTTTGTAACGACTGTGTGCCTAGAATGTGACGAAGCAGTGCTCTTCCCGTAACGGGCGTCGCGCTGCTGCCAGCCTAGGACCGCTGCGAGCCTAGAACCGCTCGCCGTGGATGGCCTTGGCGGGCTCGCTCAGCGTGATCGGGATCCAGAACGTGCGCATCTTGGTGGTCTCCCCTCGGCGGGTGTAGCCCGCCAAGCCGTAGAGCACGTTCCACCAGTGGCCATCGGGGGTCTCTCCGTAGCTGAACAGCGGGAAGATGTGGAACTCCCAGTCGAGGCCCGTACCGAGCTTCTTCTCGCGGTAGTAGACGTTGCCCACGAGCTGGTTGACCTCTTCACGGTTGCTGAAGCGCCAGTACAGCGGGAAGCCGACCGTTGCGCGACTCCCCGGGGAAGCGAAGTCCCAGAAGAAGGGCGCCACCACCGTGTGGCTCGAGTTGCCGTTGCGACCGAGGTAGACGAATGGGTGAATGTTCGTCTCCCAGCCGGTCAGGCTCGAGGTGTGCTGGAAGAACGGCGTGATCCAGGTGGTGCGGCTGATGCCGTAGGTGTTGAAGCTGCCGTAGAAGGGGAACAGCGCGAGGCTGTTTTCGCGCGGAGACGTCCGGCGGTAGTAGAACGGGAACAACAGCGTCTGATCGAGGCCGATGTCTGGGTCGCTGTACTGCCAGAACAGTGGCGTGATCATGTCCAGCGACGTGCGGCCGCGGTAGCGCGCGTAGCCCCAGGTGACGAAGGTCTTCTCGCCGTTCTCACCCGTCGCGTCGAGCCACAGCGGGTTGATGAAGAGGCGCTCGCGCGGCCCCTTGCGGCCGTAGTGGTAGAAGGGGAAGAGCGTGGTGTGGCTCTCGTCCTGGCCCCAGATGTGCCAGTAGAGCGGGAGCAAGTGGAAGTAGTCCCGCTCCTGAGTGTGCTTGCGGTAGTAGGGACCCCACACGTTGAGCCACGACAGATCGCGGTCGTTGTAGCGGTAGTAGTGGAGCAGCGGCGGGATGACCTCGTACTTCGTCTGCTCGTTCTGTCCGTAGAAGTAGAACGGCGCGATGCCGAGATCGAGATCCTTCGCGGTGCGCGGATCGCAGCTCGGGCCGCCTTCCCAAGAGCAGAAGGCAGGGCCAAGCAAGTTGAAGCCGCCGTGGGCGTCGTGGTTCAGGTAGGTGAGCAGCGGCGGAATGATGGTGTAGCCACCATCCGGCCGAGTCCCTGTGAAGTAGATGGGCGCGAACCAGTTGTCGGTCTCGCCCGGCGCCTGGCGGTTCACCCAAGGGCCAACCACCGTCGTGCGGCTGTCCTTGTCCCGTAGGTTCCAGAAGATGGGGAAGAGCACGTCGTCGGCGTGCTCGGCGCTGCGACGGTTGTAGTACAGGCCGCCGAACAGCGACGCGCGGTCGACCTTGGTCGGATCCGTGAGGCTGAGCTTTTTGCGCTCGAACCAGAACGGGAACACCGTGGTCAGCTGGTACTTGTTCGAGCGCTCCTTGTAGTAGAGCCCGTAGAAGCTGCGCTCTGTCTCGCCTTCGCTGCCGAAGCCGGCGGCTTCGCGCCCCGATTCCTCGTCATCGGGGAAGTAGTCGGTGCCGATACGCTTCTTGACGCTCTTCTTCAGGCGTAGCGGGTTCGCGGGCAGCGATGGCTCGGTTCCGGGCGGCAGCAAGCTCTCGCCGCCACTCGCGGCGTGCTGCTCTGGAGTCCCCGGTGGCGGCGCTTTCGGTTGCGGCTGCGCTGGGGGTGGCCCACCGCCGCCAAAGCCTGGCTGCAAGCCGCCGCCGTAGGGATCTTGAGCGAACGCGGGCGCTGTTACGCAGAAACCCAGGGCGAGCGCCCCAAAGGCCAAGAGGTGCTTCACGCTGCACCTGCCTTGAGCAGTTCGCTGACCTGCGCGACGACGTCGGACCGCGGCACTTCCGATTGCGCCTTACCCCCCGATCCCTCGGAGGCAGCAAAGTCCTTCAGCTGAACCACGCCGCGCTCGATCTCGTTGTCGCCGAGCACCAGCACCAGGCGCGAACCCAGGTGATTGGCGCGGCGCAGCATGCTCTTCATCGAGTTTCCGCGACCGTCCACTTCCGTGGGGATCCCGGCCTGACGCAGCTCACGGCCGAGCACCAGCGCCTCGCCGATCGCCCCGGCACCTAGCGGCGCGATGAAGACGCCGTCAGCGCGCTCTTCCGCTTGCTCACCGAGCGCCAGCAAGATGCGCTCGAGGCCCATCGCGAAACCAATGGCTGGCACATCGGGGCCGCCCAAGCTCTTGATCATGTTGTCGTAGCGGCCACCGCCGCAGAGGGTGTTTTGCGCGCCCAAATCGCCGCTGCTCGACTTCAGCTCGAACAACGTGCGGGTGTAGTAGTCGAGGCCGCGCACCAGGGTGGGATCGAGCTCGTAGCGCACGCCGTAGCCGTCCAAGTAGCGCTGCAGCGTCTCGAAGTGCTCCCGATCCTCGTCGCTCAGGACGTCGAGGAGCTTCGGCGCGTCCGCGACCAGCGCTTGATCTTCTGGGGCCTTCGAGTCGAGGACCCGCAGTGGGTTCTTCTCCAGGCGGCGCTGCGAGTCCTGGGACAGCGAGTCTTTGTGGGGGGTGAGGTAAGCCAAGAGCGCGTCTCGATAGCGCTCTCGGGTGCCCGCGCTACCCAGGCTGTTCAGGTGCACCGTGACGTCGCGGATCCCCAGGCCTTCGAACAGGCTCACCAGCATCTCGATCAGCTCGGCGTCGCACGCCGGCCCCGCGTCGCCGAAGATCTCGCAGCCCGCCTGATAGAACTGGCGATAGCGACCGCGCTGGGCGCGCTCCGCGCGAAACATCGGGCCGAGGTAGTACCAGCGGCTCACGGGCTCTTGAGCCTGAACGGAGTGCTGAACGTACGCGCGCGCCGCGCTGGCTGTGCCCTCAGGGCGCAGGCAAAGCTGATCGTGATGCCGCTCGAAGGCGTACATCTCCTTCTCGACCACGTCCGTCGTGTCGCCGATGGAACGCACGAAGAGCTTGGTGTGCTCGATCAGCGGAGTGCGAATTTCCGTGTAACCGTACAGCTCCGCCGAAGCGCGAAACGCGCGCTCGAGTCGCTGCCAGTTTCGGATAGCCGCTGGGTACTCGCCCTTGGTCTGTACGGGCAGGATGTCGAACATCCCTTGAACACTGCGAAAGCTCATCGGTTACGAGGACCTAGCGTTACCTCGCCGATGCCACGCGAGGGCGCCCGGCTTATGCTCGCTCGTTGGGGGAGGGTCAAGGAAGATGGCGCACCGAATGGGGGGAATTGGCCGATACGGTGTTCTCGGCACGTGCGAAACCCGCTTTCTCAGCTCTCCAGTGCGTCAATGCGCGTGCTAATTGGGGCTGATGCGGGTCGCCGCGCTCGATTTCGGCAAAGTGCGTATCGGCCTGGCGGTCAGTGACGACTTGGGGTTGATGGCGCACCCACGGCCTCATCTCGACGGCCGTCAGCCGGGAAAGTGCCTAGCGGAGCTGTGTGCGCTGGCGGAGCAAGAGCAGGTCACGCGCTTCCTGGTCGGTTTGCCCCGGCAGCTCGACGGGCGAGAGGGACTGAGCGCGCGCCGCGCCCGGCAGTTCGCGGCGAAGCTCGCCGAAAAGAGCGGCCGATCGGTTGAGTTGGTCGACGAGTGGCTCACCACCGTGGAGGCGTCGGCGCGCCTTCGCGACCAAGGTCTGAGTTCTCGGCAGCAGAAGGGCCGTGTCGACAGCGCCGCCGCTGCGGTGTTGCTCCAGAGCTGGCTAGACGGACGCCGGGAGCGCGAGGGGTGAGGGGACCCGAGCCGCGCCGGGGATCGCTCCGCGGAGTCGCAGCGGAGCGTCGAGCGTTGTGACTCAGACGGTGAAGCGCAACAGCACCAACCCGAAACGCGGCAAGTCGACGTCGCGAGGGTCACGCCCGAAGAGCGGCGCTGGGCGGCCCAAGGGAAAGCGAGGAGCAAAGAGCCGCAGGCGCTGGCCTTTCGTGCTGCTGGTTCTGCTGGCGGTGCCCCTGGTTGGCTTCCTGATCTGGGCCCACAGCGGAGGTGAGGCGAGCACCAGCGTGCGCTTCGAGGTCGACCCGTATGAGGACCGCCCCCAGCTGATTCAGCGCTTACACCACGCTGGACTGGTGCAGAGCCCCACGTTGTTCGGCTGGTATCTGACGTTTGCCGGGGAAATCGAGCCTGGGGCGCACCTCCTGGGGCCTGGGCTCAGCGCGGCAGAACTCAGCCGTCGCCTCACCCGCAGTCGGGGGCGGAACTCACAGAAGCTGAGCGTTCCCGAAGGACTGAATCTCTACCAGATCGCGGAGCGCGCCGAGGCCGCACAGATCTGCGCGGCGCAAGATTTTGTCAGTGCCGCAAGGAAACAAACACTGCTGGACGAGCTGGGCATTGAGCGCTCCAGTTCCGTCGAGGGCTATCTCTTCCCCGCGACCTACGAGTTCGCGGCGGATACGCGGCCCGAGGACGTGATTCGGCGCTTGGTTCGTGAGACACGCAAGCGCCTGAGAGCCCTCGGGGACAGCGAGCTCGTCAAGCGTCGTGGCTGGGGTGAACACGAGATCCTCACGTTGGCCTCGATGATCGAAAAGGAAGCAGGGGTCCCGGAAGAGCGACCGCTCATCAGCAGCGTGTTCCACAACCGCCTGGACTCCCCGGAGTTCGAAAAACGCCGGTTTTTGCAGTCGGATCCGACCAGCGCCTATGCCTGCTTCGCGGAGCCCAAGCAGGTGCCTGCGTGTGCAGGCTTTTCCGGGAAGGTCACTCCAGCGCTGAACCGCGATCCAAAGAACCGTTACAGCACCTACGTCGTGCAGGGCCTACCGCCGGGCCCGATCGCGAACCCTGGAGAGGCCGCGCTGCGGGCTGCGGTATCGCCAGCCAAGACCGACTACCTGTTCTTCGTGGCTCGCGGCGGCGGGCGTCATACGTTCACGCGCACCTACGCTGAGCACCAGCGCGCCGTTGAGTCCCCGTAACGCGCCAACCCCAAAAAAAACCGAGCGTCGCGCTGCCCGTTTCGCTAAAGCGCGCCCCATGGAGCCTTCAGCGAACGCCTTCGAGCAAACCGTTCACACGATTCAGTTTCTCTCGGCGGACGCCGTGCAGAAAGCCAACAGCGGCCACCCGGGAACGCCGATGGCGCTCGCTGGGATCACTGTGGATGTGTTCACGCGTCACCTTCGCTACAACCCGGAGGATCCCGCTTGGCCGAACCGCGATCGCTTCGTGCTCTCCTGCGGTCACGCCTCGATGTTGCTGTACTCCACGCTGCACCTCGCTGGCTACGACCTGAGCCTGGATGACCTGGTGAACTTCCGCCAGTGGGGCAGCAAGACGCCGGGTCACCCCGAAGTCGGTCACACGCCGGGCGTGGAGACCACCACGGGTCCGCTGGGGCAAGGCGTCGGAAACGCGGTGGGCATGGCCCTCGCGAGCAAGCTTCAGGGGGCGCGCATCAGCGACGGCGCGCCGCTGATCGACTACCGGGTGTTCGCGCTGTGCAGCGACGGCGACCTGATGGAAGGCGTCGCTGCTGAGGCGGCGTCTCTCGCCGGGCAGCTCAAGCTCGACAACCTGGTGATGGTCTACGACGACAACAAGATCACCATCGACGGAGACACCAGCATCACGTTCACCGAAGACGTGGGTGCCCGCTTCGAAGCCTACGGCTGGTTCGTGCAGCACGCCGACGGGCACAATCCTGAGCAGTTCCGTGCGGCACTGGATGCGGCAGTCGCCGAGCGCGCGCGCCCTAGCCTGATCGTCGCCCGTACCCATATCGGCATCGGCGCGCCCACCAAGCAGGACACGCCGGATGCCCACGGGGCACCCCTGGGCGAGAGCGAAATCCAGGGTGCCAAGAAGAACGCCGGCTGGCCCGAGAACGAGCACTTCCGCATCGCGCCCGAGGCGCTCGAGGTGTTTGCTGCGCGCAAGGTTGAGAACCTCGAACTCTACGCCGCGTGGCAAGCCCGGGTGAGCAAACTCAGCGGGGAGGGGAAGGAAGCCTTTGCTGCGTTCCTTGGTGAGCGCAAAGCCGAGGACCTGCTCGGCAAGCTGTGCGAGGGCCTGGAGGCGAAGGCTGACGCGACGCGCTCGATCGCCGCGAAGGTGGAACAACAGGTCGCCGCGCTGTGTCCTCGTCTGGTGGGCGGCTCCGCGGATCTGGCGGGCAGCTGCAAGACGACGATCAAGGGCGCAGCAGACGTTGGTCCGGGTGCATTTTCTGGGCGGAATATGCACTTCGGGATCCGCGAGCATGGCATGGGTTCGATCATGAACGGCCTCGCGCTTTCGGGGTTCGTGCCGTTTGGCTCGACGTTCTTGATCTTCAGCGACTACATGCGGCCGTCGATCCGTCTGGCCGGACTGATGGAGCAGCAGGCGATCTACGTGTTCACCCACGACAGCGTGCTGCTTGGTGAAGATGGACCGACACATCAACCCATCGAGCAACTCGCGGCTCTGCGACTGATCCCGAACCTCCACGTGGTGCGCCCGGCGGACGCCTATGAGTGCGCCTTCGCGTGGGCCCACGCGATGCAGCGCACCTCGGGCCCGACGGCCATCGTGCTCTCGCGGCAGAAGGTGCCGGAGCTCACTCGCGATGGCGGACTCGACCTACAAGCGATCGCACGGGGTGCGTACGTCGTGTCTGGTGACGCGAATGCCGACTTCTGCTTGATGGCGAGCGGCAGCGAAGTGGGCCTTGCCGTGGACGTTGCCAAGGCGCTGGGCGAACAAGGCAAGACGGCGCGCGTCGTCTCGGTGCCTTGCTTGGAGCTGTTCGAAGCGCTCGACGTGAGCGCGCGCAAGTCACTGCTCGGCAGCGGCAAGCGCGTCAGCCTGGAAGCGGGACGCGCGTTGCCGTGGAAGCACCTCGTGGGTGAAGACGGTGTGTGTATCTCCCTCGAACACTTCGGCGCGTCAGCTCCGGATAAGGAACTGGCGAAACAGTTCGGCCTCACTGTCGATGGAGTGCTGAAGAAGCTGCTCGGCTGAGCGTGCGTTTCTGTCAGCGGAGCCTGCGCTTCTGTCGACGGAGCCTGCGTTTCTGTCAGCGGAGCTGCAGCGCCACCGCGCATCACCCGAGCAGTCTTTACAGCACGCCGCGCCCTCGCGTAGCGTGAGCCCGCTTGGTGCGCGATGGGCGCTCACCTGTGTTGGCTGTGTCGAGGGAGCGAGAGTGAGTCTTCCGATCGTCCTGGTGCCGCATCCCCACGTGCGGGTGGATCCCAAGGTGCTCGCGGGTAGTCCGTTCGTGGTTGGCTCCCGCGTGCCAGTGCGGCGCTTGTTCGGCTTCTATCGCAACGGCGCGACCGTCGAGACGTTGCTCAAGCGTTACCCCCAACTCGGTCCGGCTAAGGTGATGGACGCCCTGGCGTTCGCCTTGGATAACCCCGAGGTGATGGAGGCGGACATCGCTCGTGAGCAGAACCTGCTCCAGAAGAGCGGCGCCAAACCCTCGCTCGGAGCAACGGCATTGAAACAGATCCCGCTGCCCTTCGACCCAGACGGCAAGTAGGTCGAACGTCTCGCTTCGAGGCAGGGCGCGGATACGTGGGGTATGCCGGCGTGGAAATGCTGGCGCGGTAACAGGCCGGCGCCGCCAAGAGCCTAAATTTGCGGCTCTTCCGCCCTGGGCTAGGCCGTTTTTTGGTGAGCCGGTTCGCGCTCTCTGCGCGTCTAGCCTGCGTTGGCTTAGGGGACCCTGCGAGCTCCCTCTCAGCGGGCGGGTCTCCATCCGAACCCCTGATTTTCGCGCTTTCACCCGTTGCCGATCCCCGGAAACGACGCTTGCTTACTCTATTCTCCAGTCGCTCCTGCGCGTTGATCGCGGTGCACCACGGTTTGCAAGCGCATCACCCGGGCCTCCCCACGGCGCAAATTTGCCGTCGCGCGGAAACTGGCTCTTTACAACGTGGCGGAATGGGGCGAAAAGCGCGCCCAGGGCTACACCCCAAAGCGGCACCCAATGTTGGGGCCTCGCGGGGAAGCCTAGCGCAAACCCCCACGAATAAGGGTTGCAATGCTTAGCCGAGGTGTCGGATCTTCCCGGCCCTCGGAAGAGACCGAGTGAGGGATTGAAGTCACATCAAGCAGCCAGCCTTCGATCGTGAAGCTGGGAGTGTGGCGCTGAGTTGTACGGCCCAGGGTTGGGCCCGAGGAGGTTTTAGGAACATGCGTAGGCGGAACGTAAATCGGCTGATCGGAATTTCGGCTCTGGTGTTGTCACCGGCTCTCATGAACTGCGGCGGCGGTCTTCCCGGCATGCCCGGCATGCCCGGTGGTGATTGCCCCTCGGATCCGGAGGCGATTGCCAGCGCATCCTTCGGCCTCAAGGGCGAGCTCGAGGGTAAGGTCAAGGCAGGTCTCCAGGCTTCGGCCAACCTGCAGAACCTGGCCGTCGAGGTCGAGGGTGAGGTCGCGGCAGCTTGTGCCGGTCTCGCCATGGATCTCGGTGCCAGCGAGGAAGACACCAAGCCCGCCGAAGACGGCCCCGGCAAGAAGGCGGAAGCCGCCTGCCAAGCCGCCGTCAAGGTGCTCGGCGAGGTGAAGGCCAAGGCCTCCGGCAGCCTCAAGGTCGAGGTCGTGCCCCCGAAGTGCAGCGCTTCGATGGACGCGATGGCCGAGTGCGCCGGTTCCTGCGACGCGAGCGTGACCCCCGGCTCTGCCGAGGTGCAGTGCGAGGGTGGCGAGATCAGTGGCCAGTGCGGTGGCAAGTGCGAGGGTGAGTGCACCGTCGAAGCTGGCGCCGAGTGCTCCGGCTCCTGCAGCGGCACCTGCTCCGGCTCTTGCAGCGCTGACTTCAGCGGCAAGTGCGGTGGCAAGTGCGACGGCAAGTGCGATGGCACGGCCACCAAGGCTGGCGGCGCCGAGTGCGCTGGCACCTGCGAAGGCAAGTGCGACGCCAAGGCCGAAGGCAAGTGCGGCGGCGAGTGCGGCGGTTCCTGCGACGCGAGCTGTACGGCCAAGGCCGGCGGCGAGTGCAAGGGCACCTGCAGCGGCTCCTGCGACGTGAAGATGGAGGCCCCCAAGTGCTCCGGCGAGATCAAGCCCCCGGAGATGAGCGCTGAGTGCAAGGCCAACTGCGACGCCAAGGTGAGCGCCAAGGTTGACTGCGTGCCCGCGAAGGTTTCCGTGAAGCTCGAGGGTGCGGCGGACGCCGAGGCGGCCACCAAGCTCAAGGCGGCCATCGAGAAGAACCTGCCCGCGCTGCTCAAGGTCACCTTGGGCATGAAGGGCAAGCTCGAAGGCGCCGTGGCCAGCGTGAAGGCGTCGGTCGAGGGTCTGCAAGCGGTCGTCAAGGGCGGCGGCGAGGCAGCGCTCAAGGTCGGTGCGTGCGTGGCTGGTGCCCTCAAGGCCCAGGTGGACGCCTCGGTCAGCATCAACGTGTCGGTCTCCGCCAGCGCTTCGGCGAGCGGCGAAGCTGGCGCGGGCTGATCCAAGCCAACACCAAAACGCTGAAACCCCGCGCGGCGCAAGCCTCGCGGGGTTTCTCGCATTTGGCGTCTCAGCGCCGCTATTGCCCTGCGGAACTAAGCCCCGCGTCTTGGGGCTCGCACGCGACCCGCAAGGCCTCGAGCTTGAGCAGTCAGCGCTCCGTGGGATCGTGACCCGTCGGCTGCTGAGTGAGCCGGTCGAGCTTCGCCTGCAGGCTCCGATGGCGCTGGAAAAGCGCCTCGAGCTCCTCGCGGGTTTGGGGGTGAGGGGGAAACGCCTGGGCTAGCGCCTCCAGCCGTCCGGCCGCCTCAACGACCCGCGCGTTGAACGCGGGGCTTAGTTCGGCTTCTTTCGCTAGCGCCTCCAGAGCGGCTTCTTGACGATCCATCCGGTGACAGATCAGCACCGAGTCGCAGCCCGCTGCGATAGCCAGGACGCTGGCTTCCGCCGCTGGCCAGTGATCGCTGATTGCCTGCATTTCCAGGCAATCGCTGAACACCGCGCCCTGGTAGCCGAGCTCGTTTCGCAGCAGGCCGGTGACCACCTTGGGGCTCAGCGTGGCGGGGAGCGCTGGCTCCAGCGCCTCGAACACGATGTGCGCGGTCATCAGGCTCGGTAGCTTGGCTTCTACTGCCGCGCGGAAAGGGATGAGCTCAAGGTTCCGCAACCGCTCCAGGCTGTGGGGCAGCTTAGGCAGGGTGAGGTGACTGTCGCTCTCGGTGTCGCCGTGGCCTGGGAAGTGCTTACCGCACGGGCTGACGCCGCCAGCTGAGAGCCCTCGAGCGAAGGCGAGGCTGAGCTCCGCGACGTCGTGGGGCTCTGATGCAAAAGCGCGGTCGCCGATCACCGGGTTCGCCGGGTTGCTGTTCACGTCGAGCACCGGAGCGAAGTTCAGGTTGAATCCGCAGGCCAGAAGCTCCGCGGCCACGGCTCTGCCCAGCGCTTCCAGCGCCTCCACGTCCCACTCTCCGTCGTCGCTGCCACCACAGTGGGCGCCCAGGGTGTGCATTGGGGGCAGCTCCAAGAGCGGCGCCTTGAGGCGGCGCACGCGGCCGCCCTCTTGATCGATGGCGACGAGCGCCGGGGCGCCGCCGGACCCGTTCATTGCCGCGTGGATCTGCTTGGTTAGGCTTAGGGCAACGTCTGGGCTGCTCAAGTTGCGGCGAAACAAGATGGCGCCGCCACGACGGCCTTGCTCCAGAGCTGCCGCGTAGTCCCTCGGGAGGTCCTCACCCCCAAACCCGCCTAGGATCAAGCGGCCGCATTGACGAACCAGGGAGTCAGTGGCGGCGCTCATGCTCGTTTCTCCAGAGGCTTAGACGGGGCGACCGAGGGCGCCGGCAGGATCTGTCTTTGCCGCGCGGAGTGCTGGCCCAAGCGCGCCGAGCAGCGCAAACAGCACCGCGAAGCCGATCCCCAGGGCGAATAACCACGGTGGGTAGTCGAAGAAGCTATCGGGCTTGAAGGGGAAGTCGGGCAAGTCTTTAGCTGCCCGCCAGTTGGCGATGGCGCCGCCAAGCAGCGCCCCGACGCAGCCCATCAAGCCGCCCAGGGTGCCGACCACGATGGCCAAGCCGAACAGCCAGCGGCGCATATCCGACGCGCTGGCTCCGAGGGCGCGGTAGAGCGCGATTTCCCCGGAGCGCTCGGCGACCATCACGCGGAAGGTGTGGGAGATGTTCAGCGCACCGACGAGCAAGATCACGCTGGCCACGAGCACCATCAGCGCCAAAACACCGCTGATCAGCACGCTGACGTCGCGCGCACGCGTATCCGTGGGGACCAAATCGAGGTTTGCGCCACGAGCGATCACGCGGCTGGTGGCGCCCTGATCCTCCATCATCACCACGGCGCTCGAGTAGCGCTTGGAGGCAGCCTCGCCCGCGTACTCAGCGTTCCAGCGCCGCACCACGTCGAGGGGCAAAGTGACGCCGATATCCACCGCGCGGTCGCTGATGCCGACCACCTTGATCTTGACGTTGCGGGTCTTTCCGCGCGGAGCGACGCCGAGCAGTGAGTTGCCCAACGTCATGCGGAACTCGACGCCTTTTGCTTGGCGCAGCAAGGTGCCAGCCACCGGTGGGAGGCCATGAGAGGGCGCCACGGCGTGATCGAAGACCTCCACCAGGTAGCGGCTGACGATGGCGGGCACCGGCGCGGAGCACTGGCCAGCGCTCGCCTCGCTGGGCAGCTCACAGTACAAGCCGCTCTCGCAGTCGCTGTCGACCTGGCAGGCTTTCCCAGGTGTTTTCAGGGGATCACTGAAGTCGGTTCCTGGCTCCAGATCGGTGACGAGGGCGCTGTCGATGCCGTCGCCGATCATCTCGTGAGTGCCGATCTCCTTACCGAAGATCTCCTTGCCGCCGAAGGCCGAGCACGGGAAGCGGAAGCGCAGCTTGGGGTACACCGCACGCACGCCTTCGACCTCTTTCAGTGCGTCCAGCGCGGGCTGATCGACCCCTGGGGGTTCGTAGCTGCCCGCGAGCAGGGTGAGCACACCGGTGCTGGTCTTTTGTGGCTCGAGCTCGATCTGATCAATGGGGAAGATATCTCCGAGGAGCACGCGTTTGGCTCCAAGGCCCAGGGCCAAAAAGAACACGAGCGCCGCCACGCCGACGGCGATGCCAAAGCCGGCGGTGACGAGCGGACCCCGCGTGCGGGTTAGATCGCGGCGCAGCAGGGTGAAGAGCGCACTCCAGGTCACTCGTCATCTCCCGTTTCCGTGTGGTGCTCCGTGTTCTCTACCAGGCGGCCGTCTTCCAGGTGGAGGGTGCGGCTCGCGATGCGATCCAGGCGGTGCTCGTGGGTGACGATGACCAGCGTGGTGCCGAGCTCCGAGTGCAGCTCCTCGAATAGATCGATGATGCTCTCACCCGTCTTGCGATCGAGATTGCCCGTGGGTTCGTCGCATAGGAGCAGCTCCGGTTGCCGCAAGAGCGCGCGGGCGATGGCCACACGCTGGCGTTGCCCGCCTGAGAGCTCGCTTGGCCGAGCGCTGGTCTTGTCCGCCAAACCGACGCGCTTCAGCGCCTGAAAAGCGCGCTCTTCCGCGTCGGGGAGGGGAGGATTGGCGAACAGCCCCGGGGCCTGCACATTGTCGAGCACGCTCAGGTGGTCGAGCAGGTGGAAGGCTTGAAAGACGAAGCCAATGCGCTCGCCCCGCAACTTGGAGAGCTGCTTGTCGGAGAGCTTCGCGAGGTCTTTTCCAAACAGGCTCAGCTTGCCTGAATACTGTCGATCCAGGCCTCCGATCAGCGCGAGCAGGGTGCTCTTGCCAGAGCCGCTAGGGCCGAACAGTAGCACCACCTCTTGGGGTTGGACCTCGAAGCTGACGTTGGCGACCGCCTGGCTCTTGGCGCTGCCCTTGCCGAACGTGCGCACCAACGATTCCGCAAGGATCATCGGCTCGGTGTGGGAATGCGCGCGCAGCTTGTCGCCCGCTTCACCCTCCCAGGAGCTACCGATGGAATCCGGGCCGTCGCCGTCCTCGACCTCGCGCGCGCTGACCGCTTCATCCTCCATCCGCGTGCCCGGCTCAGCTCCCAAGGTCCAGGCGGGCCGCTTCTGCCATCTCGCTCAGCAGCTGGTTCAGGAGCTTGGGTTCGGGGCCCTCCGCCATCAGGCGGAGCTTGGGCTCCGTGCCGCTCCAGCGCACCAAAATGCGGCCGTTTTTGCCTAGTTTCTTTTCCGCGCGGCTTTGAATGGCGAGCAGCTTGGGCATCTGTTCCAAGGGCTTGCGTGCCGGCAGACGAATACTCTCGAGCACCTGGGGCATGCGCTCCAGCACCCGGGCGAGCTCACTCACGGGGCGCATCTCTCGCACCATCACGCCCAGCACCTGCAGGGCGCCGACCACGCCGTCTCCGGTCGTGGCGTGATCCATGAACACCAGGTGGCCGCTTTGCTCACCGCCAAAACTGTAGCCGTGGCGACGCATGGCTTCGACCACGTAGCGATCGCCCACCGAGGTTCGGAGGAGCTTGCCGCCAGCGCCCTGAATGGCGATTTCGAGCCCCATGTTGCTCATCACGGTGGCCACGAGCGTCTTCTTCTTGAGGCGCTTCTCTCGCAGCATGCGAATAGCGCACAGGGCCATCACGGCGTCACCGTCGATCTCCTGACCCTTCTCGTCGATCAGGATCAGGCGGTCCGCGTCGCCGTCCAGCGCCACGCCGAGATCCGCCTTCTTGCGTACCACCTCACGCGCGACGTGCTCCGGATGCAGGGCGCCGCAGCCCTTGTTGATGTTCTGCCCGTTCGGCTTACAGCCGAGGGAAATCACCTCAGCACCAAGCTCCCGGAAGACCAAGGGCGCGACCTTGTACGCGGCGCCGTGAGCGGCGTCGACCACGATGCGCAGGCCGTCCAGCGTGAGATCCTCGGGGAAAGTCCGCTTGGCGTAGACGATGTAGCGGCCGGTGGCGTCGTCGATGCGCTCTGCGCGACCGATCTTGGCGCCTGTGGCGCCCGCGGTGTCGAGCTCCTGGCTCTCGAGCAGCCGCTCGATTTCGAGCTCCTCGCTGTCTGGCAGCTTGAAGCCATCGGGTCCGAAGATCTTGATGCCGTTGTCAGCGAAGGGGTTGTGGCTCGCGCTGATCACGATGCCAGCGTCCGCGCGCATGCTGTGGGTGAGGTTCGCGACGGCGGGGGTTGGGATAGGGCCGCTCAACATCACCCGGCCACCCATGGCGCAGATCCCTGACGCGATCGCCTGCTCGAGCATGTAGCCCGAGAGGCGTGTGTCTTTCCCGATCACCACGCGAGGGGCGCGTGTCTTGCCCCTGCCAGCCACACGGGCGATCGCTCGTCCCAGGCGGAGGGAGAGTTCCGGGGTCATCGGGTGGACGTTTGCGGGGCCGCGCACCCCGTCGGTGCCGAAGAGCTTGCGTTCAGTCACGAAAGTTCACGTACTGCAGTTCGAGGTTGAGGTCTGCGGATTTGAGCACGCCGATCACCTCCTGCAGGTCATCGCGCTTCTTGCCGGTCACACGCACGGTGTCGCCCTGAATGGCGGCCTGGACCTTCAGCTTCTTGTCTTTGATGAGCTTCACGATCTGCGACGCCGGCTCCTTGTCGATGCCTTCCTTGATCGTGATCTGGATCTTCGCGCCGCCCTTAGCGGTCTTCTGTGGATCACCCACGTCAAAGTGCTTCAGGCTCACCTTACGGCGCACGAGCTTCTCCACCAGCACGTCCCACGCCGCACGTGCCCGCTCTTCGCTGTTCGAGCTAACGCTCAAGACAGTGTCCTTCTGCTCCAGCGCAGAGTCCGTGCCCTTGAAATCGAAGCGCTGAGAGACTTCCTTCTGCGCTTGATTCAGGGCGTTCTTGATTTCCGAGTGGTCGACCTTCGACACCACGTCAAATGACGGCATAGCGCTCCTTACAGCTCCGCGGGTGAACGCGCAGCCTACACCCGCGCTCTGCTGAGGCAAGCTGCGCAGGTAAGGTGGGAGCGACGCTCAGAGCTCGACGGGAGGATCTGAGGGCAAGCCGAGCAGCATCGAGCGGGCAGCGCCTACCAAGTAGGTCGAACCGGTGACGACGACCACGCCGCGTGGCCCCACTAGGTTCCGCGCGCGGGTCAGTGCTTCGGCCACGCTGCCCGCGACGTCGCCAGTGAAGCGTTCGGCGATTTCATGAGGATCCACGGCGTCAGCAACCGGGGGAGCGACAAACACCTTGTGCCCCGCCGTCGACTCCAGGCGACGCATCATCGCCCGCCAGTTCTTGCGCTTGACCGCGCCGAACACGAGGGCGACTTCGCGACGCGACTCGATCTCCCCAAGCAAGCTCGGATCGAGCACGTGGCTGAGCGCTACGGTGGCGTCCGGGTTGTGAGCGCAGTCGAGCAGCGTGAGATCTTGGTTGTTGCGGTGCAGGAGCTCGTTGCGCCCTGGCCAGACCGTATTCTCGATCCCCTTGAGCAGCGCGTCCGTACCGATCCCGAGCTCACGAGCGATGGTGTTCGCAACGGCTAGGTTCGAGCCGAACATGGCCAGGCGCGGGTAGGCGATGCGCGCGCCGGGAATGGGCTCCGCAGGACCAAGCTCCACGATTTCGGCGCCGACCTCTTTGACCCGTAGGTCGATCTGCTCGCGCGCGTCGGGATGGATGCGGCCGAGCACTACCTTGGTACCCGACTTGATGATCCCGGCCTTCTCCTTGCCAATCGCGGCTAAGGAGTCCCCGAGGTAGTTCATGTGATCGAAGGCAACGCGGGTGATCGCGGCGACCTTTGGTGGTGGGATCACGTTGGTGGCATCCAGGCGGCCACCAAGGCCGACTTCGAGCACTGCCAGATCCACCTCGGCGCGTGCAAACGCCAGGAACGCCGCGACCGTTGCCACCTCGAAGAAGGTGAGGTCCGGTCCCTTGTCCATCACCTCGGTCAACAACTCGACTAGCAGATCATCGCTAATCGGCTGGCCGTCGATCTGGATGCGCTCGGCGAAACGCGAGAGGTGTGGGCTGGTGTAGAGGCCCACTTTCTTGCCGGCGGCGCGTGCGGAGGAAGCCACGAACGCGCATACGCTGCCCTTGCCGTTCGTGCCGGCGACATGCACCGCGTCGAACGTTTCCTGCGGGTTGCCGAACTGGGCGCACACTTCCTCTACCCGTTCGAGCCCCAGCTTGGTGCCTCGCGGAACTAAGGCGTAGAGCCGTTCCAAAGTCTCTTTCAGGTCAGGCAATGCAGGACTCCAAATCTACAGCGCGTGGTGCCATAGCACACCTGGGGTGCTCGAAGGCAATCACTCCGCGGGATCGACTCGCGCGTCGCTCCTCATCGGGACCCAATAACTCCTCAGGGCTCCCAGGACATCCACCAAGCGCGGCTCCTGGTGGTTCGGCCTTGGACGGTCGGTCCGCTGGCAGTGTGGGGGGAGTAGGGGAGGCAATGCGCATGAGTCTGGGGGGCGCGGTGAGTAGCTCACAGCATGCCCGGGAAGCTCTTAGAATTACAGGCCTTTGATTCGATTCCAAGGCGAACGTGATGAGGCCACCAGCAGAGGGCGGCCGCGCGGGAGTCTGCGTGGGCGGCTGTTGGCGCTGTGGGATGCCAGCTCAAGGCCTGTCTCGGCTAATCTTGCGAGAGCCGAGTCCCCGCCTTGGGCATCACGAAGCCTGCAAAGCGACGAGAAGCTAGCCTCACTGTTGGTCGAGCCTCCCAGAGCCTTGCTATACGTTTAGACATGTACGGGGCGAACGTCGCGCTAACCGGAAGAGACGCCGAGATGGCTCGCTTGAAGCGAGCGCGAGATGATGTGGCGACCAGCTCCGAGGCACGCATCGTGACCTTGGTCGGCCCCACTGGAACCGGAAAGAGTCGCATCCTGGAGGAGCTGGCCCGAGAGCTTGCGGCGAGTTCGAGCTTGCCACGGGTGTTTCGTGGTCGTGCCCGGGAGGGTGCAGCGCCCTTCGCGGTGTTCGCGCGCCTCCTGCGCCATCGTTTCGGTGTCTACGAGGGACTCGACAAGGAGGCGGCACGCGGGCGTGTTCGCTCTGAGGTTGCTCGCGTTCTGGACGACCGAAAGGTCGAGGACGTCGCCCACTTCATGGGGCAGCTGATGGATCTCGACTTCCTGGAGAGCCCGCTCACACGCGCCCTGGCTGACGATCCGGTGCAGGCCCGCCTGGTCCAGCGTGCCGTTGTGAGGAACTTCTTCGAGAGCGACGCGGCCCAAGCGCCGATGTGTTTGGTCTTCGAGGACTTGCACTTCGCGGACGACGACTCGCTCGATCTGTTGCGTTACCTTGCGGAAAATATGATGGCCCCGATCCTCGTGCTGTGCACGGCCCGCTCGGAGCTACTCGCGAGGCACGAAGACTGGGGGACGATCGGCGGCGCTCGCCATCAGCTGATCGAGGTTGGGCCCCTTGGGCCAGAGGAGTCCGCGCAGGTGGCGAAGGCCATGCTGAGCCCTTGCGAAGGAGGCGCTCCAGAGGCGCTGGTTGAAGCGGCGGTGAACCTGGCCGGCGGCAACCCCGGGTTGCTCGAGCAGATGGTCCGTATTTTCCACGACGTCGGTGTGCTCACCGTCAAGGGCGACCCTCAAGATGGCCCCTGGGGAGTCAACCTGGATCGCCTCGCCAGCGCCCGGCTTCCACTCACCGTCGAGGACGCGGTGGCCGCACGCATCGCCGCGCTGAGCAATGAGCAACGCCGGGTGCTCGAGCACGGCGCCACGATGGGCAGCGTCTTCTGGCAGGGCGCTTTGCTCGCCCTCATGCGCATGGATAGTCCACCTCCGGATCTCTGGTCGGCGGATGCGGCGGACGACGAGGAACAGCTCGAACGCCTGCTTGGTGAGCTGATTGCCCGCGACTACCTGCTCAAGTTGCCCGACTCTGCGTTCCCCGGGGAAACGGAGTACGTCTTCAAGCACAACCTCGAGCGCGAGAAGGTGGCCAGCCTCACCAGCGCAGCGCTCTCCCGGCGCTATCACCAGACGATCGCGGACTGGCTGAGTCAGCAGGCGGGCACCAAGACCTCGGAGGAGAGCTTGGTGATGCTCGGCAAGCACCTGGAACGGGCGGGAGCGCGCATTCAAGCGGGTGAAGCCTACTTGCGCGCGGGCGATGTGGCGCGTTCGGGCTTTGGTTCAAAGAAGGCCGCGGATCACTTCTCGAAAGGGCTCGAGCTCCTGGGGGACACCGACGCACGGCGCCGCATCGACGCGCTCCACGACTACGGCGACGTGCTCTGGATCGCTGGTCGCAGCGACGAAGCCCAGGCGGCCTTTCGGCAGATGCAGCAGCTGGCCTTTCAGCTGAACCTCAAGGCCAAGGGGGGCGCGGCGCACAACCGCATCGGGCGCCTATTCCGCGACACCGGTGACTTACAGCGTGCCTTCGATCACCTGAACACGGGGCTCGGGCTGTTTTCAGCGGTAAACGACGAGCGCGGCGTTGCGGCGAGCCACGATGACTTGGGGAAGCTCCTGTGGATCAAGGGGGAGTACGCGGCGGCGCTGCGCGACATGAAGACCGCGCTGGAGATCCGGCGGAGGCTCGGAGATCGCCGCAGCATCGCGCTCAGCCTGAACAACATCGGCCTGGTGTGGATGGACCACGGGCGAGCCGCGAAGGCGCAGGAGGCGCTCGAAGCCGCACTCACTATCCGTAAGGAAATTTCGGATCCGATCGGTGTGGTGGAGACACTGGCGAATCTCGGTCGCATCGCGAAGCAGCAGGGAGATCTGCAGCGCGCCCTCGAACTCTTCGGTGAGGCCTACGATGTTGCGCGAGAAATGGGCGAAAAGGGTCGTATCGCCGTGGTGCTGACCTGCTTGGGCGACACGAAGACTGCACTGGGCGAGGCCGAACAGGCGCTGAAGCTCCTGAAGCAAGCCGAGCAAATCTGCGACGAATTGGGCGACAAGCTGAACCTAGGTGAGGTGAAGCGAGTGCTGGCTGACGCCTACCTGGCTCAAGATCAGCTGCGCCCCGCTCGCGAGTCGATCAAGCAGGCAGTCGATTTGTTCGGCCGCGTGCGTTCGAAGGCGCACCTGGCGATCGCGCTGCGAACGCTAGCCGACGTCACGGCTGCTGGCGCCTGGGGCGAGGGCCACGAAGGCAAAGCGGTCGACTACTACATGCGCTCCATCGCGCTCTGCAAAGAGATCGGAAACGAACTCGAAGAGGCGAAGAGCTATCGCGCGTTCGCGGCCTACGTCACCTCATCGCCGCACTACAAAGGCAACCAGGACATTCAGCGCGAGGCCGCACGCCTCAGCGTGATCGCCGACGAGATCTTCAAGCGTCATCGCATTGGGCCACTCGGTACGGATCCTGGCTCGATGCGCCCTCCAAGCGGCAGCATCCCGTAGACGGCTCGCCTCTCCCCCGAGAAATCCAGCGGATAGGCGCTGGCAGTCAACGCTGCGGGAAACGCGGGCGGTGTTGCTGTCTCGGCCCGATCTTGACGCGGGGGTGAGGACCGACGTAGCCCCAGCGCATGCAGCCCAAGGTCCTGTTGAAGCGAGTTGGTGAAGTCGAAGTTCCGTTGCCCCGCTATCAGACGCCGGAGAGCGCCGGCCTCGATCTGTGCGCTGCGCTGAAGGAAGCCGTAACGCTCGCGCCGGGCAAGCGGCAGCTGATCCCCACCGGTCTGGCGATGGCGATACCGCGCGGATATGAAGGGCAGGTGAGGCCACGTAGCGGTCTCGCGCTGAAGCACGGCATCTCCATCGTCAACTCCCCGGGCACCATCGACAGCGACTACCGCGGTGAGGTGGCGATCGTGTTGATCAACCTGGGCGAGGAGCCTTACGCCGTGGAGCCGCTTTCACGCATCGCCCAGCTGGTGATCGCGCCGGTGACCCAGGCGAGCCTGGAGCTCGCGTCGGAGCTCGATGACACCGAGCGCGGCGCGGGTGGCTACGGCTCGACCGGCGTCTGAAGCCCAGCTGACTGGGGCAGCTCGAGCTGTTCCCTGAGGTAGCCAGCTAGGCGCCGCTCTAGCTCTCGGCGCTCGATGTCTCGGGTGACGATGTGGCGGCTGCGTGGCAAGATGAGGATGCGCGTTTCCGCGCGGGTCATCGCGCGCGCCGCGAGATCCGCGTTTTTCATCGGGCACAGGCGATCCTGAGCGCCATGGATCAAGAACGTGGGGCAACGCACTTCGCTCAGCCGCTCCCGCAGGCGCTTGGCAGCCTCGTGAAGATCGACCGCCGCGTGCACCGGTTGCGAGGCGTAGGTGAGGTGATTCTTGCGAGCCACTGGATCGCCGAGATCGCTCGCGAGCTTGGGCAGCTGAAAGTCGGGTAGCCCTAGGCGGCCGGCCCAGTCGAGGGCACGCGCCGGAAATGGGCTGCGCAGCCACAGCGCGTTCGAGAGCAGTACCAGGCAGCGCACGCGCTCTGGATGGCGTAGCGCCAGCTCCAGCGCCAGCAAGCTGCCCATGGACAGGCCGGCGACGCACAGCGGTCGACTACCGCTCTTGGTGTACAGCTCACTCAGGTTTTGTTCAGCGCCGCGCAGCCAGTCGCTGAACCGTGTCTTAGCGAGATCATCAGGGTGGCTGCCGTGTCCAGGAAGCACCGGAGCGAGTCCCTGGAGCCCGAGTCCCTTGGCCACATCCATCAGAAGCTCGACTTCGACTGGTGTTCCGCCAAAGCCGTGTAGCGCCAAGATTGCCGGTGCGGATCCGCTCACCCGGCGCGTGCCAGGATCGCCCGTACCGAGCCAACCGTCGCGCTTGCCCTCAACCTTCCCCACGCTTGATGCCATACGCTCGAATCTTCTTGTGCAAGTTGGTGCGCTCGACCCCAAGGGTCACCGCTGCCTTGGAGATGTTCCAGTCGAATTCGACCAGCGTGTCCACGATATAAGCTCGCTCCGCAGCTTCCCGGTATTCCCGCAGTGACAGTCTCTCGCCATCGGGGCCAGTGATCTGCGGGGCATCCGCGCGGGCGGCCTCGCTCTCGGTGCCTGCGTCGTCGGTGTCCGCGTCATCGTCGAACGGCGAGACGTGCGGGTCTTCTGGGAGATCCGCGATCGTGATCACGTCACTCGAGAGGATCGCCGCCCGCTCCACCACGTTCTTCAGCTCCCGCACGTTACCTGGCCACTTGCGCTGCGAGAGCGCTTCGTACACCGCGGGGTCGATGCGCTTCTGCTTCAGCCCGTTGTCGTTACAGAAGCTGTTCACGAAGGCGTCTGCCAAGAGCCGCACATCGCCCGGTCGTTCGCGCAGCGCCGGAACCCGGATCGGGAACACGTCGAGTCGGAAGTATAAATCCTCGCGGAAGCGCCCTCCGGATACTTCTTTGGCTAGGTCCTTGTTCGTCGCCGCCAGCACTCGCACGTCGACGTTGATCACGTGTTCACTACCGACCCGGATGATCTCGCCGTTTTGCAGCGCGCGCAGCACCTTTGCCTGCGCCGAGAGGTCCATGTCGCCGATCTCGTCGAGGAACAGCGTGCCGCCGTGGGCCTGCTCGAAGAAGCCGCGCTTACGCGCCTGAGCGCCGGTGAAGCTGCCTTTTTCGTGGCCAAACAGCTCGCTCTCGATCAGCTCCTTGGGGATCGCCGCGCAGTTGACCTTAACGAACGGCGCGTCCATGCGCGGGCTCAAGCGGTGCACCGCGCGGCTCACCAGCTCCTTGCCAGTGCCGCTTTCGCCGGTGATCAACACGCTGGCGCGAGTCGGCGCGACCTTGTCGATGTCCTGAAACAGCTTCTGCATCGCAGGGCTGGTCCCGATCATCTCGTAGCGAGCCTCGAGCTCGCCGCGCATGGCCTCGACCGTGCGCGTCAGACGTGCCGTGCGGATACAGTTGCTGACGCTGACGAGTACACGCTCGCGATTCAGCGGCTTCTCGAAGAAGTCACTCGCGCCGAGCTTGATGGCGTTCACCGCGTCATGCACCGTCGCGTGGCCGCTGATCACGATCACGGGCAGGTCCTTGCTGGCGTCGTCGCCGCGGAGCTTCTCCAGCGCGTCGAGCCCGCTCATCCCCGGCAGCTTCAAGTCGAAAATCGCCAAGTCCACGGGCTGGCTCGGGTTGCCGATGGCATCCAACCCTTCCTCCGCGCTGCCCGCGGAGAGCACCTGATAGCCCTCACCGGTGAGCACCATCTCCAAAGTGCGGCGGATGTTCTTCTCGTCGTCGACGACCAGGACCGTGGGGGACACCTGGCTCAGCTCTTGGGGCTCGCTACTCATGTGCAAGCCCGATAGTTCAACAGCCAGCCAATTACTGCAACGCTCGCTCGCGTGAGCGCTCGCTCGCGGAGGGGGAGGGAGCGCGGGGGCGCGAGCGGGAGCGGGGGCTTTGGGCTCGTTCGCTTCGCGAGCCTCGCTGGGAGGGCGGGGGGGAGGGCGAGGCTCGCTCGCTTTAGCTCGCGAGCAAGGGCGGGGCTCGTTCGCTTCGCGAACATCGCGGCGGGGGCGGGGGCGTGTGCGGGTGCGGGGTGTTCGCTTGCGAACCTTGCAGCGTGTGAGGGTGGCGCTTCCGCACTTGGCGAAGCCCTCGCTCCCGCTCTCCAGGCGAAGCCCTCGCTCCCGCTCCCGCTCTCGCTCTCCAGGCGAAGCCCTCGCTCCCGCTCCCGCTCTCGCTCTCCAGGCGAAGCCCTCACTCCCGCTCCCGCTCGTCCGCGCGCTCTCGCCCGGATCGTGCCGCCGTGCTCGTCGCGGTCGAGGCCGGGGCCGTGCTCGCCATGCTCGGACTTCGTCCGGCGCGTGGCTGCGCGCGGTGCGGGCGGTGCCCGCAGCCTCGACCGCGCCTGCGCGCGGCGGCGCGGCGGGGGCGAAGCCCGCGCACTCGAGTGCGGGCGGAAAGGAACCCATGCTTCGCATCTATCCCGTCGTTCTTTCGTTGGTGGAGACCCTCTCGCCCCTCATTCGGCAACTGGAGCGCCACGACCCCGATCTCGCTCGCCAGTGTCGGCGGGCGCTTGCGAGCGCGCCGCTGAACCTCGCAGAAGGCAGCTACAGCCGCGGCCGCAACCGCAAGGCGCGCTACCACACCGCGCTCGGCTCTCTTAGAGAGGCGCTCGCTTGTCTGGAAGTTGGTACCGCCATGGGTTACCTCCCACCGGTCACACCCGCCCTACGCGCCGAGTTTGACCGCATCCTGGGCACCTTGGTGCGGTTGGTGGGCGGCCACTGAGTCCGGCTAAGCGGCTCCCCGCCCAGCGTGGGAGGGCAGCCGCTTGTAGATTACCTCGCGGAAATTTCTAGGCGTGCGTGAGCTTCCAAAGCACCGCGAGGATGTGCTCGAGGTGCGCGCGCACCGGCTCGCAGTCCGCCTCGCTCAGGTAGCCCCAAGCTTGCGCAACCTCCAGCGCGCTGCGGGTTTCGCTGGCGGACCCAGCGGCGCTCAAGTACCGCTGGCGGCGAGTGCCGCCGCTCGAGTGCGCGCCTTCGCCGAGATTCAGCGCGATACTCGAGGCGCTGCGGGAGATCTGCTTCGCAAGCGCGAGATCGAAGCGGCAAAGCCGCGGCATGAGGGGACGGAGGAGCGCAATAGCCTCCACGGCGCTCGCCTGAATTCGCAATGACATGGTCGTCTTTCCTTTCTGCCCCATCGGCGGGGCTCGCCCCCGAGACCCCGACGAAAGGGGCAGGGACGGGGACGGGGCCTGCGAGCGGGGTTGGGCCTGGGTCTGGGTCTGGGTCTGGGTCTGGGTCTGCGTCTGGGTCTGCGTCTGGGCCTGCGACCACGATCGCGGCAAGCGCCAGTGCCAGGCGCAGCCTGGCGCGCGCTTGCCCAAAGCCTCAACGCCAACCACCATAACCCCACGGAAGCGGCCGCGCGCGAGCGCGCCGCGAAGCCTCAACCCATCAAGCCACCCGCCCACAACGTAGCGGCCGCGCGCGAGCGCGCCGCGCTCACCGTCGCGGACGGAGCCGCTGACCCAGCCCCAGTCGCTGACCCGGGCCCAGCCCCTTTCCCCGACGCTGGCCCAGCCCCAGCCCCTGACCCAGCCTCAGTTCCTGATGCTCGGCTCTGCCCCTTCGAGCCCCGGCTCTTCTTCCTCAATGCCCGCGCCCGGGCCCTCGCCCTCCGGCGCCTTCGGCACAGGATCCGGCAGTGCCACCGCGGCGGTGGTCGGGTCCAAGCCCATTTGCTTGAGGAAGTTGCGCGCCGGCAACGTGAACGGGCTCGCGGGGTACTGCTGCAAGACTCGACGGAAGGAAGCTTCGGCGAGCTTCTTCTTCTTCATCTTCAGGTATGTCTCGCCCAGCAGCACCATGGCTTCCGCTTCCAGGCCCGAGCCTTCGAAGTTTCTGAGAGCGTACTGGGCGCGGGCGACTGCGGCTTCGAACCGGTCCTCTCGCAGATAGAACCGGGCGACGTAGAGTTCGTGGCGCGCGAGCAGGCCAGTGACCACCTCGAGCATGTAGTCGAGCTCGCGGCGATCCTCGTGGCCGGGAAAATCAGCGAGGAACTTGTTCAGCTCCACGTAGGCGTCGCTGACGTTCGCCAGATCGCGTTCCTCCAAGGGAGGCAGCAAGAAGGTGTCGGACGTCTGTGCGAACAGGCCTTTGACGATGCGTAGGCGCGCGTAGGGCACCTCCGGGTCGTTCGGGTAGTCGCTGACGAACGCTTTGTAGCCGGCGATCGCCTCCGCGTACTTGTCCTGGTGGTAGGCCGCGTCCGCGATGCGGAGTTCGGCTAGCCGGGCGTAGCGGGTGTAGCCGTAGTTGCGCCGGATCTCTTCGAACAGCAGGACGGCTTGCTCCCAGTCCTTGTCGAAATACGCTTCCAGGGCTTCCTCATAGGCGCGTCGGGCGTTCTCCGTGTACTCGAGCGGATTTTCCGCAGGGCGCGCCGGGGTGCAGCCCATCGCCGAAAACAGCGCCGAACCCGCCACCAACGCCACGCTCACAGCGCGGAGGAGCGGGCGGCGGCCGGACCGCCACACTTTGCTGGTGGCTTTGGCCGGTTGCTCGAGGTCTGAAAGGCTACGCATCTGCGCCGGGGGATTAGCGTTTCGGGGCAGGGAGAGCAAGTACGAGCGCGGCGCGTGGGACGGAAGCGATAGCGGGGTTTGCCCAAGCGGGGGACTGCGGGTAGAAGTGGCGGGGTTATGGCTGAATCGTTTCCAATGACGCCCCAGGGTGCAAAGAAGCTCAAGGAGGAGCTGCAGCGCCTCAAGGAAGAGCGCCCCAAGATCTCCCGCGACATCGAGACCGCTCGTGAGCACGGGGATCTCAAGGAGAACGCCGAATATCACGCGGCGAAAGAGCGCCAAGGGATGGTCGAAGCCCGGCTCAAGGACATCGAGGCCAAGCTGGCGCTGTCGGAGATCATCGATCCCACCAAGCTCAGCGGTGATCGCATCAAGTTTGGCGCGACCGTCACGCTGTCGAATATCGATACAGGCGAGGAGCTCAAGTATCAGATCGTCGGCGCAGACGAGGCGGACATCGATGAGGGCACCATCAGCATCTCGGCGCCCCTCGCCCGCGCGCTGATTGGCAAGGAGACCGGGGACGAAGTTCGTGTGACGATGCCGGCTGGCCAACGGGTTTTCGAGGTCGTGGACGTCGAGTTCGTTTAGCGCCGTTTCGTGGCTGATTGACGCCCAACCATGGCGAACCAAAGACCAGCGAGCGCGGCGCCGCGGCCGCGCCCCGCGCGGAGCCCGCGTGGGGCGCGTTTCCTCGCGGTTTTAGATGTCACCGCCACTGGGATCGGCGCCGCGTGGCTGGTGCTCGCGCTCGAACTCTGTGCCGTCACGCTGCTCGGTCAGCGGCGCTTCGCCAGCGTGTGGGAGATCCAGTTTGGTTCTCTGTGGCTGGCGCCAACGGCGCTGGGTCTGGCGGGGGCTTGCGGGGTCGCGGGCGCGGGTCTGGGCAGTCTGCTGAGGCGGGATTCGCTGGCCGCTCGCCGCCTCTTCGCGTCGCTGATCGGACTAGGTGCAACCGCGGCGGCGTGGTCCGTGGGCGGTGGCCGACACCTGGCTGAGCCGGTCAAACGCTTCGGCTTCGCGGCCGTGGTTGGGCTCGTCGGCGGGCTCGCGGTGCTGTGGATTGCGGCCCGCGCGGCACGCCTCGCGCGCACGCGCCCTTGGGTTTTGCGCGGCCTCGGTTGGCTGGTGGTTGTCGCATGCGAGGTGGTCAACGCGAGCGTCCTGGTGCGCCTGTACCCAGGTTTTCACGCTAGCCTGGCGATCACCGCGCTGCTTCTCGCCGCTGCAACCGCGGTGGCGAGCCGGGCTGAAAGCGCTTCTGCGACTCCAAGAAAGTACCGACTTCTGGGCTATTTCGGCGTTTGGGTGATGAGCCTCGCCCTGGCAACGCTCTCGGCCCAGCGCCTGTCGACGTTCGACAACTATCGCATGGTGCTGCTCGACCGTGCGCCACTGCTTGGGCAGGCGGTGCTGGTCGCCGGCCGCCTGGCTCCGCCGCCGCCCATCAGCGCGGACTGCGACGGTGCCGATTGCTGGCGTCAGCTGAAGAGCGAAGGCCTGAGCCGTGAGGCGCGTGGCGCTTCAAGCCTCGACTGGCGCGGTCACGACGTGCTCCTGATCAGCATCGACGCGCTGCGCGCCGATCACGTCGGCGCGTACGGCTACGAGCGCACAACGACCCAACACATCGACGCGCTCGCGACTGGAGATCGCGACCACAGGGGCGTCGTCTTCAACTGGGCCTATTGCCCAACTCCCCACACGTCGTACTCCGTGACGAGCTTGATGACGGGCAAGTACATGCGCCCGCTCTTGCTTCAGGGCGCTGGCGCTGACTCCGACACCTGGGCTGGGATCCTGCGTACCTACGGTTTCCGTACGGCAGCATTCTATCCCCCCGCGGTGTTCTTCATCGACGGTGATCGCTTCCAGCCTTTCATGCAGTCGCAGCTCGGTTTCGAATACGCGAAGCAAGAGTTCTTGGAGGGAGAGGGGCGCGTCAAGCAGGTCACGAGCTACCTCGATGGTCAGCAGGAAGATCAGCGACTGTTCGTTTGGGTGCACTTGTTTGGCCCTCACGAGCCCTACGAGGCGCACCCTGGGCTGGGCTTTGGTGATCGCGATATCGATCGCTATGACTCGGAGATCGCTGCGGCGGATCGCACCGTCGGGCAGCTGGTTGAAGCGATGCGCAAGCGTCGCCCCGGCAGCATCGTGATCGTCACCTCCGATCACGGTGAAGAGTTCGGCGACCACGGCGGTCGCTACCACGGCAGCAGCGTCTACGAGGAGCAGGTGAGGGTGCCGCTCGTGGTCTCGATCCCGGAGCAGCGCGGGAGTGAAACGGCAGCCTCCCCCCCAAAAACCAGCACCCGAGTGAATGAAGTGGTGCAGACAATCGACCTCCTGCCGACAGTGCTTGGGGCACTGGACGTGCCGATCCCACCGCGGGTGCGCGGGCGTGATCTAAGCCCAGTGATCGCTGCGGCGCGCAAGGCGCCGGCGAAGGATTCGCGACCCGCAGGCGGCTTCGCGCTCGTGGAGACGGACGCCCAGAGCTTGCTTGCCGAAGGTAGTCAGCGGTTGATTTGCGAGCGCCGCCTTGGGGCGTGCCAGCTGTTCGACCTGAATGGCGACCCCCAAGAGAAGCGCCCGGTGGACGACCCAACTCGGCGAGAGGCGTTGCAAAAGCGCCTTAAGCAGCTGGGGGCAAGCCACGGGCGCTTCGAACAGAGCGGACGGCGAGCTGAAGGCAAGGGTTGGCCCGCAGCAATTCTGCGCGGAATGAGCGGAGACGGCGACGCGGCGCCGGAGATCGCGGCGCTGCTCGACGACGCGGACGTGGAGATCCGGCGAAAGGCAGCTGAAATCCTGTTCGAACTCGGTCGAGCGGAGAGCGCAAGCAGCCTCGAGCTAGCCGTGCGCAGGGATGAAGACGAGAGGGTCAAGCGTTGGTCCGCGCTGGCCTTGACGCGTCTCGGGCGTGGCGCTCCACTGACCTTCGAGCTGGTCAAAGGGGACGACTCCGAGTGGCGTCGCTTGGCCGCTTTGGCGCTGGCAGAGTCCGGAGACAAACGGGGCGAAGCGATCTTGATTGCCTGGTGGAAAGACGAAGAAGCGCGTGATTTTACGCGTTCTCAGCAAATCTTGGCGGCTCTAGGCCACTTGCGCTCGGAGGACGCCGTCTGGCCCTTCGTGCAATCCCTGGACGACGTGCGCCTGCGCCCCTACATCGCGCGCGCGCTGGCACAGATCGGCGAAGACGTGGCGCGCGTGCCCCTCGCAAAGGCGCTCTCCAAGGAGCGCTATCAGAGCGCGCGGGTGGCGCTCACCGAGTCTTTGGTGGAGCTTGGAGCGACCGCGGAACTGGTCGAGCCCCTCAAGCATTTCCTCGGGGTACCAGATCCCTTGGCTGGTGGCGTCGGGTTTGCCCGCGAAGCGAAGATCTTGGACCGCCTGGGTGGCCCCGATGGTCGACACCTCGCGAAGCTCGAGAAGCAGGCTGGGCTCGGGGTTCAGCTGCTCCTGGTCGTGCCCAAAGGTGGCAACGGCAAGGGCGTCCGGGCGCTCGTTCGGGCACAGAGCGAGGCGGGAGGTAAAGTGTATATCGGGCCCGAACAGGTAGTGCTCAAGTACGACCGTCACGGCGTGCCGCGCAGCCCGAAGGACCTGCCGCGGATCAACTACGACCAGGCGACGGTGCTCGAGGTCCCTGCGAGCACTGCTCCCGTGGAGGTCTGGTCTCAGCTCGGCGACGCCGTCGGGGCCAAACCGGGCAAGCCCGTGAACGTCGTCGTGTTTGCGGAGCGCGGGGTCAGCCTGCTTGGCCTGGCGCTGGTCCCGCTCAGCGACGAGCTGCCGCCTCCGCCCCCCAAGCCCTGGAAACCTGGTCAAAAAGAAGAATAGGCGGGGGTGGGGGAGAGGGAACGCTGAGAGGCTTCCCAGAGGCCCCGATGATGCTATACGGGCGCCGGTGGCAGAGCAGAAGAAGAAGTCGTCCCGCCGCGCTCAGCGCCGCGCCCGTGAAGAACAAGAGCTGAAGAGCTCGAAGGCGAAGAAGCGCGCCGAGGTCGAGGCGGAAGAAGAGGACACCGAGGACGCAGACTCGGAAGACGAAGCCGACGACGAATCGGAGGACGACGCCGAGTCCGACGAGGAGGAGGCGGAGGAAACCTCGGACGACGGCGAAGAAGACTCCGAAGAAGAGGAAGAGGACATTCGCAAGATCCGCGACCGCAACAAGCGGTTGCGAGCGAAGGCCGCCGCCAAGCGCCGTCAGCGTCGCCGTCAAGAAGCCGCGCAGGCCGTGGGCCTCGACGCCGGTGAGATGGTCGACGACGTGTTGGCGCGCTCGAGCGCCAAAGCCGGTCGCTTCATCAAGAACAACTTCAAGGTGCTGCAGTGGGTCATCATCGTGGGCCTCGTTGGCACCGTCGGTTGGTACGTCTACAGCTACGTCCACAAGCAAGAGGAAGCCAAGGCGACGGATGCCCTGATGAAGGGTATCCGCGCGGAAAATGGCTCCACCGAAGACCAGCAGCAGCTGCCTGAAGAGATGGGCGTGCAAACCTTCAAAGACCATCAGGCGCGCTTGAAAGCCGCTGAAGAAGCCTATCGCGAGGCACTGAAGGACGCGGCGGAACCCGCCGGGCAAGCGCTCGCCCACCTCGGCCTGGCTGGCGTGCTCTTTGACCAAGCCAAATACGAGGACGCAAAGGCGGAGTACGAGAGCGTGCTCGGCTCGGCGCTCTCCGGCGTGGACCTCGACGTGCAGGCTCGCGCGACGGAAGGCGCGGCGCTCTCGGTTGAAGCCAAGGGCGACAAGAAGGCCGCTCTCGAGCTGTACAAGAAGCTCGAAGGCATCGAAGGCTACAAGCCCCTCGGTCAGTACCACCAGGCTCGTCTGGCGCTTGAAGCGGGGGACAAGGAAGGCGCCAAGAAGCTGCTGCTCGAGGTGAACGAGAAGCTGCGCGACGACAAGTTCGCCCGCCAGGGCTACGTCTACGGCATGAGCTTGCAGATGCTTGCGGCTCTCGACCCCCAGGCGGCCGAAGAGGCGCAGAAGAAGATCGTCGAGAGCCCGGAAGAGCAGCTGAAGAAGCTTCAAGAGATGGAGGAGCGCCTGAAGAACCTGCAGGGCCCAGCAGGAGACATCCTGAAGAAGCTTGGCATCGGTCCTGACGGCAAGCCGCTCAAGCCAGCTCCGAGCGGTACACCCGCTCCCGCTCCCGCTCCTAGCGGAGGCGAGTGAAGCGCCTCGGGCTCGTCGCCGCACTGCTCTTCAGCGTCGGCCTTCCGGCGTGCGAGGCGGTGCGAACCGGCGCCAACCCCGAAGTGCCCAACTGGGCCCATCGCCCAAGCTGGGCGATCGAAGTGGAGTACCGGCGCACGCTGCTGGCGGAGAGCCGCAAGGTGGGCGAGCCGTACGAACGGGGTCAGCCGGAGATCGACGTTGCGGGGCGACGGGTGTTCGTCGGCTCGAGCGATCACGGGCTCTACGCACTGAACGCCGTGAACGGCGACACGCTCTGGCGCTTCGAGACGCTGGGGCCTGTGCAGTGCGAGCCGCTCTACGATCCAGAGGAAGATGTCGTCTACTTCGGCAGCAACGACGGCGCGCTGTACCGCGTTCGGGCGCGTGACGGGAAGCTCCTGTGGCGCTTCATGTCGAACGCCGAGATCAACAAGCGGCCGGTGCTCTACAACGGCTTGCTGTACGTCGTGAACGCCAACGACACGTTACTCGCCATCGAGCCGAGCTCAGGCAAGGTGCGCTGGGGACAGCACCGCGCGCCCGCACTCGGGATGGAAGTGGCGGGGCACTCCGGAGTGCTCGTGTGGCAAGGCCTGGCGTATCTCGCGTACAGCGACGGCAACGTCATCGCGTATGACGCGAAGACGGGCGAGGAGCGCTGGCAGCCCGTCGACCTCTCGGCGGAGGCCGAGCAGCTGCTTGGAGACGTACCCCAGTACCTCGACGTGGACACCACGCCGGAGGCGCTGGTGCTGCCCGACGGTCCGGCGATTGGGGTCGGAAGCTACGAAGGCGGCGTGTACGCGCTAGACGCCGAGACGGGCAACCAGCTGTGGTCCAACCCGGCGATTGCTGGCGTTACGGATCTCATGCACTGGCAAGAGCCGGGGCACCCGGATCCTCAAGGCGGCCCAGCCATCGAGGCGCGCGATCTGCTGATCGCTTCGACCGGAACCAGTGGTCTGTGGGCGCTCGAGCCCGCGACCGGCGAAACGGTGTGGCATCGAGATTTGCCGGACGGCGGTGTTTCGCGCCCGGTGCCGATTGCCGGTGCGCTGCTGTTCTCGACGTCTCAGCGCGGGCTCTACCTGGTTTCGCCTTTGAATGGGGGCGTCATCGATGGGATCCACACGGGCATGGGACTCTCGATGGCTCCTGCCGCGCACGGTAACCGTGCGTTTGTGCTGACCAACGAGGGGAAGTTCCTAGCGCTGCACGTCAGTGCTCCGGGCCGCTGAACGGCGCGTCCAAAGCAGGACGCCGTTCACCGTCTTGGTGTGCTTCCAGCCATCCACGCGTAGGCCGTAGTAGACCAGCGGCGACGTGAGGCTGCCTGAAGCGAACACTTCGGGCGGCGCTTCACCTTCTGCGGCACTCAAGAGTTCAGCGTCGGTGAGCAGCTTGTAGCGCTCGCGTTCTTCAGCAGAGACGCGCGAACCGACGATGCGGGTGAAGGGGGAGTCGGCGGCCCGCACCCGCGGGCTCCGGGATGCCACGAGATAGCTTGGCTGTGAGCTCGAGACGCTCGCGCCAGCGGCGAGCGCGTCTATCGCCTTAGCCACTTCGTCCTCTTTGGCTGGGCGACGGGGCGAGTCGAGCGCGGCGTAGCTCATGCAGAATGATATTGCCGCAGGGATACAGAGTAGGGTCGCCCCGACAAGCAGCGGCTTGCTCGACCGGCTGAGGGCGATCGCGCAAGCGACAGCGAGAAACGGCAAGACGAGTACGAAGTATTGAGCGTGCGGCTTGACGGGGATGAACGCGGTGAGTGCCGTGACGCCGCCAAGCGCAAGGTAGCGCCGCGCCACGCCTGGCAGGTTGGAGTAGCCAATCACGCAGCCCACCACGAGCGCGGCGAGCAAGGAGTTCTGAGTCGAGAAGGGACTGCCGATGGTGCCCAGACCGAAGAGCTCCGACAGCGCAGAGCGCGCGTAGTACCAGCTACGCTCACCGCCTGGGTACAAGCCGTGGAAGGTCACGTTGTCGAACCAAAACCTGCTCGGTGAGAGCACAGCGAGCAGCAATGCGGGAGAACAGCCGAAGGCAAGGCCGCTCCCAAAGCGCGCAGCGCTTCGCAACCGACTGCTCGAAGCAATGTCGGCGTTTGCCGCGAACCAAGCGAGGGGCAGGGCTAGCGGAAGGAACGTTGCGCGACACAAGATGCACGCGCCGAGCAGCGCGCCGCCTGCCGCGAGGCGTGCGGTCGACTTGGCGTGCAGCGTGACCGCGCTCGCTGCCATCGCGAAGAACAGCGCCGGAGCGAGCGATTTGGCAGGCGTGAGCCAGAGCGGGCAAAGTGGATTGGCAACCAGAAGCAGCAGCGCGGCGACTGCGGCGAGTCGTCCCGCGTGCTTGCGGGCAACGTGGAAGACGACACCTAGCGTGAGCGAAGCCATCAGCCAGGGCAGCACTCGGCCGGCGCTCATGCTGCTACCGAGGACCGCTTGAGCGGCGCCATACAGGTACGGGGTCCCAGGTAGCTGGGGAAACGCAAAGTGAACATAGGGCAGCTCGCCGTGCATCACGCGCTGTGCCGCGAGCAGGTAGACGCCTTCATCATCGTCGGTCACGCGCCACTGGCTGAACCACCAAAGGTAGAGCGCCGCCGCAACCACGAGCAGGTAGTCCGCGCTTGCGCCGAGGCGCCGCAGCCACCCCACGAGATGGGTGCGCCGTGCATCCGGGGGGAAGCTCATAGTTACTCGAAGGTGGCGCCTGCCTGAGACAGCACCCGGCGCACTACAGCATTCGCGTTGAGCACCTGTAAACGCACCTCTGGATGCGCTCTCTGCCAAACGCTAAAAATCTCCTGGGCGAATCCAAGTCCGACGCCATCGACGCCCTTGAAGTCGAGGCGTACGTCTCGCAACGTCTCCATGCCGCGCAGCAGCGCCTGTGCTTCCGCACGCGAGACGAACCGCGCGCCGTGCTCAAACAGCTTCACATGGCCGGTCGCGCTGAGTGGGCTACTGCCTGGCAGTGTGGAACGCTGAAGATCCCGCCACTCCGCTTCAGTAAGTGGATCTAGCTCGCAGCGCGCCGTCGTACCGACGCTGCCAGGCGCCTCACTCAAGAGCTGATCTCCGCGGCGGTTGTCTTGCACCCAGCACAGGCCGTTCGCGACCAACTCGAAGCGCTGACACGCTGCAGCCACCAGGAACAGCCCGCGACCGAAATGGGCCGCTGGTTGAGTCGTGAGCGGGCCCTTGGAGAGCGCGAACAGCGCGTCCAAGTCGCTCGGCAGCTTCAAGCGCTCGCGGATCCGCGTAAACAGCCCCAGGCCAGTATCGCGAATCTCGAAGCGGATCAGGTTGGGGTGAGAGCGGCAGCGCAGCTCGGCGGAGGCCGCGGCGGCGTGGGATTCAGCATTGCTCAGGAGCTCTACAAAGCAGGCGCGCGTGAGCTCTTCTGCCGCCTGGGTTGCTTCCTCAGGGATCAGCAGATCACGCACCGCGCTCCAGGTTCCTGCCACATCGGGGTCCGCCAGATCGACGCGGAAAGCCCCGGGGGGCGACTTCGGTAAGTAGTAGCGCGTCGCTCGGGCGCGACCCGTGACGGCGAGCTCGCCACTTTCTACCAACGCCCGTAGGTGACGGTGCACAGCCTGCCGGGTGTAGTTGGTCTTTTCGCTAATTTCCGTGCAGTTAATAGAGCCGTGTTTCCGCGCGAGATCGAGCAGGAGAGGGCGCAAGTCGCTCATGGTTGAATCGTAAAATCGTCAACGACGAATGGGCAAGCTCGAATCGTAAAATCGCAATCGCTGATTCCGAAAATCCTAAATCGTCAAATCGTAACCGTCGTCGCATGCATCACAAATCGCAAATTCGTAAACGCTGACCATCAGAGCGCCGCTTTTCTCAAAATCGTAAAATCGTAAAAGCAAGGGCGTGCGCCGGCGATTGATTGGCCGTGGCCTCGACGACCTGAGTTCATCTCAGGGATATGGCGAGTGACGCCGGGATTCTCGGCGCGAACCTCGCGCGCGGACCGACGGTTGTTGCGTGACGACTCGTCGGTCGGTCCAGTCAGCAACCGTGGCACTGTGGCTGTGCGCTGCCACTTCGGGTTCTCCACGGAGCTTGGGTTGAGTGGGCTGGCTGGACCGGCTTGAGTTCGATGATGTGTGCTGAGTGACTGGACGAAGTTCGACGTGTAGTGGCCGACGCTTGATGAGGCGGTCTAGCTGTCAGGGGCACCTCACCCCCAAACCCACACGCAACTTCGCATAAGATAGATTATGTTAACTAACGGCTGCGGGTTTTGCGGGGAAAACGGTGGTTTCCCGTCGGCCCACGGTCTTATGCGGGACACGCGGCGCCTCAGTCGTCGCTCACCGAAACCAGCAGCTGGCGCTCGCCCAAGAGTGCCTCGAGTGCAGCCACGCTCTGCTCCACACTCAGCTGGTCGGTACGCAACGCCAGCTCTGGATGGAGCGGCGCCTCGTACGGAGCGGAGATCCCGGTGAAGTCGCTGAGCTTTCCAGCGCGCGCCTTGGCGTAGAGTCCTTTTGGATCTCGCGCCTCACAGACGTCGACGGGCGCATCCACGTGGACCTCCAGGAACTCACCAGGTCGCATCAGCTCCCGAGCGCGGTCTCGGTCCCCCCGATATGGCGAGATGAAGGCGCTGATCACGATGGCGCCCGCGTCCACGAACAGTGCCGTGACCTCTCCAACTCGCCGGATGTTCTCGCGGCGATCCTCTGGGGAGAAGCCGAGGTCGCTGTTCAGACCATGCCGGAGATTGTCGCCGTCGAGCACGTACGCGAAGATGCCGCGCTCTACAAGGCGGCGCTCCAGGGCCCTCGCCAGCGTGCTCTTTCCCGACGCGGACAACCCCGTGAGCCAAACCGCCGCCCCCTGGTTGCGATGCAGGCTACTGCGCAATTCCCGGCTGACACTCGCGGCGTGCCACTTGATGTTTGAGTCCGCCATCGCCCTGCCCTTCGCTTCGATGGTTTCCGCGCGGATGAAGTCTCGCGGGACGCTGCTAGTTTGCACGCGGTCGCCCCGGAAACCCACAGATTGCGAATCCACGTTAGCCGGAGCTGGCAGTCACAAACGCCAACGGGCGGCACCTCTCGGCGCCGCCCGCAGCGTGTTCACGAGGTGAAACGCAGGTCAATCCATGGGGAATCCGCCCATGCCGCCCATTCCACCCATGCCGCCCATTCCACCCATGCCGCCCATTCCACCCATGCCGCCCATGGGATCCATGCCGCCACCGCCGGGTGCGGCGGGCGCGGGCTTGTCGACCACCAACGCCTCGGTGGTGAGCAGCAGTCCGGCGACGCTTGCCGCGTTCTCCAGGGCGCTACGCACGACCTTCGTGGGGTCGATGATGCCGCTCTTGGTGAGGTCCTCGTAGGACTCGGTGCGGGCGTTGTAGCCGAAGCCACCCTTCCCGGCCGCGACCTTCGCCAACACCACCTCGGACTCGACGCCAGCGTTGTGAGCGATTTGCCGCAGGGGTGCACTCGCGGCGCGCTCCAGCAGGCGCAGGCCGAGCTCTTGGTCGCCTGCAAGCTTGAGGCTCTTCAACGCCTCGGTGGCGCGCAACAACGCGACGCCCCCGCCAGCGACGTAGCCCTCTTCCAGGGCCGCGCGGGTCGCGGCGAGCGCGTCCTCCACGCGATCCTTACGCTCCTTCATCTCGGGCTCGGTCGGGGCGCCCACCTTGAGCACCGCCACGCCGCCAGCCAGCTTTGCGAGGCGCTCTTGCAGCTTCTCACGGTCGTAGTCGCTGGAGGTCTCCTCGATCTGGCGCTGAAGCAGCGCGATGCGGCCGTTGATGTCCGCCTTCTTGCCAGCGCCACCCACGATGGTGGTCTCGTCCTTGGAGATCTCGACGCGCTTGGCGCGGCCCAGATCCTTCAGCGTCACGCCTTCCAGCGTGCGGCCGAGGTCCTCCATGAACGCGGTTCCGCCGGTCAGCACCGCGATGTCTTTCAGCATCTCCTTGCGGCGATCGCCGAAGCCGGGGGCCTTCACGGCGACGATGCGCAGCACGCCACGCAGCTTGTTCACCACCAGGGTCGCGAGCGCTTCGCCCTCGACGTCCTCGGCGATGATCAGCAGCGACGCACCAGCGTCCTTCACCGCTTCGGCCACATGGACCAAGTCCGCCAGGCTCGTCAGCTTCTTCTCGTGCACGAGGATGTAGCAGTCATCGTACTCGCAGGTCAGGTGCTGCTGGTTCGTCACGAAGTACGGCGAGAGGTAGCCGCGGTCGAACTGCATGCCTTCCACGACGTCGATCTCGGTCTCGAGGCCCTTGGCCTCTTCGACGGTGACCACGCCGTTCTTGCTGACCTTGTCGAAGGCCTCGGCGAGCATCTTGCCCACGGTCTCGTCGCCGTTGGCGCTGACCGTCGCGATGTGGGCGACCTCTTCCGTACCCTTCGCCTTCTTGGACTGACCCTTGATGTGCTCGACCATGGCGGTGACGCCCGCGTCGATGCCGCGCTTCAGATCCATCGCGCTGGCGCCGGCCTCGAGGTACTTGAGGCCCTGCTGGAAGATCGACTGAGCCAACACGGTCGCCGTGGTGGTGCCGTCCCCAGTGTTGTCATTCGTGCGAGACGCGACCTCGCGCACCAGCTGTGCGCCGAGGTTCTGGAACTTGGCGTCCAGCTCGATCTCCTTGGCTACGCTCACGCCATCCTTCGTGATGTGCGGGGCGCCCCAGCTCTTCTCCAACGCGACGTTCCGTCCACGCGGTCCGAGGGTCACCTTCACGGCGTTGGCCAGCGCGTCGACGCCAGCGAGCACTTCGCGGCGCGCCTGCGCGCGGAACAGGATCTGCTTGCTTCCCATGGGTCCTTTGATCTTTCTGTTGGTTGCCGGGCAGCGCCCGACCCGAGGTTGCTCTTGCGCCGCTTCTGCGAGCGCGGACAGGTCATTCAATGTGCGGGCGGTCCCGAAAAGGTCGCCCGCAGGGCCCAAACCAGCGATCTACTGCGTGAACGCACGCCGCCGACTTGCGCGCGCGGAGAGTATGTCTTGGTTCGGCCAGGTCAACCCCGCGAGGGCCCATGCGGAAAAAAAGTGTGTCGCGGCCTTGATTTGGTCTCCGATTGAGGGTAGCAAGCGCTCCCCGTCACGGAGGGCTTCGGCACTCCTGGCTGCTCTTTCTTAGTCTACTCAAGCTAGCGTCCGCGATGCTTCCTTCCACTGCCTGCGAGAGCAGGTCGTGGCGCTTCTTCTTGGGGGATCGTCTAACGGCAGGACGCAAGTTTCTGGTACTTGTTATCTAGGTTCGAATCCTAGTCCCCCAGCCAGTTTTCCCTCGAACGAGGTGAAACGTGGCTGCCTTCGACACCGTTTCCTGCCAGGTTTCGAAGGTCTCAATCAGACACTAGCTTGATTGGATATGCGCTCCCTTGACGGAGCAAACCGGCCCCATCGTCTAGCGGTTAGGACACTGGCCTCTCACGCCGGTAACACGAGTTCGAATCTCGTTGGGGTCACTGACATCTTCTCGCGCGGGCGCCCGCAGGCCCGCGCGGTTCATAAAGTATGTACCTGCGGTGCCCTGACGTGGCCCCCGCCGGCCCGTGGGGGACGTGGAATCCAGTGTTCCGAACACTGACCTGGCGGGCGCCCGCAGGCCCGCGCGGTTGACTCCGTATGTGCCTGCGCCAGTGCGCTGCCGAGCGGAACTTTGAGGCGTACCCAGTGGCTGTTTCCATGAGGAATCGCTGGTTCGTGCTGCTGCAGCTCCGAACAATCTTCTCCGCTTTGACTTCTCACGCTAGAGGTTGTCGGTGAGGTCGAAGATCGGCACGTAGAAGCCGTACATGCAGAATCCAATTGCGAACAGGCCGAGCAACGCGCCCAGGGCATAGCTCACGCTGCGGCTTGCGCCCCGTCCAAGTGCACCCACGAGCAGGCAGCCAGCGCAAACCAGCGCGGCTCCAAAGGGGCCCCACCAGGAAGTGGCAAACCGTAGCGAGAAGTATCGGGAAGTCGCTGGGGCGCCGCCGCCAAAATCCAGGTACATGCCTTCGAACCGCGGCGCGACGAACAGCGGAATGAAGAGCAGCACCAAGATCAGAACCGCTACGAAACTGAAGAGCAGCATCTCGCCCAACGTCCAGCTGCGCTCCGCTTGGTCCACGCGCGGAGTCTACCCTCGCCAGCTGCCTGTGGGTTGAGCTATGGCGACGGGCGGCGACTCCCGTGGCTTCCTCTCCCCCAAACGAACTGGCTCCTTCGAGCACGGCGACTTCGGCGAGCCTTGGCAAGCAGCTGCTCGCGTTGGCGATCCCAGCGGCTTCGACCAGCTTGCTGGAGACCCTCGTGTTCCTCGCGGATCGCGTGATGCTTGGGCGTTACTCACGGGACGCCCTCGCCAGCATGCAGGTGCAGGGACCGGTGGTGTGGTCGCTGTTCAGCGTGTTCATGGCGCTCTGCGTGGGCGGCGTGAGCGTCGTCGCGCGCAATATCGGTGCCGAACGCTTTGCGCGGGCTCAGGCAGCGAGCCGCAGCGTGGTGCGTTTGGCGGGGTTTGCGGGGGTGAGTGTGGCAGTCGTTGGTTGGCTCCTCACGCCGCAGATCGCGGCGCTGATCGGCCCTGCTTCGCCAACGATTCAAGGGCTTTCCGTGAGCTACCTGCGGGTGGCGCTGCTGGGCTTTCCCGGGCTCTTTATCGCGACGGGCGCGTCGATGGTGCTTGGAGCGAGCGGCGACACCAAGACGCCGCTGCGCGCCGCGGTCGTCAGCAACGTGCTCAACGTGGGACTGAACCAGCTGCTGATCTTTGGTTACGCGCCCCTCGGTGTGCCGAGCCTCGGCGTGCGCGGTGCGGCGATCGCCTCGAGCGTTGCGTTCAGTGTGCAGGCGCTCTTGATCTTGAGGAGCTTGCTCAAGGCTGAATGCCCGGTGAGCGCCGCTGGGTTCTGGAAGATCCCCGAGGAGACGGACACCATCGCACGGCGCGAAATCGTGCGGCTGTCGGTGCCGGTGGTGGTCGAGCGCGTGATCTTTCATCTGGGGTTTCTGGCGTATGTCAGCGTGATCACTCGCCTAGGGCCGCTGGTGATGGCCAGCAATCAGGCCCTGGTGACCCTCGAGTCGGTGTGCTTCCTCTCGGCCCAGGGCTTTGGAGTCGCGACGGCGGCGCTGGTGGGTCAGTCCATGGGGCGCGGTGACATCCCGCGGGCGCGCCGCGCGGGTTTCCTTGGGGCAATGCTAGCCGCTGGCTTTTTGAGCGCATTTGGCCTCTTGATCTGGCTCTCCGCGCCGCTAACCCTTGAGCTGTTTACCCCGGCGGAAGGTAGCGCCGCCGGTCTCATCGAGGAGGGCCTCAAGGCGGCGCCGCTGCTGGCCCTTTCTCAGCCCTTCATGGCGTACGCCGCAGTGCTTTCCGACGCCTTGCGAGGTGCTGGGGCGACGCGCTTGCCGGTGGGTGTGACCATCCTCGGTATCATCGGTGTGCGCCTGCCGCTGGTGATCTGGCTCGGCATCGAACTCGGCTGGGGCACCTTCGGTGTGTGGGGTGCCAGCACCGTCGACTGGATGGTGCGCACCGCGTGCTGCGTGCTGTTGTTCGCTGGTCCGTGGTGGACACGAGCGAAAGTCGAAGCATAAGGCTGAGATGGCTCTGCTCGCTGGCATCGTGATGGCGACTTGGCTCGCTGAGACGCGCCTCAGTCACGCAACGTTGGTGCGGCCGTGGGGCCTCTCCATCGACCCTTTGGCAGAGGTCGCGGTGCATTCAGTTCAGCGGGGCAGCGCCTGCAGCGCTCCCCTCACCCCCTGATCGGGCGGCTGCCGCGGCTGATTCACGTTTCCGCCAGGGCTCCTCGCCACGAACAGCTCAGACGCGTGCTCGAGCTGCTCACCCATCCGTCGAAGACCTCAACTCAGCAAGACTTGCAAAGCCGCTGCGTGCCACAGTGCTCGCACCTCATGACGACGGACTTCGAACGGCGGCTGATGCGGGTGATCGACCAGGTGCACGATCACCCCGCTGAGGACCTGAATCTCGATCGCCTGGCTCGCGTAGCCGCGCTGAGCCCCTACCACTTTCACCGCGTGTTTCGCGGGATCACCGGGGAAACGCTGGCTCATATGGTGCGCCGCGTGCGCATGGAACGCGCAGCCACCTGGCTCACCTTCGGCACCCTGCCGATCGCAGAGATCGCGCAAGCCGTCGGCTACCCCAACGTCGCGAGCTTCACCCGCGTTTTCGGTGAGATGTACGGGTTGCCACCCGGTGCTTATCGCGAGCGCGGCACACACCGACCTCAACTATTGAACCTACGTCAAGGAGAGAAACACATGACCAGACCCGTTGAAATCCGCACTGAACCCGCCCGCCGCCTGGCTGGCATTCTACACCGCGGGCCCTATCAAGAGCTGACGCTGGCCATCAATCAGCTGTTCGGGACACTTGCCGCGCGGAACCTGATGGATCAGAACCAGGGCATGGCCTGCGTGTTCCATGACGACCCGCACGCGGTGCAGAGCCCGGAGCTCCGCAGCCACTGCGGAGTGATCGTAAACGCCGAATTTCCCGTCGAAGCACCGCTCGAGGAGCTGAACTTGCCGGGTGGGCGCTACGCCGTGATGCTCCACAAGGGCCCGTATAGTGGGCTCTCGGAGGCTTACGACGAGCTGTTCTCCGTCTGGTTGCCAAGCTCCGGTCAGGAGCCAGGTGAGGTGCCGTTGTTCGAGACCTATCTCAACAGCGCCCAGGACACACCACCGGACCAACTCGAAACGGAGATCCACCTCAAGCTCAAAGACTGATGCGTTCCCCCGCGGATCGAGACGCGCGGACAACTTCTTGAGCGTCTCGGACATTTGCAGAGCGAGCGTGACGCCCCAAGCATCGGGGCATGTTCATCGTCCTTCTGAAGTTCGCGAAGCGGGAAGCTGCTGCTTCCCACATGGCCGCCCACAACGCCTGGATCCACCAGGGACTCGCTGACGGCGCCTTTCAGCTGATCGGTACGCTGCAGCCCAAGCTCGGCGGCGCGATCGTAGTTCACGGCGAGAGCCGTGAAGCGCTCGAGCTGCGCCTCGCGGCGGATCCCTTCGTCGAGCACGGCGTCGTCAGCACGGAGATCCTTGAAATCGCGCCGAACCGCGCGGCGGACAGGTTCCAGTTTCTGTTGAGCTGAGCCTACTTCGCCGCGCCAGGCTCCGGCTCGGCGCCGACCGGTGTGCCCTTCAGGTGCCACACCTGAGCAGGCGTGGGCTCGCGCTCGTTCTGCAGCCACTCGACGACTACCTTCGCCCAGCCCTTCCGTGCGGCAATGGTTGGGTGGATCTTGTCGCTCAGGCGAGGCATCCCAGGGTGGATCTTGTTCGTGTCCATGAAGCGACAGGGCGCGCTGTTGTCACGGATGAGATCCATCAGCCCGTTGTCCATGCCCCACAGCGGCGTCGCGATCCATACACAAGGCGTGCCGTTCAGGCGCTTGACGATCTTCTTGATCAAGGGGACCCGCAGCGTGGGGTCTTTCATCGCCATCTCGTTCGCGCCGAGGGTGATCAGCACCAAGTCTGGCTTCAGCTGGGCGATGTAGGCGCCGAGATCGTAGCCGCCAGCCCAGTTCGGGATGAACGAAGCCGTCTTGAAGCGCAGGTGGCTCACCAGGCCCCGGGAGCGCAGCTCTTCGTTGAGCGGTACCCCCAGAGCCCCTGCGAACGAGTCGCCGATGTGCAGCACCACGCTGCCCTTTGGCAGCTCCAGGGGCGCGCTGAGCGCCTCCGCTTCGGGGGCCGCGTCAGCCGTGGGCGCGCCCGCGTCGGACGCCGTCGGCGCGGTTGATGCATCCCACGTCTCTGGCGCGGGGTGGGTCGTGGTCACACTCGAGACCTCGCTCGTCTCGCTCGGTGGCGGCGTGGGCTCTGCGGGCGGTGGTGTTGCGCCACTGCAGGCAAACGCACCAGCGCCCAGCAGGATGAGACCGCAGGTGAGTTTCGACGCTAGCGCGGAGAGCTGAGAGTGCTTCATGTCATTGCCTTGGGGATCGACGCTGCCTTGGGGATCAAACACTGCCTTGGGGATCAACACTGCCTTGGGGATCAACACTGCCTTGGGGATCAAACACTGCGCCGGGTATCAATTCAGGGGCAGCAGCAAGAGTTCCAACCGACTCCAACGTCACGGTTCTTGCAGCCTGCGCCGCCGCTCACGGCGTTGCGCTTGGCGTGGGTACCGCCGACGTACTGGTAGGCATGTGGCCTGCCCGGGTAGTGCGCGTCGCAGTCGGAGTCGAAGCCCGCGGTGCGATTGCGGGTGACTGGGCTGCTCGCCACTTCAGGCGCAGGACCGTCGGCTTCGTGCTCCAGCACGCAGCCAAAGCCCTTCTTCTCCTTGCGCCCTTCGGGGCACGGCGGTGCGCCTTCTTTCGCACAGCGCAGGCCGTTCCACTTCTCCGTTGCCGGGCAGTCCAGCTCCAGCACCTCGCGCAGGCAGCTGCCGTCCTCTGCCTTCCCCGCCGGGCAGCTCACGTCGCTCGGCGTCACCGCGCAGCGCATGCCGAGGTGTGAGCCCTGGCTCTTCGGCGGGAAGCGATTGCGGAGCGGTGTGCGCATCCATTTGTTGAAGCGCCGGCTCCAGCTGCCGCCGCGGTAGACCTTGGAGAGATTGTTCGTGGCGGGCCACGGGTACGGCCCAAAGCTCGACGAGGTCCACTCCCAGACGTTACCCGTCATGTCGAGCAGGCCAAACGCGCCGGGCGCGTACTTGCCCACTTCGCAGGAGCCGCCGGGGTGCTTCCAGCAGGTTCGGCCATCCGGATCTTCGCTGCCCCAGGAGTAGGCGCGGTACTCTTCACCGCCGCGCGCCGCGAACTCCCACTCCACTTCCGTGGGGAGACGTGCATCCTGCGCCTTGCAGTAGGCAGCCGCCTGGTGCCAGTCCACGCAGTTGATCGGGTGCTTGCCGCGGCCTTCCCAGCGCAGGTTGCAGAAGCGATGCTTGGAGCTCGCTTGGTTGCACTTGCCGTCCTTCACGCAGGCTTCGTACGCGTCGACGGTGACTTCGGTCTTGTCGAGGCAGAACGGCTGCAGCTTGGTCTTGAAGCGCGGCCACTCCTCGTCGCTGCCGCTGCCTTTGCGGGAGCCGACCCAAAACTCGCCGCCGGGGATGCGGATCATGCCGTCGGGACAAGCGCCCGGCTTGCTCGCGGTGTTCGCGGCTGCGGAGCTCTCCGGGGCAACGTCACTCGCGCTGGGTGCGGCGCTGGCCAGTCCCTCCCCGCTGCTCGAGGTGGCTCGGTTGGTACCTGGCTCACCTCTCCCCCCACCCGAAGAAACGGCTGGAGATGTCGATGAACCGGCGCTCGACTTCGAATCGTCACAGGCGATTTGCGCAAGAGCGCAGATCGAGAGCGCCGCGAGGCTTAGCAAGCGGGATCCTTTGTGACTACGATGCGCGCCGCTCATGGAGGGATCGCTCGAAGAGGCGTGGCGCCGGGCTGGTTTGCTTTTCTGCCGCTGTGGCATCGAGGGCCGGCATAGCACCACGCGAAGTGTTTGCGACGCAAGGGGGGCGACGTGGCTGCATCAGTGACCCTGGACGGCGTCGAGCGCCGGTTTGCCGGGGCCGATCGACCCGCTGTCGCCAAGCTCAGCCTGCAATTGCCCGCGGGCCAGACCCTGTGCCTCGTGGGGCCCTCGGGCTGCGGTAAGAGCACCACGTTGCGCATGATCGCCGGGCTCGATGAGCCGGACGCTGGACGCATTGCGATCGGCGAGAAAGACATGCGCGGGGTCGCGCCCCAGTCTCGCGACGTCGCGATGGTGTTTCAGGGCTTCGCGCTCTACCCCCACATGAGGGCGCGGGACATCATCGCCTTCCCGCTCAAGATGCGCAAAGTGCCGCCGGCGGAGCGGGACAAGGCCGTGAGCGAAGCGGCCGAGTTGCTCGACATCAAGCACCTCTTGGATCGCCGTCCAGATCAGCTGAGCGGCGGTGAGCGTCAGCGTGTAGCCATGGGCCGCGCTATCGTGCGTCGGCCAGAAGTCTTCTTGTTCGACGAACCGCTCAGCAATCTGGACGCGGCGCTGCGAGCGGAGCTCAGAGTGGAGCTTGGGCGGCTCTTGCGAGAGCTTGGGGCGACGGCGGTTTACGTCACCCACGATCAAGTCGAAGCGATGACCCTTGGGCACCAGATCGCCGTGATGCGCGCCGGCAAGCTCGAGCAGCTGGGCACCCCGCGGGAGATCTACGAGGCGCCGGCGACTGATTTCGTTGCGGGCTTCTTCGGGAGCCCACCCATGGCGCTTTGCCCCGGGGAAACTAAAGACGGCACGCTCCGGCTTGGCGATCTCGAGGTCCCTGCGCCGCACTCGGGAAAGCTATGCTTGGGGATCCGTTCGGAGATCGTGCACCTGGGTGAGCCGCGGGAGGCCGAAATTGGCTTCAAAGCCACGGTCGTGACCCGGGAGCCGCTCGGTGCAGAGACCCACCTCGAGCTCTCCCTGGGTGAAGGCACCGACAGGCCGCTCTGGATCCGTGCGAAAACGCAAGGCTTCGACGCGCCGGAGGTCGGCAGCGAAGTGCGGGCGGCCCTCGACCCGGCCGGGCTCCACTGGTTCGCTGGAGAGGGCGGCAAGCGGCTCTCTAGCTCGGAGAGCGCGTGAAGATCTCGCGCCGCGCGTGGCTCGGCGGCGCTGCAGCGCTGGCAACTCCGGGGCTAGTTGGCTGCGAGGATCGCGGCGTACCTCCAGGGCGCCAGCTCGTGCCGTTCTGGTTCAGCTACGGCGGCAAGAACCGCAAGGTGCTGGAGAAGCTCGTCGATCGCTACAACCAGAGCCAGAGCGAGAACTGGGTCCACGCCGTCTTTCAGGGCGACTACTTCGAGAACTTAGCGAAGCTCCGTACCGCTGCCGCCGCCAAGGCGGTGCCCGCGGTCAGTCACGTCGTCGGCGAAGTGATCCCTTACCTCGCGGAAGCAGGCGTCCTCGAGACCTTAGACAGCTACCCCGGCGCGAAGGATCTCGGTCTCGTCAAAGCCTTGGCCCAAGCCGGATCCTGGGTTGGGGGTGAGGAGCGCCCGCTAGTCGCCCTGCCCTTCAATCGTTCGACACCGATCGCTTATCTAAACGGCGCCTGGCTCAAGCGTCACAACGCCGAGCCGCCAAAGACCTGGGACGAGATGATCGCCCTGGCCAAGACCTTCACTTTTCGCAAAGGCGATCAAACCGAGCGCTGGGGCTTCGAGTGCCCCATCGACTGGTGGTTCTGGGCGGCGCTGGTCGGGCAAGCCGGTGGGCAGATCATCGAACCGAACGGCACTGTGAGCCTGGGTGGCGACGCGGGCGTCAAGGCGGCGCGCCTCTGGCGGCGCATGGTGAGCGAAGAAAAGATCATGAAGCCGCCACCCGGCCGCGACTACAGCGCCTGGGAGGTGACGAACCAGGACTTCCTGGCGGAGCGCGTCGGGATGATCTGGACCAGCACCGCGTTCCTGAAATACCTGGAGGAGAACGCGAAGTTCCCCGTCGTCGCCGCGCCACTCCCCGCGGAAACGCGCGCCGCGGTGCCGAGCGGCGGCACCTTCTTCGTGATGCTCAAGTCGGCGCCCGAAGCGCAAAAGCGCGGCGGCTGGGAGTTCTTGCGCTGGATGATGCTGCCGGAGCAGACCATCGAGTGGGCGACGAGCACCGGTTACATGCCGGTTGCGAGCGCGGCGATCGAGCAGCTCGAGCGCGACGGCTACTACAAGCAGCATCCAAACGACCGGGTGGCCTACGATCAACTGAGCGTCGCCTTCGCCTGGCCCTGGTCCCCTCACCTGTTCCGCATCCAGCGCGAGATCGTGCAGCCGAGGCTCGAGAAGATCGTGCTCTCTGGCGCGGACCCGGCTGAGTCTTTGAAACAGGCCCGCGAGCTCGCCGAGCGCGAGATCCCGGGCGCTGGAGGTGCCGGATGAACCTGCTGCGTCCGCGTCGCCCGGGTGATCCGTACTGGATGCTGCTGCCGACGCTACTGCTCTTGGCGGTGTTCTTCTTTTATCCGCTGGGATTTGCCTTCTTCAAGAGCTTCTACCAGTGGGATTTGTTGACCGAGCCGCGCTATGTCGGCTTCGACAACTACAGCGCGCTCGTCGCCTCGGGTGATCTCTGGAGCACCTTCGCGACCACGCTGATATTCAGCCTGATCGTGGTGGTTGGTGCGATGGCGCTGGGTCTCGGCTTGGCGCTCTTACTGAACCGCTCCGGGGCCCTCGCGGGCTTTCTGCGCGCGGCGATCTTCAGTGCGTATGTGGTGAGCTGGGTCAGCGTGGCGCTGCTCTGGATGTGGGTGCTCGATAGCGAAAACGGCGCGCTCAGCGCGCTGGTGCGCGGCTTGGGGCTCAAGCCCCTCGACTGGCTCGGGGATCCCAAAGTCGCGCTCTATTCGTTGGCTGGAGTTACCATCTGGAAAATTGCCGGGTACGCGATGGTGCTCTACCTTGCGGGTCTGCAGGACATCCCGGAGAGCCTGTACGAGGCCGCAAGCCTCGACGGCGCCGGCGCCTGGGAGCGCTTCAAGAACGTGACCTGGCCGCTCTTGCGACCGACGTCTGCGTTCGTCGGCACCACCAGCCTGATCGCTTCGTTTCAGGTGTTCGATGTGGTGCGGGTGATGACTCAGGGCGGCCCGGTGAAGAGCACCACGGTGTTCGTGTACGCCATCTACGAACAGATCTTCATGAACCTGAGGGTCGGTCGCGCCAGCGCGCTGGTGGTGGTGTTCTTCTTCTTGCTCCTGGGTCTGACCGCGCTGCAGCTCTGGGGCTGGCGGGACAAGGAGTCTTCACGATGAAGCGCGAGTCGACTCCGAAGCGGGTGTTGATCTACGGGTTGATGCTGATCGGCTTGGTGTGGCTCCTGCCCTACGCCTGGATGGTCTCCACCAGCTTCAAGACGCTGCCAGAGATCGTGCAAGCGCCTACCGCGCCGCTGCCTTCGGGGCTCTCCACGGAGGCGTACCGCGAGGTGTTCCACTCATTGCCGCTGGGGCGCTACTTCTGGAACACGTTACTGATGAGCGTGCTGATCAGCGTGGTGCAGATCGCCGTGGCGTTGCCTGCCGGTTACGCGCTCAGCAAGCTGGGCTTCAAGGGTCGCGGGGTGGCGTTCGGCTTGGTGGTCGCCACGCTGCTGATCCCAGCGCAGGTGCGCTTCGTTCCCGTGTTCGCGCTGATGGCGGACTGGGGCTTGGTCAACACGATGACCGCGTTGGTGCTGCCGTTCGGTGTGAGCGCGTTTGGGACCTTCTTGATCCGTCAGGCCCTGGGCAACGTGCCGAACAGCGTGGTGGAAGCGGCGCGCATGGATGGTGCGAGCGAGCTGTACATCGTGTTTGGGCTCTTGCCCCGCATGATCACGCCGACTTTGGTCGCGTTCTTCATGTTCAGCTTCATCTACCACTACAGCGACTACTTCTGGCCGCTGGTGATGACGACGGACGATCAAGTTCGCACGTTACCGCTCGGAATTGCTCTGCTTCGCGAGCAAGGTACCGGCGTGCGCTGGCATGTGGTGATGGCGGGCAATGTGCTCTTGAGCATGCCGGTGCTGGCACTCTTTGCCATCGTACAGAAGCACCTCTTACGGGCCGTGACGTCGCGAGGCATGTGAGGCGCTAGTTGGCGCAGGCGGACCAAGCCACCTCGGCGAAGCCGCAGCAGGAGTGGCGCGCAGTCTGCGGCACGTGGATTGCAGCTTGGTATGCACCTGGCGTTCCTCACCCCCCCAAGATAAACCGGATGATCATGACTTGGACTGCGCGCACCTCGAGCTGGCTTTGGATCCCCACGGCGTTGCTGATGCTGCTCGCGGCCTGCACCGATGAAGCGGTGTTGGTGCAAGGAGCGGCCGGCAGCGGCGGAACCGGCGGCGCAGCGGGCGCTGGAGGGACGGCTGGCAGCGGCGGCGCGGCGGGCACTGGTGGCGTAGCGGGCACTGCTGGCGCAGCGGGTGGAAGCGCAGGCACTGGCGGCACTTCAGGCAGCGCTGGCGCTGGCGGTCCTGGAGGCATGGGGGGCATGCCTGGTGGCTGCTCTCCGGTCGTCGGTCGCACGTCGTCCTGCGACACGTGCATGGAAATGAACTGCGCGACGCAGCTGGCAGCCTGCGAGAAGATGAACGACTGCAGCTGCATGATGTGGGGCGGCGAAGTCGGACAGATGAACTGCATGTTCCAGTGCGCGACCTGGCGGCCCGTCGATACGGACTACGAGCAGTGCTACGACACCTGCGGCAAGAGCGGATTGGTCAGCCCGGAGACGGTCGCGTTGATCGAGTGCATCGCCGAGGGCGGTGGTATGGCCCCGCCGGTGTGTCCGAGCTGTTTTCCAATGCCCGGCGGGTGAGCGCGCAGCGGGGCCGTGTTTCCGTGCGGCGGGGCACTATGCGTCCAGCGCGGTATGCGAATATCGCGCGGAGAGACGGCCTTGCTGGGCGAAGGGCCGATACGTGACAACCTGCAACGCGGCGATACCAGTAACTGCGAACTCTGCAGCCGAACGTGCGGGAGTCGCATCAGAGGTATCTCGTGTCGAAACACCAGGTTGCGAGCGGGGGCGGTGATGTCCCTGACCCCGAGGACGTCCAGCTGGGCGCACCTCTGCCTGAACCCGTGTGGAGATGTCTCACCCGCAGCTCCCTGCCCAAGCGGCGTCAGGCGAGGTCAGCGGTCGTGGGGAGATCCGCGGCTGTTTTTCCCGTTCTCTGCTCCCCGTGGGCCGATTGGCGGAGTACCCTTGAGGTTGGATCCGCAGAGTCGCTGAACGTTTCGCGCGATTCAGGTTCCGGAAGGGTGAGTCTCTCACCACCATCTCACTAGAGCACGATGAGCGTCGACATTCAGCCTGGGACCGTCTTGGCCGGCAAGTACCGCGTGGAGCGGCTGCTGGGTGAAGGCGGTATGGGCGTCGTCGTGGAGGCGATGCAGCTCGGGCTCAATCGCCGCGTGGCGCTCAAGTTCCTGCGTGCAGATACCCAAGGTACCTTGGGCGAGGTCGCGCAGATCCGTTTCGAGCGCGAGGCCCAAGCTGCGGCTCAGCTCCGAGGCGAGCACATCGCACAGGTCTACGATGTGGGCACGCTGGAAGGTGGCGAGCCCTTCATCGTGATGGAGTTTCTGCAGGGAGAAGATCTGGGCGATCTCTTGGAGCGCCGTGGTCACCTCCCCGTCACGGACGCGGTCGCTTACGTGCTGAGCGCCTGCGAAGCCATCGCCGAAGCCCACGCGACGGGCATCGTGCACCGCGATTTGAAGCCTGCGAATCTGTACCTTGCGAAGCGCCCCGACGGGCGGCGTCAGCTCAAGGTGCTCGATTTCGGCATCTCCAAGCTCGTGTCCGAAGTCAGCGAGACATCGGCCTCCGTGGACCTCACGGGCACGCGCGGCACCCTCGGGTCGCCGCTCTACATGTCGCCGGAGCAGCTCGAGTCGCCGCGCGACGTTGATTACCGTGCGGACATCTGGGCGCTTGGCATCATCCTGTATGAGCTCTTGGTCGGCAAGACGCCGTTTCACGGCAACACGCTGGCCATCGTCCACGCTCGCATCCTGGTCGGCCAATACGAGGCCCCCAGCAAGCTGCGCCCAGAGCTCCCGCCGGAGCTCGACGAGATCGTCGCGCGCTGCCTGCAGCACTCTGCGGACGCGCGCTTCCCCACGGTTGCTCACCTGGCGATCGCCTTGGAAGGGCTCGCGCAAGACCGCATGCACGAGATCGTGGCCTCCACGGTGCGCATCATCGCGGCCTCCAAGCTCGCGACGCCGGACTTGAACGTCGCTCCCGGCTCCAACTACCCGCCGCCTTCGACCCACGCGGAGCTGCGGGAGGCGTTGGCGAGCGCGCCGACCCACGCGCTGACACCCAGCAGCGGTGACCGCTCGACGGGCAGCGGCTACGCATCCGGGAACCTGGGCGTGCGCATCTCTCAGCCGGAGGTCGGGAGTTCTGGGGCCGCGCCCGCCACCTCAGTCGAGCCGCCGGCGATCCCCGACGGCATGCCAGAGACCATCGCAAACGGTGGGAAGTCGCCCTGGGTGCCCATGTATTCTCCCGTGGGCCAGACCCTAGGCGGCAGCGCGGTCAGTAGCTCCCGTGACGGTCGCTCGAAGCTCGGCACCACACTCGTTGCCGCTGGAGGCGTCGCGGTCCTCGGCATCGCCGCCCTGGTCTGGTTCATGACCCGACCGGTGACCGCGGAGAGCGAGCCTCAGGTCGCTGCGCCCACCCAAGAGGGACTGAGCGCTCCAGCACCACCAGACCCCACGGAAACAGCCGCAGCGATCGAGCCGACGGTTGAGCCCGCGGTCGAGCCGAGCGCCGAACCTTCCGCCGCGCCCAGCGCGAGCGCTGAGCCCCCCAAGCCCAAGGCGCCTGCGGTCAAACAGCAAAAACCGGCTACCAAATCGACCGCCAAGGCGCCTGCAACCGGGACGAGTGACGCGGACAACATGCTGAAGTATCGAAAGTGAGTTGATGCGTACCCGACTGACTCACCGCTGGCGCTCGGCCTCGTCTGTTGCAGCGGCTCTGGCCCTCGCGTTCACTCTCGGCTCTGTCTCCGCTTACGCGCAGCCCGCAGGCGCGGACGTGTTGTTCGACCAGGGGCGCGCGCTGATGGACGCCAAGCGCTACGCCGAAGCTGCTGAAAAGTTCGAAGAGAGCTACAGCCTGGATCCAGCAATCGGAACGCAGCTGAACCTCGCGGAGTGCTACGTCAACGTGGGGCGCACTGCGAGCGCGTGGACCACCTATCGCGCCGCGGCCGCAGCCTCAGCCCAAGCCGGGCAGCGAGAACGGGAGCGCTACGCGAGCGGCAAAGCCAAGGCGCTCGAGTCGAAGCTGTCTCAGGTCTCTGTTTCCGTGGGGCAGCCGGTTGAGGGCCTCGTGGTCAAGCGCAACGGGATCGATGTGCCTGCGGCGCTCTGGGGGACCCCAGTGCCAACCGATCCCGGCACCGTCACTATCGAAGCCTCAGCGCCCGGCTACGAGCCGTGGAACACGCAGATTGATCTCGGCAAGGAAGCTGACAGGCAAGAGGTCAACGTGCCCTTACTCACAGCGAAGCCGCTGCCCCCCGAGGAAGGGCCCCAGGGTCCGCCTCCGAATCCCGAGCTCGGTGGTTCACTCACCAGCGAGCCAAAAGGCGACCCGGGTGACGCTGGCGTGCTGCCGCCGCCGGACCAAGGCGGGGGCTTCAACGCCGCCGGCTGGATCACCCTGGGCGTGGGGGTGGTGGGTCTCGGCATCGGGACGTTCCTGTACTTTGACTCGCAGGCGACCATCGACGATGCGAACTGCCCGAACTCCCAGTGCGTGGTCGGGATTGGCGACAAAGATCTCCACGACTCGGGCCGCGCCGAAGAAAAGACGGCGTTCATCCTGGGTGGATTGAGCTTGGCGGTGACCGGCGTTGGCGTCTATCTGCTGCTGAGCGACGGCTCGGGAGATGAGAGCGCAAGCCTCAACCACACCAATTCCGCGTGGTACCGCGGGTTGAGCCTTGGCAGCGACGGGCGCACCACCGCGGCCAGCTGGCGCACAGCGTTCTGAGCTGCTTTGAGCCGGAATAGTCGGCACGCCCTGACCTTCGTGGCTCTTGCCTGCTGCGGGTGCGCGATGTCTCAAGAGGCGTTCGACGAGCTGGACGCGGAGGTTGCGGCGCGCAACCGCGCGCGTGCCGAGAGCGTCGGGAAGCAATTCGAGGCCCAGGGCTACCGCACGGTGCACGAGGCGCTCTATGCGCTCTTGCCGCCGGCTACCCAAGAAGCTTGCCTCGCGGAACTCATGGGCAACTCGGACACCGCGGGTCGGCGCATGCCATTGACGGTCAACCGCGCCAAAAGCGGCAGCGAACCGCCTGACCCATCCCTCGACCTGGTCGCGAACTTGAACGACGTCTGTGACTTCTTTCGCGGTCGCGCGGCTGAGCTCGATGTCGAGCGCAGCGACGGAAGCCGCGATCACCTGGTCGCCATCCGCGGCGGCCTCGCCAAAGATCCAAAGGGGCAACTGATCGAAGTCCGCACCCGGGCCCGCGTGATCAAGACGCGTGAGGTGCTCGTGAAGCGGGAGTGCAACCTGATGCCGAGCCCAGCGCCGGAGCCCCTGGAGCACCCCTCCCCGATCCGCGTCGTCTTCGCCCCGAAGCCGCTGCCCGTCGTCGAACTCACCGTCGAGCGCGAAGAGCTCGAAATGAAGTGCACAGACAATGTGTATTGAGCATCACTGGTAGAAGCCGCTGCACACGTGACAGCCATGAATACCGGCGCTGTAGGCGTCGTGCTTCGCGCAATATGTCAGGCATTCGAGGTCCGCTGGTTCGTAAAACTCCTGGAGCAACTGACTGCTGTCGAAGCAGCCTTCCGCGATGGCGCGCAACTCTCCGGCGCTCTGAAACGTTAGCGAGCGACCGATGAGCATCGGCCTCGATCCGGCGAGCGCTTTGACGAGCGCCTTCAGCGCACTCACGCGTGGATACCCCACCCACTGCATCAGAATCGCGAGCTGCGGCTCCTTCATGGAACCGCGCGGTACTGCCCATACATCGAAGCGGATCGGATCTTCCATCGAGGAAACGTCTAGTTTGTGCCCTGCCCGCGCGTGTTACTCGTCATCGTCGGCGTAGTCCTCGGGCCCAAGCGGACTGTACTCCCAAGGCACGTCCGGGGTCGGGCGCCGGGCTTTCCAGCCTCTCGGCAGGTCTGCGGCTAGTGCCGTGCCGGGATGGCGCTTCCACACCTCATCCAAGCGAACCAGCAGCGGCTCGTTGCTGCCGGGGGCATTGGGAGCCGCATGGAATTGCCAGCCCTCCTCATCATGACTGATCTCGAGTACCGGTGCACCGTTGATGACGGCGCGCGTAGTATACGAAACGAGCGCTGGGTCGTTGTCGTTCTCGAAGTCACTCATGTTGCCACCAGCTTTTTGGGGGTGAGGTGCGCTGCACAGCGAGCATGATTGCCTCAAAACGCCGTTCAGGAAAGACTGCGCGCCGGCGACGATCGCAGGAACTCACATGAAGCTAGAAGGCAAACGCATCTTCATCACCGGCGCCTCGAGTGGCCTCGGGCACGGCATGGCCCTCGAGCTGGCGCAGCGCGGAAACGATCTGGCGGTGACGGCGCGCCGGGTGGAGCGCCTGCAAGCCCTGGCGGCTGAAGTGGAAGCCCTCGGTCGCCGCTGCGTCGTGGTGCCGGCAGACGCGACAGACCAAGCGGCCAGCGCGCAGGCGTTTGCACGCGCTGTCGAGGAGCTGGGCGGGATCGACGTCGCGATCCTGAATGCTGGGGGTGGGCGTCCCACGAACATGGCCGCCGCGTCGGTGGACGACGTGATCCGGATCTCGCGCGCGAACTTCGATACGCTGGTGAACTATCTGGTGCCTGCGATGGCTCACTTGCAGGGCGCAGGAGGCGGCGTAATCGCCTACACCGGTTCGCCCGCTGGCTACTTTGGCTTGCCAAACTCCGGGCCCTACAGCGCTTCCAAGGCTTCAGGTCGCGTGCTGATCGACAGCTGCCGGATCGAGCTCGCGCCGCACAACGTGCGCTTTGTCGCGCTGTACCCTGGCTTCACGTACACCGACGGACTGGATCCCAAGCAGGTCCCAATCCGCGCCTTGATCATCGAGAAGGAGCGCGCGGTGCGCGAGATGGTCTGGGCTATCGAGCGTGAGCGCTCCCATCACCTGTTCCCGAAGCGGATCCGCTTCCTGATCGGCTTCGGACGCATGCTCCCGGAGCCCCTACGACGCAGGCTCCTCAGCGCCGCGGCAGGGCCCAAGTAGTCCCTACTTTTCCGCGCTCGCGCGAGCCACGCTGAGCCCGCAGCGCTCCGCGAAGTGTGTGACCCCGCTGAGGCGCGCCGGCGGCACGCCAGGCTCCCTGGCGTAGGCCGCGAACGCGCGCTGACCGACTGGGATGTCACCGCGGGCGCAGGCGACGAACAGCAGCGTGCGCCAGTTCTCTGCTCGGGACTTGGCGTTGTCGATGCGCTTCCTCGAAGCGGCGAGCAATCGCGGCTCCGCCAGATCGAAGCGTCCGTTTCCGTAGAGATTTCTGCCGATCAAGTACTCGGGCAGCCCGTTGTCCGGCTCCGCTTCCGCCCAGCGTCCAAGCTGGCTCGCCGCATCGATCCAGTCCCGCTGCTGATTCGAAGAGCCAATCAGGAGCGCCACCATCGCGGATCTGGCTCGCGGGTCGTTCATGTCCCGGCGCAGCTCGACGCTGCGCAACCGGTCTTCGCCAACCGTTGCTTTCAGCACCTCACCGTAGGTCTTCTTGGCGGCCTCCAGGCTGCCCTGGCTGAGCTCCAGATCGGCGAGCTCCTCGAGCCCCATGGCGCGCTGCGAGGTGCTCAGGCGCTGGTCGTCGGCGATCGCGCGGTACTGCTTGCGGGCGTCGTCGAGATCGCCCTTCGACACCGTCGCCTTGGCTTTCGCAAGGCGGGCGCCGAGGTTCTCTGGTTCAAGCGCCAAGAGCTCGCTGCAGGCCTTGAGCGAGCCGTTTGGATCGTTGCTCGCGAGCGCGCGCGCCTGTTCGAGGAGCCGATCGACGGTGTGCGGGCAATGGCGCCCAAACACCGCGGGCCGATCGAAGCGCGCCTTCGCGACGCCCATGGCGGCGGGGGGCACTTCGACCTTCTGTAGGCTCTGCAGCCAGTCTTGCTCGAGCCCCTCGAGATCCTTGCCGGTGATGGCTCGTAGGGTCTCTCCGCCGTACCAGCGCCGCAACGCTTCCTTGCCCTGTACCGTGCGGAACCATTCTACGAAGGCCCCAGCCACGGTGTACGCAGTGGACGAGTTTTCTCCGAGGAAGCCCAGATGAAAGACCCGCTCGAGGGACGGAAGCAGCTTCAGGTCGAGCATCGCCCGCGCCCACTGCTGGAGGGTCAAATCCGCGTCCTCGTCCGGCGCCGCAGCAACCGCGGTGCCCTCGATCAGGCCCGGGTTTGCGAACACACCCAGCATGCGTCCAGGCACCTTGAACGGCCCCTTGGCGTAGGCACCGCTGACCACATGCGCGAGCTCGTGACCGAGCACTGGGTGGGGATAGCCTTGCGCCTGAAGGTAGACCTCTCGACGCCACGGCTTCGCGATGTAGACGTTCATCGCGCCCATCAGCCGTTGCTTCTGCTGACCGTTGGCGAAGAAGTACGCGGTCACGCGCTCAGGTCCTGGCGCGCCAAAGAAGGCCTCGAGTTGATGGATGTGCGCATCGCAGTCGCGCGCTGTCGCGATCATCAAGCCGCGAGGTAGCGCGGCGTCGTAAGCCAAGTCGCAGCGGCCGTAGGAGTATTCACCTCCCAGCTCGTGCTTGATGTCCGCGGTCGTGTAGTAGTGGCCTAGCGTCGGTCCGCTGATCGTGATCCCCACGGAGACGAGCAGCGCGGCTGCCGCGAGCAACAGCACACCGGGGCGTCCCCGTCTCTGCCAATAGAGCTTTCCTTGGGGCCCGAGCTCGACGTGGAACGCAGCACAGCTGAGCGCCGCCAGCGTCGCGAGCGTGCCGAGGCGGTAGGTCAACAGGCCCTGGGCGTTGATCACGGTGTCGTAGATCGAACCGGAGAAATAGCCGACGAACGGGTCGTACGCGAAGACCATCGGGCTCGTCACGAAGCGCACGACGCTCACCCCGATGCTCGCGAGGGGGAGCGCGAGTGCCGCGGCCAACGTCAAGATCCGCATGGATCTGGGCTTCACCTGACTACCAGCGTGCAGGCGACGACGGATGCGGCGGCGCAAGAAGAGCCCAACCACGCCGCCCCAAGCGCCGCCTGCCAACGCGCCGAAGCCCGGTCCAAGGAGCATCAGCTCGAGATCGCTTGCGGGATCGCACCAGCCGAGACGTAAGCCGTGGAAGCTGTTCAGCAGGACGAAGCTCAGCCAGATCAGCGTCCCACTCCACAGACCGTGGCCGATCACGTCGAGCGCGCGCAAGTTCAGGCCGTCGCGCGGCCGACTGTAGGGTTCCGGTTGTTCCGCGGGGTTTGCGGCTTCAGCGCGCACCCTGGAGTTTTGCAGGCTCCTGCTCACCGCCCGCAGCCCTTCGGCGTTGGCTGCCAGCGCGGGGAGCAAGAGGCCTGCGACGACGGAAGTCTCGTAGCCCGGACCGCCGAGTAGCGGCAGAAAGCCGAGGCCCAGGCCGAGACCGCCCGCCAGTCCCACGCCGATGCACAGCGGGCGCTCGCCGCGCCACGAGCGGGTCAGCCAGCCCCGCGGGCCGGATGGTTCGCGCGCGCTGCTTGCGGGCGGTTCCGCGAGGTTACTCACTGGTCTATTGACTGTCGGGCGCGCAGCGCAGCTTGCAGTCGTCTTCGGCGAAGCCCAGGGCGCGTCGGCACTGCTCCGGCTCGAGCACTGGCTTCTCGCAAGTTGCCTTCTCCGCGCTCGCTAGCTCCTCGCACTGGGTCTTGCAGGCTTCGACCTCCGCCTTGTTTGGCTTTGGCGGTTTCTGCCCTTCCGACGGCTTGCTGCAGCCGTAGAGCGTGATCCCTAACCCCCAAACCCAAAGCCAGCGGGAGGCGCCTAGACGTGAAGCCATGTTGCGAAACACCTCAGACCGCCGGAGACCCGGTGAGGCCAGGCGGGCTCTTGTCTGGCGTGCTGGGAGTTGCTCCGCTCTCAGGGCCAACGAGCACCAGCGGGAGGACTTCGTCCAGGCGCTGGACGAAGTGGATGCGCAGATCATTGCGGATTTCCGCAGGCACCTCCTCCAGGTCGCGTTCATTGCGCGCTGGCAGGACGACCTCGCGCAGACCCGCGCGGTGTGCCGCGAGGATCTTGTCCTTGATGCCTTCCACCGGGAGGATCGACCCACGCAGCGTCAATTCGCCGGTGATCGCGACGTCGATGCGCGCCGGCGCGTTCAGGAGCAATGACACCACGGCCACGAAGATCGGCACGCCAAGGCTCGCCGCGTCTTGGGTCGCTCGAGCACGCGGCACGTGCAGGTGCAGATCGATCTTCTCGAGCCACTGGGGGTCGAGCATCAGCTTCTCCGCCTTGGAGCGCACGAAGCTGACCGCGGTGTTGGCGGACTCTTTCATCACGTCCCGCAGGTTGCCCGTGATGTGCACCTCGCCCTTGCCGCGCATCTTCGTGGCTTCGACGAACAGCAGCTCACCTCCGGCGGCGTTCAGGCCGAGGCCAGTGGCCACGCCAGGAGTGGGTTCGCGCTCCGCCAGCTCTGGGCGGTACTTGTGCACGCCAAGCACCTTCTCCACGTATTCGCTCGTAGTCTTCTGGCCCTTCACGTCTTCGCCTTCGGCGAGGCGTACGGCGATGTCCCGGCAGATCGAGGCGACCTGGCGCTCGAGGCTGCGCACCCCGGCTTCGCGGGTGTAGGCGTCGATCAAGAGCTCGATGCCTTCGCTGGTGAACTCGATCTGCTCAGCGGTCAGGCCATGTTCGCTGAGCTGCTTCGGCACCAGGAACTCGCGGGCGATGTGGATCTTGTCGCTGCGCGGGTAGCCAGGGACCTCGATCACCTCCAGGCGATCTTTGAGCGCCTCGGGGATGTCTCGCGGGTAGTTCGCGGTGGCCAGGAAGGTCACCTGGCTCAGATCGAATGGTACCTCGAGGTAATGGTCCACGAAGGTGTCGTTCTGTGCAGGGTCGAGCACCTCGAGCAAGGCAGCCGCCGGATCGCCGCGGACATCGGCGCCCATCTTGTCGACCTCATCCAGCACCAGCACGGGGTTCCTCGTGCCGACCTTCTTCAGCGCCTGGACGATGCGTCCCGGGAGCGCGCCGACGTAGGTCCGGCGGTGCCCGCGGATTTCCGCTTCGTCCCGCACGCCACCCAGGGAAATGCGACCGTAGCGCCGTCCCATGGCGCGCGCGATGCTGCGCCCCAGGCTCGTCTTACCCACGCCGGGCGGACCAACGAACAGCAAGATCGGGCCGCGCTTATCCGTGCGGAGCTGACGGATGGCGGTGTATTCGACGATGCGCTTCTTCACCCGCTCGAGGCCCCAGTGGTCCTCGTCGAGGCAACGGCGCACCGCCTTCACGTCGATGCGGTCGGGGCTCGTGCGCGACCACGGCAGATCCGCGAGCCACTCCACGTAGGTGCGGGTGACGTTGAACTCGGCGCTCTGGGGCTGCATGCCAGAGAGCCGCGACAGCTGCTTGCGCGCGGCTTTTTCCGCTTCCGGTGGCATGTTGGCGATGGCCACGCGCTCACGCAGCGCCTCGACCTCGTCGTCGTCCGCCTCACCCAGCTCTTCGCGGATGCTCTTGAGTTGCTGGCGCAGCACGTAGTCGCGCTGGCTGCGGCTCATCTCCTCTTGCACGAGCGCGGTGATCTCGCCCTTGACCTGCAGCACCTCGAGCTGGCGCTTGACCATGTCGAGCACCAGATTCATGCGCTTTTCGACGTCGAAAGCCTCGAGGATCTCCTGCCGGCGCTGGATGCTCGCGTGTTCCTCGGGGAAATTAGAAGCAATCAAGTCGGCGAGCGCGCCCGGCTCGCGCACGTTGTCGAGGATGCTTGCGGTCTCCCGCGGCAGATCCGGCATCAGCTCGAGCACCTTGCGGGTGTGCTCACGTAACGTTCGCCCCAGTTCTGTCACCTTCGCGTCGGGTGCAGGCTCTTGAATGCGCACCACGTCGGCGGTCATGTACGGCTCGAGGCCGAAGCTCTTCTCCAGCTCGAAACGCGCCAAGCCGTTGAGCACCACGCTGTAGTTCCCGGGGCCGAGGCGGATCACCTTCACCACGCGCGCCAGGGTGCCCACGCGATACAGATCCTCGAAGGTCGGCTCGACCGCGTCCGAGGACTTCTGGGTGATGACTCCGATGAGCCCGCCGTCCTGGCCGAGCTCCTCGACGAGGCGCACGCTGCGAGGCCGGCCCACGTTGATGGGCACGACGCTCATGGGGAAGAGCACGGAGTTGCGCAGCGGGAGGATCGCGACGCGCTCAGAGGGGCCAGAAGCCATATCGCCGACACTAGTCCCTGAACGGCGATCTGTCGATCAACCCGAATCCAGTGCGCGCGGAATCTCGCCGACGCTTGGTGCCTATGGTAATGCCCGACGTCGTGAAGTCCCTGCGATCGCTCATGCTAAGTGCCGTTCTTGGCACCCTCGCCTCCGCCACGGTGGGTTGCGGTGGACCCGCTCCCGCCAAGGGCCCGCGAGACGTCCTGACGCAGTACGCCGTCGCCCTGGACGAGGGTCGAGTCGAGGACGCATACGGATTGCTCAGCGATGAGGCGAAGAAGACGCTTCCGTTCGACGCCTTCCAGCGCATGGTCAAGGAGAACCCAGACGAGGTGAAGCAGGTGTCTCAGAGCCTGCTTCGGCCCTCCGGGCCGCCCCGCGTCACGGCGACGGTGACCTCGCCGAACGGTGACTCCCTGCTCCTGGTTTATGAAGACGGCGCCTGGCACGTCGACGGCTCGGCGATCGATCTGTACAGCCAGGCGAACCCGAAGGCGGCGTTGATGGCCTTCGTGCGCGCCTTCGAGAACAAGCGCTGGGACATCCTGATGCGCTTCGTCCCCGAGAGCGAGGCGGAAGGCCTCTCCGCGAAGAAGCTCGAGACCTACTGGACCGGAGAGCAGAAGGAAGAGCTCGAGAACCTGACTCGCGCCATCAAGGCGGCGTTACCGACGGCCAAGCTCGAGGTGATCGGCGACCACGCCACCATGCCCTATGGCGGCAGCGGCACCGTGGAGCTCCTGCTCGAAGACGGCCGCTGGAAGATCCAGGAGTTCAAATGAGCACCGAACTCGCGACCCTTGGCCGGCGCGCTGTGGTCGAGCGTACCACGCGTGAGACTTCAATCCGCGTGGAAATCAACTTGGACGGCTCGGGGCAATCGAAGATCGACACCCCCCTGCCCTTCCTCAGCCACATGCTCGATCAGATCGCGCGCCACGGCTTGTTCGACCTCACGGTGGACGCCAAGGGCGACATCGAAATCGACGGCCACCACACGACGGAAGACGTGGGCATCGTGCTCGGCCAGGCCGTGCGGGAAGCTCTGGGCGATCGCGCAGGGATCCGCCGCTACGGCTGGGCCACGCTGCCCATGGACGAGGCGCTGGTCACCGCCGCGCTCGACCTCTCGGGGCGCGCCTACCTGGTGTGGCGCGTTCCCCTCCCCAAGGCCAAGCTCGGCACCTGGGACACCGAGCTCGCAGAAGTCTTCTTCGACGCCTTTGCCCGCACCGCCCAGTGCAACCTGCACCTGAAGCTGCTCGAGGGCGAGAACCTCCACCACATCGTGGAAATCACCTTCAAGGCTTTCTCCAAGGCGTTGCGCATGGCGACCGAGAAGGATCCGCGAGTAAGCGGCGTGCCGAGCACCAAGGGCAGCCTGGACTAGCTTTCGCGTTTTTGTTCCCCTGGGGAAACGTTGCTCTCCCAGCTGAGGTCCCTGGTGTTGGGGGTGAGGGAGCGCCTCCCGTCACCGTGCAAGTCGCTGGGCTGAGCCAGGAGCCAGCCTTTGCAGGTGGCCGTTTGTACCCGGGCGCGATATCCTCAATGCAATGAGCCTGGCGCCAAAAATGGCGACATACGCCGACCTCCTCGCTCTCGGGGAAGACGTGCGGGCTGAGGTCCTTGCAGGCGAGGTACATGTCGCGCCCGCGCCGTTGCCCAGGCACTCGCGCGCCCAGGGGGCGCTGCGGCGCTTCATCGGCGGGCCGTACGACGACGACGACGGTTTTGGTGGCCCAGGCGGTTGGTGGATCCTGCTCGAAGTCGATGTCGAACTCTCGGCACACGACATCGTCCGACCGGATTTGGCCGGCTGGCGCCGACAGCGACTTCCAAGCCCTTGGGATACACGCCCGCTCAAGGTCGCTCCCGACTGGATCTGCGAGGTGCTGTCGCCGTCCAACGCCGCAACCGACCGCGTCTACAAACGAAACCTCTACGCCAAGGTGGGCGTGCCCCACTTTTGGATGCTCGACCCGACCGCGCGCACCCTGGAGACGTTGCGACTCCAAGACGGCGTGTGGGTCGACTCGGGGAGCTACGACGACTCAGCGGTCGTGCGTGTGCCGCCATTCGAAGAGGTCGAGCTCGCAGTGGCGCGGCTGTTTCCGCCCTCACAAGGGTAAGCCGTGGAGTGGGGGCTACCTATTTCCCTGGGGAGTTGCCAGCGCGTCAACATTGTGGTGCTGGAGGACCCGGGCTTTCCAGTCCGCGTCCCGTAGGGAGACGATCTCGGCGACCCTGCCGGACTCGACTAGCACGAGCTCTCCCCATCCGCCGAAGCGCGTCGCAAGGCCACGGAGCCAATCCGGTAGATCGTCGATATCCACCACCCGAAGCGGGAGTGGGACGCCGAGCGTTGGTAGCTCTGCGGTGAACGTCTCAAGGGCGCGTACGGACGGCCCGCTCCAACCCGCGAGAACGAACACGATACCTCGATCGATCTGCTCCGGTTGATCGCTGCAGCGCACGACCGTGCCGGGCGGACTCGCGGCGAACCGTTGGATGAGGTCGCCTACAAGGTCCTTTGAACACGAGATTAACGGCATGCGCTCAGGCCCATCTCGCAGCTGCTCGGCGCGATCAGTCAACACTTCCCACGTTGCGGTGGCGTGCGCCACGCAGTATTCAAGCCCCGGTTCCCGTTGAGAAGCGACAATGACTGACGTGGTGATCGTAGACGCTGGGCTCGGCAATTTGCGCTCGGTGGAGAAGTCGGTGGTGCGCGCGGCCGCGGAGTGCGGCAAGCCGGATCTCCACGTGCAGCACAGCGCCGATCCGGAGCTGATCCGCAAGGCCGCGCGCATCGTCGTGCCGGGGCAAGGTGGCTTTCGGGACTGTGCCACGGTGTTCGCGGGTGAAATCGGCGAGGCGGTGCGCGAACAGCTCAAGCGCGGTACGCCCTACTTCGGCATTTGTCTTGGCTTGCAGGTGCTGTTCGAGAGCAGTGAGGAGGCCCCCGGCGCCGGCCTTGGCTGGTTCGAAGGCCATGTGGCGCGGCTCCAAGGCGCGCCCGCGACTGACGACAGCGCTGCGATCAAGGTGCCGCACATGGGCTGGAACCAGCTGCAGATCCCTGGGGAAGTGCACCCGTATCTCGCCAAGGCTGGCGGCGCCGGGAGTTGGTTCTACTTCGTGCACTCTTTCCACGCGGTACCGAAAGACAGCGGCTTGGTGGCGGCCCAAGTCGACTATGGCCCGAACCACGTGACCGCGGCGGTCGCCAAAGATCACGTGTTTGCGACGCAGTTTCACCCTGAAAAGAGCCAAGCCGCGGGCCTGCAGCTGCTAGAAGCCTTCCTGGCTGCTTGAGGCGACCTCGAGCCGTCTTCAGCCGCCGCACCTTGCTTCACCGCACCTTTCTTCGCCGCACCTCCCCCCCAAAAACCGAAGAGCTCTAAGCATGTTCGAAGTCATTCCCGCCATTGATCTCCTGGAAGGCAAAGCCGTCCGGCTACTTCAAGGGCGCTACGATCAGGTCACGGCGTACGAGACGGATCCCGCGGAGCTCGCGGCGACTTGGCGCGGACAGGTGCCGCGCCTGCACGTTGTGGATTTGGAAGGCGCCAAGGCCGGACAGGCGGTGCAGAAGGACTTGGTGCGCCGGGTGGTCGACGCCTTCGGTCCAGGCGTCCAAGTTGGTGGCGGTGTCCGGAGCCTCGCGGCGGCGGAGAGCTACCTCGAGCTCGGTGTGGATCGCGTCGTCGTCGGCACGCTAGCCATCCGTGAACCTGAGACCTTCAAGGCGCTGGTGCTGAAGCACCCAAACCGGGTGGTGGTTGCGTTGGACGCCAAGGGCGGACGCGTTGCGACCGACGGTTGGCTCGACGTCTCGGAGAAGCTCGCCGTCGACGTGGCGAAGGAGCTGTCCGTGTTGCCTGTCGCGGCGGTGCTCTACACCGACATCGACAAGGACGGCACCGAGCGCGGCCCCAACTTCGCGGAGACGGCGCGCCTGGCGCGTGACGGCGGGTTGCCCGTGATCGCTAGTGGCGGCGTTGGGACCCTCGACCACATCCGTGAGCTGACCAAGAGCGCCGCGGACGGAGTGCTTGGGGCGATCGTTGGCAAGGCACTCCATGAAGGGCGCTTCACCCTCAGCGAAGCGGTGGCGGCGTCCAAGGGCTGAACGCGACGCGCGCAACGCCTACCGTCCATTGCCGCAGGGTAATAGCGTGCTACTCGTCCGGATCCAGGTCCAGCAGCTTGTGTCCTTCAAAAACGGTGAGCACCACGATTTCGTCGGGAATCACCCGATATACGATTCGATAGGTGCGCACCAAGACCTCGCGGATGTCGTCCCTACCGATCTCCGGAACGATACGCCCGGCGCTAGGCAATTTACTTGCAGCGTTGGCCCGCTCGCGGAGCCGCTCGACCCAAGAGCGTGCGGCGTCTGGGTTGTCGTGCGCGATGTAGTCGCCAATTGTGATCAGATCCGCGACAGCCCGTTCCGTCCACCGAATCATCGCGGCTTGACGGCACCAAAGCGAGCGTCGAGCAGACCGGTCAGTTCGTCGTCGCTGACGACTCGCCCGGCTGCCTGATCTTCCAGGCCCTCCTGGACGGCGGCTACGAAGCGAGCCTGCGCGGTGAGGCGGTCGAACTCTTCCGGCGATAGCAGTACCGCCGCTGCCTTCCCGTTTTGGGTCACCACGAGCGGTCGACGACGCCCTCTCAGCGCTCGGATCTGCTCAGAAAGGTGCGCCTTGAGTTCGCCGATGGGGAGAATGTCCTCAGCTACCTGAAGCGCTTCTGGGCCATTTTTGGGCCGGTACACGGGTCTGAATTTAGACCGAACATGCGGACTCAGCAAGCCAGAAATGACCGTGCGACGGCCTCAAAGAAGCCGTGTTGCCGCAGGGCAATGTCTGCGAGTCTTGGCGCCCAAGGCGTTGAAACACCGCTTTGTGTCGCCGTCGACCCGCCGCGCGGCGAGAACTCCGCCCCGACCGCGCGGCGGGGGTGGTTGAGCCCCACAACCGGCTCCCCCCATCCCTGGCAAGCGCTCGCCCCCACCCAAATCACTTACGGAACGGCCCGCTTCTGGACTTCTCTGTCATCTGGAGCGCCCTCTGAGGTACAAAGCTGCTTCGCATGCCCGACGACTCCGAGCCGACCCAGCACGAAGCGCCGCTACGCGAAGCGCCGCGTTCGGAAGAACACGACGGGCTCGGCGCGAACTTCGATGGCGAGGATTTCCTCTTCCACCTGTATCGCGGCTCCGAGCTGCTACAGGACAACCGCATCGAAGAGGCAAAGACCGAGCTCGAGACTGCGCTCGGGATGCAGCCTCGGGACATCGAAGGTCAGGGGCTGCTGGGCGTCGTCTACTTCCGCCTTGGCATGTACCCCCATGCGATGGAGATCTACGAGGAGCTCGTGCGGGCCTGTCCCCGCGAGGTCACTCCTCGGATCAACCTCGCGCTTTGCTACCTGAAGACCGGGCAGCTCTTGCAGGCGCGCTCCGTGCTCGAGCAGATCATCGGGCTCGTTCCAGAGCATCAGCGAGCTTGGGGGTACCTTGGGCTCGTGTTCGAGCGCCTGGGGGATCACGCCAAGGCGCAGGTCGCTTTCGAGCGCGCGGGGCAGCCTCACCTCGCCCGCCGCATGCAGCACATCCTCGAGGAACGCTCGCGGATCCCCGGGGAATCGCAACCTCCGGATCGCCAGGAAGTGATGAGCGCCGCTGCGGACGCCGCGGCGGAGCTCGAGCGCGGCGAAGAAGCCTTCCACGTGGCGGGGAATTCCGATGGTGCGACCTCACGCTCGGGCCGTTGGCGCGCCATCGAGCTCGGGCAGGAGCGCCTGCCCCCGCCTTCACGGCCGTTTACGCCGGTATCGCTGACGCCCAGCCGCCCCCCGCGCCCGCCGTCGCTGCCACCAACCAGCGCGCGCGGCGGTGCGCCGACGCTCGCAGGCGGAGTCTTCGTCCCCCCACCGGTCGACCAGCTCGCAGAGGAGTCGCTCCTGGTATTCAGCGAAGAACCCCGGGTCGTGGGTCACGCGGATGGGGTGGTGCTCGTCAACTCCGAGGAGCGATTCTGCCTACGCCCGAGCGCGGTGCGCGCAGTGCTCCCCATTGGCAACGATCTGACGAGCCGTCAGCTCAAACGCCGTTCACGCGGCCGGGAGACCGAGGAGCTTCTGGGTGACGCCGGGGACGGCATCATCGAACTCCTGGGGCCAGCACGCCTAGTGCTTGGGAGCCCCGAGGGGCGCCTGGTGGTCACCCAGCTCGACGGGCAGTTCCTGTACTTGAGGGAGCGGCTCCTGGTGGCCTTCGAGAGCGGGATTGCCTACGAAAGCGGGCGTTTGCCGGTGAGCGGGGAGCGCCATGAGGCGGTGGTGCAGTTGTCCGGGCAGGGCGCGGTGGTGTTCAACGGGGGCGACCTGATCGAGGCGCTTGATTGCCGCGCGGAACAGCCCTTGTGGATCGCGGCGGAGTACGTCGTGGGCTGGACTGGCAGGCTGTTGCCGCGACCGCTCGACCCCTCCGAGGCGCTAGGTGTGGCGCAGCTCGGGCGCGTCGGGGGCTCCACGGGGCTGATCAGCTTCTCGGGGGATGGTGCCGTTTTCGCCAAAGTGCGCTAGAGAGGGCGCGTTGCCCGAGACTCGAGGCGCTGAATGAGTGATTCTCCCCCCCAAACCGAGAGCGCGAAAAAGAAGCGTCCCAAGGTCGATCCGGAGCAGCGCAAGGCGCGCCGCAAATCGTTGCGTGAAGACGCAGTCAACATCCCGAATCTGCTGACTTTTGGCCGCATTGCCATCATCCCAGTGGTGCTCTGGCTGCTCGACCGGGGGACACCTCAGGACTGTGTGACGGCGGCGTTGGTATACGCCGCGGCGGCGATCACCGATCTGCTGGACGGGTACCTGGCGCGCAAGCTGGGTGTGGTCAGTGTACTCGGGAAGTTCCTCGATCCCCTCGCGGACAAGCTCTTGGTAATGGCCGTCCTGATCTGGATGGTGCCGATGGGGCGCATCTCCGAGTGGGTGGTGATTCTGCTGCTGGGGCGCGAAATCAGCATCACCGGGCTGCGCTCGATCGCCAGCAGCGAAGGCGTGGTGATCGCTGCTGGTGGCGGCGGAAAGAGCAAAACCGCGCTGCAAATGGTGGGGATCTTGTGCCTGGTGATCGGCTACCCGTACCACCTGGACATCGGGATCTACGACCTTGGTGTGGTGGATCTAGTGCCCGTCGGGCGCTGGCTCATCTACATCTCCCTGGTCTTCAGCTTCGGCAGCGGCTTCGAGTACGTGAGGCTCTTCGCCGAGGCGGTCGAGGCCAAGGACCGGCGCCAGGCAGAGAACTGAGCGGGAACCGCCCCGAAGTCGCTCGCAGAAGCGTGACAAGTCCCCTGCCTGGCTGCTAACACAAGCCCGCCATGCGCGTGAGACACGCCCTTCTTTTGGGATTCATTGGCTTTGTGTTCGTCGCTTGCTCCAAGCAGGGCGAAGGCGAGCGCTGCGACCTTCTCTTGAGCGGTGAGACCGGCGACTGTGAGGTTGGCCTGGTTTGCACTGCAGCCAACACGCTGAACGACAACAGCACGGACCGTTGCTGTCCGCCTGAGGGCGAGTCCTTCAGCGACAATCGCTGCGCCCCGAAATCGAGCATCGGTTCGAACGGGGGTAGCGCTGGCACTGGTGGCACGTCGACTGCGGGCAGCGGCGGAACGTCCACCGCAGGCAGCGGCGGAACGTCCACCGCAGGCAGCGGCGGAACGTCGACTGCGGGCAGCGGCGGAACGTCCACCGCAGGCAGCGGCGGTACTGGTGGTTCGGCGGGTACTGGCGGTTCGGCAGGCACGGGCGGCAGCGCTGGCTCCGCTGGCACGGGCGGCTCTGCTGGCGCTGCGGGCAGCGCAGGGACTGGGACGTGAGAGTCCGCGCCTTCTGGGTGGGCCTCTTGGGGCTCGCTTTGTTGCGCTGTTCAAGCGCGGCAGCAGAAGGCGAAGGCTGCGATCTCGCGGAGGGCAACGCCGACTGCCAGAGCGGCTTGGTGTGCACGTCGCCTTTGGACATTCAGGCAGATCACGCGGTGTGCTGTCCTGGCCCCGGTGACTCACCCAACGAAGCCGCGTGTCGCTCGTCAGCGGACGGCGTGATTCCCGATGCTGGTGTTGGCTCTGCATACTCGAGCGGCGGTTCCGTGAACGATGGTGGCGCAGCCGCCGGTTCGGGCGGTGTTGCGGGCTCGGCGGGCACAGGCGGCTCGGCGGGCACAGGCGGCTCGGCGGGCACAGGCGGCTCGGCGGGCACAGGCGGCTCAGCGGGTACAGGCGGCTCAGCGGGTACAGGCGGCTCAGCGGGTACAGGCGGCTCAGCGGGTACAGGTGGAACCGGCGGTTCCGCAGGGAGCAACTAGCGATGCCCGTCAGCGATCTGATGGCTCAGGCTCAAGAAGCGCTGCTGCTCAGTATCGCGGTCTCCCTGCCGGTGATTGGTGCGGCCGCTTTGGCTGGGTTGTTTGTTGCTATTTTCCAGGCGGCAACTCAGGTGCAAGACATCACCCTCGCCCATTTGCCGCGGCTACTCGTCGTTGCGGTGGTGCTGGCGCTGGCTGGCCCCTGGATGGGACACCAAATCGCGAGCTTCGCGGCCCGCGCATTCACTGGCGGTTGAGGCTGGGGCTCGGTTCAAATGGGCGGCGGCGCGCAGGTGCTCGACGTTTCTCAAGCCGTTCTGGCGCTGAGATCCGACGGCGTGTTGGTCGGGGGTGAGGTGCGCGGTCGGCTGACGGAGCTCGGCCCAAGGCACCTCGTGCTCGAAGACGCGGAGCTGCGACTCGAATGCAGCTGTGAGCCAGCCCTGGCGGAGGCAGGTGCAGCCGTGGCCGGCGACCTAATCGCCGCGCAGATCACTCGGGTAGAAGCCGACGTCGTGCACGTCGGGACAGTGCGGCGCATTGCCTCGGGGAAACTGCTTGAGCAGCCGACTGGGGAGCATGCTCGGCGCTTGGGGCGGCGCATGCGTGCCCGCGCGGCTGCCCAGCGCTTCATCCGAAGCTACTTCGATGACGCCGGTTTTCTAGAGGTGGATACGCCAGTGCGCGTGCAAGCGCCGGGGCTCGATCTGCACGTGGACGCGCTTTCTGCACATGACGGCTGGCTGATCACCTCTCCAGAGCACCACATGAAGCGGCTGCTGGTCGCTGGTTTGCCGCGCATCTACCAGATCGCTCGGGCGTCTCGCGCCGAAGAGCTGGGTGCGCTGCATCAGCCCGAGTTTCTGTTGCTCGAGTGGTATCGCGCCTACGCGGGTATGGCCGAGGTGATGGCGGACACCGAGGCGCTGGTGGTTGGCGTTGTCGAGACGTTGCGCTCGCTCGCTCCAGGAGCCCAGCTGCGCGATGTCTCATATCAGGGCACACGCTTCGATCTCTCGCGGCCATTCGAGCGCGTCAGCGTTCGCGAAGCATACCGCCGCTTCGCTGATGTGGACGACGTGGTCGCGCTCGCGAGAGACGACGAAGACCGCTATTTCGAGCTCATGGTGGATCGGGTGGAACCCGGGCTCACTGCGCTCCAGCGACCGGTGTTCCTACACGGTTACCCCCTCAGCCAGGCGTCCCTAGCGCGGCCGGATCCCCTCGATCCCGAGACGGCGGAGCGCTTCGAGCTCTACTGGGCAGGCGTCGAGCTATGCAACGGCTTTGGCGAGCTGAACGACGCTGCGGAGCAGCGTCGCCGCTACGTCGCCGCGATCGAGGATCGTCGCTCGCGACAGATGCCGGTCTACCCGTTGGATGAGCCTTTCCTCACGGCATTGGAAGAGGGTATGCCCCCTGCCGGAGGCAACGCGCTTGGGCTCGATCGCTTGTTGATGTTGGCTCTGGACGAGACGAGCCTGGACGCGGTGGTCCCCTTCCCCATCCCGCGCCCAGAATGAATCACGCAGCCTGATTCAAGCTGCGTGATGCGAGCGGCGCCAGCGCCGCCGACTACTGCCCCACGCTCGGGGTCATGCTCTGAGCCGCAGCGACCAGGAAGCGGACCATGTCCGCGTTCGCCGCAGGCACGTCGAAGATCACGAAGTGCCCGTCTTGGTCGATCGGCGGACCGTACTCCCGGGCGCCCAGGGTGAGCGTTTCCGTACCGCTACCGAGGTTGCCGCTGACAGGGCCAGGCTGCTCGTCGACGCCGCTCAGCGCGTCTGGAGGGCTCGCGCTCGAGTCTGCCTTGGCGAGGTCGAACTTGCCGGCCTGGATGTAGGTCGCGAGGGTGACCGGGGTGCTGTAGCTGTCTCCCAACCCGTAGGTTTGAAACACGCTCTTCGGTGACATATCGGTCTCCGGATTGCGCCACAGACCCGCAAAGTTCAGTGGATCGGCGGGATCCACCCATTGCTGCAGCAGAGTCAACACCGGGTGATTCGTGCCCGCGACCAGCTCGAAATCAGCGCTAAAATCGCCGAGCACGAGGGGCACCGCTGCCTTGATGTTCACGGGTTGAGTCTTGGTCAACAGCGAGTCTTTCAAGCTTGCTCCGTTGCCTGAAAGCACTGCCGCGCGGAAATCCGTTGCGTAAGGCACTGCAAGGCTACCTTCAGTCGCGCCCTGGGAGTGCCCGAAGAACACGATGCGCAGCGGATCGACCTTGATCGCGTCGCCCCCGGTGTCTCCCGCGCTCACGTCAAGCGACGCGGCGAAGCGCCCAAGCGAGAGCTGGTCCGCTGCGCCTTGGAGCGGATTGCCGCGCGCGGCGGCGGGGTTTCCAAAGTTGAAGAAGAGGTTGTTGGGAGACTCGTCGGAATTTCCCCGACGAGGGCCGTGCTCGACTTGATCGATGCCCAGCACGACGAAGGGCGTGCTGGCTTTGGCCAATGCCCCCGCTACCTCATCCCGCACGTGGGAGCGGAAGCTCCCACCAGTGCCATGCGCGAAGACTACTGCGGGCCAACCTTCGGTCGGCATGGTCGTGCCCTTAGGGACGGTGACGGAGAGGCACACCGCTTCGCTGCGTTGCACGCTGTTCTTGATCCCGCCACCGCTCGCCAGGTACGGCGCGTCTCCCTCCTGGAAGATCGGGAGCGACACGAGCGCGTGGTACTCGGCGAAATCCGCGCCCTCAGCCTGACAGCCGCGGTCTCCTTCGGCGTCAGGGCAAGGAGACTGCACGCCAGCGTCGCAGCGCACCCAGCCGCTGGCGGTTGGTGCTGGGGCTGCCGTAACGGCATCCGCGACCTGACGCATGGGCGCCCGCACGTCCTCGGTGGTGATCACGGTGGCGTTCAAGACGGTCGCAGGATCGATCGCCTGATCCGCGAGGTAACTGCGGAAGCCGGCAAACTTGGCGTGAGCATCAGCCAGCACGGGGTCACTCGGCGCCGCGTCCGCGAGTAGCGCCTCGAACTGCTCCGAGCGCTCGATCGCATTGCCGGACTTATCCTTGCCGTCGGTCGTGAGGAACACCGCGTAGCTGTGCCCTGGAAGCATTGGCGACCCTTGAGGACGCTGAATCGCGAAGTAGTCCGAGCAGACGTACTTTCCGCCGGCCTCGTTGGCGACCCAACGCAACCCAGACGTGCGCCCGAAGTCGTCACCTGGCGTGATGTCGACCCACTGCACCGGCTTCTTCACGCCCTCCACGAACTGGAAGGACTCGAAGTCGATGTGACCCGAGAAGCGGAAGATCACGGCTGGATAGGTGCCCCAGCCGGTTGCGGATTGGCTCAGCGCGTCGATGTAGATCTTCACCGGATCGTAGCCGAGCAAGGCGGAGCCAGGGGTTGGGAAGCCCTGCAGGTTCAGCTTCCCGTCTTGGAACAACAGGTCGTTGGGGAACGGGAGCCGAAAGAAGTCTCCCGCCTGTCCCGCCGGGTCATTGACCCCGGGTACCTCGAAGAACGCTCGCACAGTGCCCGCGGAGATGGGTGCGCAAGTGACGCCGGGGAACTCAGACGCGCCGAGGCTCGAGCCGCCTGCCGGCGCTTTCTGACATTCGCCACCGACGCAGGTCAGACCGCCGAAGCAGCTCGAGGGGGTCGCACAGTTGCCGCCGAGATCCGTGTTGCCTTCGGGGACACACTGAGCCCCGAAGCCGACGATGGCGCAGCGCAGGCCGTGTACGCAGTCCGTATCCGCAAGGCAGGCATCCCCGCTCTGACCCTCACCCGCGTTGACACAGCGCGAGTCCACGCACTGCAGCTCATCTTTGCACTCCGCGCTGATCGTGCACGCGGCACCAAACGCGATGTTGCCAGCGGGTTGGCACACGCCACCTGGGCTGCACTCGAGTCCGCGGCGACACTCGCCGCCACTGCATGCCTCCCCCACTCCGGCGTTGCCGCCGCCCGTTCCACCGCCCTCGTCCCCACCGGAACAAGCTGCAACCAGCAGCAGGCTGAACGCGGCAGCCCCTGCGATCCCGCTCCAAGATTTGCGCATCCCCGCGAGCATAACCCTGGCCTATGGGGCCAGGCCAGCGTGGCCGGCGAGCATCGGCCTGCGGCCATCGCCCTCAGTAGTGCAGCACGCTCACGACGGGGTGCGGCAAGAGCCGCTCTCGGCCGGCGAGATCATCCAATTCGATCACGAACGCGAAGGCAGAAACGTAGGCGCCTTGGCGATGCACCAGCTCCGCCGCTGCCGCCGCTGTGCCTCCGGTGGCCAGCAGGTCGTCGACGATCACCACGCTCGCGTCTTCTCGCAGTGAGTCTCGATGCATCTCGAGCTCGGCTTCCCCATACTCGAGGGAGTACGCAACTTTATCCGTGCGGTATGGCAGCTTGCCTGGCTTGCGGACGGGCACAAAGCTCGTGTTCAGGCGGGCCGCGAGGGCGGCGCCGAAAATGAAGCCGCGGGATTCAATGCCGACGATTGCATCCACGTGCTCTCCGGTGAAGCGATGTGCCAAGGCGTCCAGCACGATATGAAAGCCCTTCGGATCCGCGAGTAGAGGCGTGATGTCCTTGAAAAGGATACCGGGCACCGGGAAGTCCGGGATGTCGCGGATCAGTCCGCGCACATGGGCGATGGGGTCGAGGTTTACGACCTCGGCGAGCGGGCTCGTGCCGCGACCCCCGACGCGAGAGGCCCGCTGCGGAGAGCCCTCGGTGTTGCGTTTCCTTGCGGTACGCTCCTTGGCTGTCTTTGCCGTGCCGGCCTGGGACTTGTCCACACCTCGAGGAGTTGGTGAGCGTCTGGCCGGCATCGCTGCCGGTGCTGCTTTCGAGCCACGCTTGCGGTTCGCCATGGCGGACAGGAGTAGCACCGTTTGGCGGCAGCCAGAAGCGTTCCTAGGGTCGCACGGGTGTCATCGGGCAGCGCCGTTCAGCCAGCAGCGCCGTTCAGCCAGCAGCGCCTTCCACGACTTGCTCTGCCAGGGCTTGCTGAGCTGAATACCAGAGGTCTAGCACCAGCGGCGTGACCCCAACCTCGCCGCGATCGAAGGCTTCTGTGTCAGAGCCGGCGAGGGTGTTGTGCTCCACCCCAGAGCCACCAATCCAGAGGTACTCCTTCCCTCGCGGATCCCGACGAAACTCCACCGCGTCGAGATACCTACGCGTGCCCAAGCGAGTCGCGGCGAGCTTCCAGTCGGAGCCTGGGGGAAAGTTGACGTTGAGCAACGTCAGTTCGTCACGTGAGCCGCCGAGGAAGCTCTGGGCAAGCCGAGCCGCGACGCCCACAGCGGCCTGACGATCCGCTCGGTTGTCCGCGGAGACGGCAATGGCAGGGATGCCCTTCAGCGCTGCCTCGCGCGCGGCGGCGACGGTTCCGCTGTAGAACACGTCATCGCCGAGGTTCACCCCATGGTTCAACCCAGAGAGCACCAGATCCGGGCGCCGTGGCACCACGCGGTCTGCAGAGTGCAGCGCGACGTAGACGCAGTCCGCCGGGGTGCCATCGACAGAGAACACGCCGGGCTCGTGGCGCACCAAGCGCAACGGGCGGTGCAGCGTCAGGGAGTGGCTCATGGCGCTCTGCTCTGAAGCCGGTGCGCACACCACCACCTCCGCGAACTCGCTCAGCGCGCCTCTCAGCGCCTGCAGCCCTTCAGCGCGAAAGCCATCATCGTTGGCCAACAAGATCAGTGGTTTTGACAAGGTTTCCTCGAAATCGGAGCGAGCTGCATGGCGGTGAGGGCTCTGTTAGTGACTCCCGGCCCGCGCTGCAAGGCGCGCCACGCGGCGCAGAACCGCGCGTTCCTCAGACGTGGCCCCTAACCCGCGCGGCGCCGACTTTGCAGCCCCGGCGTGCCAATGCGAGTGGTGTATCGAATCATCCAGCTCTCGAACGAGGGCAAACAGAGTGGTTTTGGCTATGCTCTTACACATCAGTGTCAGAGCACACGCGCCATCATCTCGATGAGATCACGACTCAGGTCGCAGAATGCATCACTCGCTTCGGCGTCGCTGGTGAGGTGCACGTCGACGCGGAGCGCGCCAGCCTGACGGGCTATGGCCCGCCGGCGGAGGTCGCAATTGGTGATCTACTGGAACGCTGGCCAGAGCTCAGCCATGAAGACCGCGCGCGGCGTTGTTTGGAAACCGCGCGGAAACTCGTGGCGGCTCGGCGCAGTTCGCTGCCACCAGGTCGGCCCAAGCGGCTACTGCAGCTGCCCGGGTGGCTCGCGCCGCTGATCTTTTTTGCCCTACTCGGCGGCTTCGGCTGGTGGTGGTTGAGCCGCCCCGTCCCCAAGACGGCTGTCGCCGAAGCTGCGGCGCCGGCGTCGACATCGGGAGCCGTAGATGGCGAACAGCGCGCCGCGAGTGTGTGTCAGCGCACGCGTTCTAGGGTGATGCGTGGCGCGAGCGTCGGTCCTCTCGACGTGGAGGGATGGGTGGTGGAGCTGGCGCTTCAGCGGCCTTCGGATCGGCCCTTCGAGAGGGGGAAGCTGCTAGGCGATTTCATCGACCTCGATCAGGACGAGCCGCATGTGGTTTGGACCCAAGCCCCGGCGCTCAGTAGCCTGACCGGGATCGGCACACGAGTAGAGGTCGCGGAGTCCTCACTCGTTGCCTCCGGGATCGAGCCGAGGCGCTCGCTCGTGCTGACCTTCATGGGCAGCTACATCAAGCCATACTTCGACGAGAAGGCGCGCATCCAGTACGTGATGTTTGCCAACGCTCTCGCGCAGCGCGCCGGGGCGAGCCACGGCGCCCTCTACGCGCGCTGCACGGGAGATTCGAATCATCACATTGGTGCTTGGTTCCTCGGACCAACGCCGGGCGAAGCCGTGGGGTCGTTGATCTACTTCATGGGCACCTATGCAAGCTCTCCCCACGTCTCAGCGTACGCCCTGTCGGACGCCGCAGCGCCCGACAGGGCTAGCCTGCTCGACAGCATTCTCAAGTCGACGGCGAACTCGTCGCGCAGCGAGATCGGACTCTGGTTGGGTGCCCAAGGAGGGATGCTGGCGGGTCCGGCGGACGGACCGACGCGCATCACGTTCCCTTTCAAAGACGCAAACCGCGCATCGCGAGCGAGCCGGGAAATCGCCCGTCTGCTGGAGATTGGTCCCGGTTGATGGGCTCAGGCACATCCCGACAAGAGGTCGCGGGGTTGACCACGGGCAGGCCTTAGGCCATGTGAAGGTCGAAGATGCTGTCGCCGAGCGATCTCGAACAACGCCTGCTGGCGTCCTTCCCCGACGCGCAGGTCCAGATCACCGACCTCACCGGTACTCAGGACCACTATCAACTGCGCATCGTCAGCCAGCGTTTCGCGGGTCTGGCTCCGCTTGCTCGCCACCGTATGGTTTACGCGGCGCTGGGTGAGGCCATGCGCGGACCCATTCACGCGCTCTCGTTCGAGGCGCTGGCGCCGACGGAGGCGTGACCCGCATCCGCGGTGGCTCGCCAACACTTAGACCAACGCGCCAAGTCTAGGCGCAACGGAGAATGAAAATGGAACAAGCACTTCGCGACCAGATCAAACACACCATTGATGACAACCAGGTCGTGCTGTTCATGAAGGGAAGCCGACTGTTCCCGCAGTGCGGCTTCTCGGCGCGCGTCGTCGATATCCTCAAGCGCATGGAGGTCCCTTTCAAGGACGTCAATATCCTCGCGGATCAGAGCTTGAGAGACGGCATGAAGGAGTTCAGCGAGTGGCCCACCTTCCCTCAGCTCTACGTGAAGGGTGAGTTCGTCGGCGGCTGTGACATCGTCATGCAGATGTTCGAGAACGGCGAGCTCGAGAAGATCCTGAAGTAGCTGGCTCTACTCCCCAACGCGTGGCGGCCCGATTCCAAAGGAACCGGGCCGCGGTGCTTTTGTGACTCGGAGACCTACTTGTCCTGCGGGCGACTCATGACGATTCGCAGCCCGCGCAGCGCATCAGCGAAGCGGATCCGCTGCTCTTCGATGGCGAGGCTCACCTCGACCAAGCGCTTCTCGATCTGCTCCATACGCTTCGTGTTCTCGGCGAGGCGCTGAGTCAGCGTACGCTTCAAGTCATCAGCGAAGCGGTTCTTCTCCAGGCTCTTCAGCTTGAGACGATCTTCTCGGGCAAAGCGCTCGAGCTCGTTTCGCTCCAAGGAGAGCTTGTTTTGCTCGTCCTCGGACGTCTTGAGCTTGTTGCGCAACTCCCACGCTTTGCGTAGCCGCTCGACGCGCTCGGCGTCGATCTCCTTTGGAGGCGACTTGAGGAAGGCTTCAATCGCTTCGCGGGCCAAATCGCTGGTCCAGCTCGCCCACTCTTGGGATGGTTGACGCTCCTCCACGAGCAGCTTGCCGTCGCTGTGAGGCTTCACGTTGAGCGGCACGAGGGCGTGGTCGACGTTGTCTTCGGTGCCCTTGGGCGGCTCGAAGAGCGTGCTGCTGCCACGTCGGGGGTGCTTGATCAGCAGCTTCGCGGGTTCCCCGCCGCCGTTCTTCACGCCGTACGTCGTCTCGTAGACCACGTCCCGCTCGATCATGATCTGACCGTTTTCGATCTTGTAGAGACGGGAGTGGCGGCGGTCGACCTTCAGGTCCGAGTTGATCAACAGGCTGCGCTCGAGAGCGAACGGGACCGTCGCCGAAGCCTTCGGCGGTAGCGGTTCCACCATTCCCTGGCCAAGGAAGGAACCTTGCTGGAACACCGCGATTGGGCCCCGCTCGAGCAGGCCCTTGGTGTCATTCTTGAACCTTGCCACGCGGAAAGGATGAGAAGAGGACTCTGGCACCCCGCCGTCGGGCGAGAACAGGAACATCGCCTCGCCCCTCACCTTCTTGGCCACGAGCAGCACCATGGTGGCGCTCTCATTGGGAACAGTCACAGGATTCGGGATCGCGTAGCGCGTGGTCCCGCTATCCACCGCGACTGCGGCGAGGGCGCTGACGTTTCGCGGTCCGCTTGGGCCCTGCTGCTGTGCCTCCGCCAGGGCGATACGCCGGCGCTCCGCCATGGAGACCTTGCCCTTGTCCTTCTTCATCGGTGCGGATGAGGCAGAGGCTGTCGGCTTCGGAGCTGGGCGCGCCGTTGCCCGACCCCCGCCGCCGGCTCCTGTGCCGCGCATGCCGAGGCCAGCGGGGGCATCGGCGGCGGCGACGTCGTCATCCATATCGTAGCCGTAACCTTCTTCAGCTTTCTCCTCGACTGGCATTGGCTCCGCCTCGGGCGGCGGTGGCGGAACTTCGGTGGAGAGCGTCGTAAGACCCTCGGGCACCGCGGCGATCACTTCGCCCTGGTCGGTCACGATGGGGCGCTGCGGGACCACGGGATCTCCAAGCGTCGACTCGAACGCGAGCGGCGCTCCGGCGACCAACACCAGCTTCACCTGGGACCAGTCCTCGCCGGAGAGGTTCTGCACGATGCCCCAGGCTTGGAGATCCGCGCTCCCGTCTTCTTGGACGACGAGACGGTAACTTGGCCGCCAAACGGGCGTCTCCGAGACGTACCCTACGGCCAGCGTATGACGTTGCCCGTCGAGGTGGAGCACCACGTCCTTCAGATCCTTCGCGGTCTTCGAGGGCTCTGGCTCTGGCGGCAGCGGCTTGAGCATCGAGTAGAGCCGAGGATCCCCCGACGGCGGCTCCTCCTCGCCCTCGATTTCGAGGGGGAAAGACGCCGAGCGCACCGAGCTCCCGCCGTGTTCGACGATCGCCAGCGTCGCGAGGAAGTCCCCGACCATGCGCTGCTTCATCTTGAAGCGTACTTCGTCGCTTTCGACCTCTCCTGCGCGCTCGAAGTACCCCACTCCGTTTCGGTAGACGACGACCCGAGACAGCGGGAGCTGATCGGTGGTGACGTTGGCGGTGGCAGCGCACCCACCGCTTCCAAGCGCGGAGAGGCCGAGCGCGAGTGCCATCAAACTTGAGCGCCACGTTGCCCCGGGCGCCATCCGAGCGCTGCCCCGGCGATGAATCAAAGCCATGTTGAGTGTGTCCTCCTCTAGAAGCCGACCCCGACCGCGCCCCTGTGGTGCGGTTGAACCGCAGGTCTATGCAAGACCGCGGGTTCGATGAGGTCGTGTGTTCGAAGCAACTGGGGTCGCGCAAGCGACCCAGCAGCACTGCGACGTTTGAAGTCGGTGGAGGAGTCTACAGAGAGGTGAGAAGAGTGAACACACGCTGTGACAAAGCGCTGCGGACGTCTCCCTGCAGGCTCTCTCGCGCAGCGCTGGCAGGCGGCCCGCGCGTGGGCCCTCTCCCCCAAACCCCAAGACCCTGGAGCGTTCGCGCTGACGCGCACGACTTCATGAAACGCTGCCTGCTGGGTGCAGCCGCCCCTCGCCGAGTCCGGCGAGGCACAAATCTCCCTGGCGGTAGCAGATCCGGCTATCCTGATGCCACTGTGAGTCGTCCCGCGCCGCCGCCCAAACCACCGCCGAAGCCAACTCGACAGAGCAACGAAGCCTCCGGGGCACACCAGATGCCTCCAGACTCCGCGCCAGGCCCGCTGAGTGCGTCGGCCAAAGAGCAGCTCACCTTGCAAGCACTGGGACTGCGCAACGAGCAGGTTCAGGCGCGGATCATCCACTACAAGGGTGACCTCGAGACCAGCCCTGAGCTCGACGCCGTGACGGCCCAAGTCGTCGCCCAGCTCAAGGCGATGCAAGCGGTCGTCGAGAGCGACCCCAATGAGCGCGAGTCTCCTGACGCCATCGAGGCGGAGCAGATCGAACTTCTGTCCCGCTTGTTGCAGCGCGTGTTCACCAAGGACGAGCAGAGCAGCCTCGTCACCCAGAACCTGAACACCATTGGGCGCCGAGTCGCGAAGCTGTTCTTCGAGAGCGAGCTTCATGAGAAGACCCGCGGTGACAAAGAGAAGACCATCTACCACGCGGAACAGGGCATCTACTACGTGCTCTCCCGCTACAAGAACCGCATCAACGCGGAGCTCGAAGGCTTTGACTACGTCGATGACGACATCAAACAGCTGACCTTCGACCTCTTGACCAAGATGGAGCGCGACCTCCAGGTTGGCTTCTTGTCGCGCCGCTCTCCCGAGATGAAGCGCGTGATGGGCGACTACACCGCCGTCTTGATCGACTTCTTCCGCGAGCACCTGCCTCCGCGCGTCGAGCAGATGGCGAAGGTCACGATCCGCGCAGCGGAGACCGCCCAGCAAACCAACAGCGTCAGCTACAAGGTTCATGCCGATCGCTTTCCGTACTTCCGTGCGGAGTGGGAGCGGCTCTTCGTGCAGCAGATGGTCAATTTCTGCGGCGACGCGTTGATGGCTCGACTCGAGAAGACGGACCACGATATCCGCGACGAGACGGTGAAGTTCTTCACGGATCCCCACGTCTTCAGCGAGACGTGTGAGGTGATCTGCGACGCGCTGTACGACTTCCTGTGCCTCGAGGGCTTCCTCGATCTGCCGGTCGATTGGCGGGTGAAGCTGGGGCGCGCCTAGATCCCAGGTCATCAGCCGTGGAACGTCGTCGCCTGCTCGCGTTGGTTGCCGGTGTCTTGGGCACTGGCCTGATCGGCTACGCGTTCTTTACGGACGAGTCGGAGGAGGAACGTGTGCGGAGTGTGCTCAGTCGCTTCGGGCGTGCGGTCTCCGTCGAGGCGGACCAGACCAATCCGCTGGCTCGCTTGGCGTTCGTGAACGGCGAGTTCAAGGAGACGGTGGACCCCGATGTGCACGCGAGCGTTCCGGAGCTTCGTAACTTGAAGCAGGGGCGCCAGTCCCTCGCGGAGATGGCCGTACAGAGCGGGCAGCTCTTCCGTACGGCAACAGTCGAGTTCTCGAACTGCGATATCCAGGTTGGCAACGCGGGCGCCAAGGCGGACTGCGTCGGGCACCTAACCGGAGTGAACAGGAGCGGCGAACCACGCAAGGAGGAGCGCACCGTGCATTTCGAGCTGCGTGAGCAGGACGGCGCCTGGATGATTCAAAGCATCATCGTCAGCGAGGCCGCCAGCAACTAACGCCGGCTTTTCTGACATCAGAACTTGTCGTCTTCGTCCCCGAGCTCGGAGGTGTACGAAACGATGGCCGCGTTGCCCCCCACAGCGCTCAGAGGGTTCCATGGAGGACTCACCGATCCGATGCGGTTCGAGTTGTCGATCACCACGTAGTAGTGCCCCTGAGGCAGCTTGAATTTCTGCCGGAACTCCTGGTTTGGCTGGAGCACGAAGCTCGCCAGCGGGGCCTGTGCGGGGGGAGCCTCGGCGCCCCGCTGCATCCCGTCACGCCACAAGTCGCCGACTCCGCGTGGATAGATCATCACGTCGACGGGCTGTCCCGTGAGCTTCATGCGCAAGAAGAGCGCCTGGTCCGTATCAGCCACTTCGAACGGCCCCAGAAAGTCCACCTGGTTGTTGCGGATCTCCGTGGTCTCGTTCGCGAACACGTAGCGATCCCCCTCCGAGGTATCGAAGGGCTTCTTCGGGCGCGCGGGGGGCTGCAAGATCCCCAGGGCAAACTCATCGCCGTCGTCGCTGTGAACCACGGTGAAGCCACTGGACAGCTGGCTCTGCACGACTTGACTCCCGAACGTGCTCGCGAGGTAGCCGACCGGTGTCTTGTTCGCGATGTCCACGAACTTGTTCTCGATCGCTCCAACCTGGAAGGTCGGTCCGTAGGCGATGCGATTGGTGCGGGCGTAGACGTAGACCGCGTCCTCCGCCATGTAGAAATCCGGACGGTACTCGACGGCAGCTTCCACGCTGAAGCCGATGCGCCCAGCAACCGGCGTCCAGGCGTAGCCAGTTCCACCAAAGCGGATCGTCAGCGTCTTGTTCTGGTCGTCGACTTGGTAGCTACAGCTCGACGGGAAGAAGCGCCCGATCACGTTGCCGTCGGGGGACAGCTTCAAGGACGCGCCCCGCTTCAGCATCTCCGGACACATCTGGTTCGCGCCGAAGTTCGAGAACAACCACCAGCGAAGGTTGGGGCTGGCGTTCACCGTATTGCGGACGCACGGGCAGCCAACGCCGAGAAGCATCGGCAGGCAGAGCAGCGTGATGCGCCAGTACAGGCTGAACCAACGCCGCACGCCCACCTCCGGTGTCGCCCGCGAACTCACTTCGTCTTGGACGCAGCTGGTCATGATTCCTTACTCATCAATCCGTTCGCCCACTCGGGATCGAATCATTCGCGAGGCCCACCAAGTATCCACCGAGCGCGGCTCGTAGCTCGACTCTCGCACGAAACCACGCGAGTTCGTTGATGTATTTTGGCCGCTCCAGCTGGTGGAGAGCTGCTGTTGTGGCGGCGCAGTAGCGTTGAGCTGCGCGAACGCGAGCGGTTACGGCGTGTCAGCTATTCGCCCGACGCACGACGTCAGCCAGCGCGTCCAAGAACGCCGGATCCGTGTTGTGCGCGGGGACTCGCAACAGCTCGAGCCCTAGATCCTTCGCCCAGCCACGGGCCTCGATGTCCAGGTCGAAGAGTGTCTCGACATGATCCGCCACGAAGCCGACCGGGGCGATGGCAACTTGCCCCGTCGCGTTGTTCTGAGCGGCCTGCTTCAGCACATCCTCGAGAGCTGGGCCGAGCCACTCTCCCCCACTCGCGCCTTGGCTCTGGTATGCGAGCGTCGTGGGGCGCCCGAGCGACTTGCCAATCGCGGTTGCGCTTGCGCCAAACAGCTCAGCGTAGGGATCGCCGCCCCGCAGCACGACCAGGGGAAGGCTGTGAGCCGTGAGGATCAATGGTGTATCCGCGTGGCAAGAAAGCTCAGCCAGTGACCGAGCTACGAGCGCGGAAGTAGCCGCGACGAACGCAGGATCCTCTCCGTAGGGGGTCACGGCGACGACCTCCGGCACCTGGCGGCCTTGCTCCGCAAACGCCGCCAAGGCATCGCGGATCACTCCGCTGTAGATGTGGACGCTGAAGGGCGCCATGGGCAGCAACACAACGCGCCGATAAGCCGTCAGCTGGTCCAGGATCTCGTCGAGCGTGGGAGACCAGAAACGCATCACCACCCGACACGGCAGGCCTAGGCGCTCACTCAGACCCGCGGCTTGCTCCTCGGTGATGCGCAAGAGCGGTGAACCCCCGATCGCGGAGTAGCGATGACGCATCTCCGCGATGAGCTCGTCCGGCGCCGGGCGACCACGACGAATGCGCTTCAGGAACTCCGGGAGCTGGTCGAGCTCGCTCACGGTGCCGTGGCCAACCAGCAGCACCAACGTGTCTTCAGCCATGCCCGGCTTAGTAACGCCACGAGGCTGGGGTCGCAATCGCCCGTGGCAAGGATCCGGTGAGGCTCGACGCCGGATCGCGCATTGAGTATCCAGGGCTCATGGCGCTGATTCATTTGCAGGACAAAGTGGCGATCGTTAGCGGCGCGTCACGAGGCATTGGCGAGGCTATCGCGCTCGCCTTCGCAGAGGCGGGCGCGAAGGTCGTGGTCTCGAGCCGAAAGCAAGAGGGCGTTGACCAGGTCGCAGCCAAGATCAAGGAAGCTGGGGGTGAGGTGCTCGCCGTGGCGGCGCACATCGGACACGTCGACCAGTGTCAAGCGCTGCTCGACCGCACGATTTCCGAGTGGCAACGGGTGGACGTCGTCGTGAATTGCGCCGGCACGAACCCCTACTTCGGTCCGATGCTCACCATCGATGAAGGGGCCTACCAGAAGACCTTCGATATCAACCTGCGCGGCGCCTTCGAACTCTCGCGACGAGTGACCCAGACCATCATCGACCGCAAGGGCACCGGCTCGATCGTCAACATCGCGAGCGTCGCGGGGATGCGAGCGTCGCCCCTGCAAGGCGTTTACGGCATGACGAAGGCCGCGATGATCGCGATGACTCGCAGCATGGCCATGGAGTTCGGCTCGAGCGGCGTGCGGGTCAACAGCATCAGCCCGGGGCTCATCGACACGCGGCTCGCAGCAGCCATCGTTCAGAGTGACGCCGCTCGGGAGATCGTGACGTCCCGCGCGGCGCTAGGCCGCATCGGGGTGCCCGAAGAGCTCGCCGGCGCCGCGCTGTTCTTAGCCAGCGACGCCGCGAGCTATGTCACGGGGCACAACCTAGTGGTCGATGGCGGCTTGACCATCGTTTGATCACTTACCCCATGTACGGGTAACGCCAGTCCGTGGGGGGACACAAAGTCTCCTTCACGGTGCGCGGGCTCACCCAGCGGGCGAGGTTCTGCGCGCTGCCGGCCTTGTCGTTGGTGCCCGACAGGCGGGAGCCGCCGAAGGGCTGCTGACCGACGACGGCACCGGTCGGCTTGTCGTTGATATAAAAATTCCCCGCGGCAAATCGAAGCTTGTTCGCCATCTCGACGACTGCGTGGCGGTCGCGGGCAAATACGGCTCCGGTGAGCGCGTAGCCGCTGGTGGTGTCCACGAGCTCGAGCGCCTCCGTGTAGCGCGCGTCTTCGTACACGAAGAGCGTCACCACGGGGCCGAAGATCTCCTCCTGCATCAGGCGGTGCTTCGGATCCTCGACCTCGAAGAGCGTCGGCTCGATGAAGTAGCCGACCTCGCGGTTCCCTCCCCCTCCTGCGACGCAGCGCACCTTCGGGTCGCTCTTTCCAAGCTCCTGGTACTTGGAGATCTTCTCGAAGCTCTGGGCGCTGATCACGGCCCCCATGAAGTTCGAGAAGTCAGCGGGGTCGCCAACCTGGAGCTGGGCGATCGTCTCCTCGAGGATCTTCTTGAGCTCGGGCCACACACTCTTCGGAACGTAGACGCGAGAAGCTGCGGAGCACTTCTGCCCCTGGAACTCATAGCCGCCGCGCACGATCGCCACGGCGAGCTGCCGAACGTCCGCGCTCGGGTGTGCGAAGATGAAGTCTTTGCCTCCGGTCTCACCGACGATTCGCGGGTAGCTCTTGTACTTCGGCAGGTTGTTCGCGATTTGGGCCCACAGCGACTGAAAGACGCCTGTCGAGCCCGTGTAGTGCAGCCCTGCGAAATCTGGGGAGTCGAGCAGTTGCGAGGTGATCGCGACTGGGTCGCCGTTCACCAGGTTGATCACCCCAGGCGGTAAGCCGGCCTCGTTGAAGAGCTGCATCACCCGCTCTGCGGAGAGCATGGCGTTGGGCGACGGCTTCCAAATCACGGTGTTGCCCATCAGCGCTGGAGCGCTCGGCAGGTTCCCGGCGATGGCGGTGAAGTTGAACGGCGTGATCGCGTAGACGAAGCCGTCCAGGGGTCGCTGTTCGAGGCGATTCCAGATCCCTGCGGAAGAGCTCGGTTGGTCTTCAGCGAGCTTGTCGGCGTAGTGGGCGTTGAAGCGCAAGAAGTCGATCAGCTCACACGCGGAGTCGATCTCCGCCTGATGCGGGGTCTTGCTCTGACCGAGCAACGTCGCGCCGTTCAGCCTCTGCCGCCAAGGGCCGGCGAGGAGCTCCGCGGCACGTAGGAACACCGCAGCGCGGTCAGCCTGGGAGAGCGCGGCCCAGGGGCCTTTGGCTTGCTTCGCGGCTTCGACGGCTCTGGCGACTTCGGCGGTGCCCGCGAGACTCGCGCTGCCGAGCTGTCTTGCATGTGCTTGCGGTGAGCTGAACGGCAACTCCTGGCTCGTGCAGATCGCCTCCCCCCCAATCCAAAGCGGGAGTGACTCCGCCTGATACGCATCGAGCTCCGCTCGCAGCGCCGCGCGCTCGGGGCTCCCTGGGGCGTAGCTCAAGACGGGTTCGTTGTGGGGCACGGGCGCCTGAATCATGCTGCAGATCCTCCAACGCGGGGTGCTGTATGTTCCCGCTGCCCGAGGCTACACCCCGACCCGGCTTCGATGCCACCCGCAGGCTTCTACGCGCTCAGTCTCGGCTCAAAATGTACGAGATCTTGGTCTCCACCTCGATCTCTCCAAGGTCGAGCTCCAGCATGCGTTGGCGCACTTCGTCGCCGCGATAGCCATACGCCGCGCCCCGCACGTCACCGATCGCGTCCACCGCGCCGTCGGGACGACTCAGCTGGAAACGCCGCTGATCTGGGCCGTCTTGCAGCACGCCCTGCACCTCGGTGTATTGGCTGTAGGCGTATCCACCTCCGTGCGGAAGCAAGTTCACGCCGCGCAAGCGCTCGAGCAGTCCGTGCCGCTCAGCGCGTTGATAGAGACCGGTCTGCTCCAAGATGCGCGTCTGAAAGCTGGGCTTTGGTCGCACCAAGTAGGCGGGCAAGTCCGGCGCCAACGTCAGCGGGAAGCGTTGGCCGCTGTCCAGGTCGCTCTGGCTGAAGTGGTAGCAACCCAAGATCGCGTCGTTGATCGCCTCGAGCCCCTGGTGGGTGCGATTGCAGATCACCTTCAGGGAACCCACCAGCTCCCGAGCCAGCAGCTCACGCCGCCTCAAGCTGAAGTCTTGGCACCAGCTGTAGGTGCCGTACCAGTCCTGAGCAGCCTGCCCCTGCAGGATGTGGAGGTCGCCCCATGGAGTTTCACGCCGCTCGAGCATCGCCGCGAGCGCTGGGCTTGCATCGAAATAGATCCCGGGGCCGTGAGGTGAACTCTCGCGAAACTCGTGGCCGCTGGTGTGGATGATCACGTACTGCTGCGCGTCGGCTTCGGCGCCGTTGAAGGTCTGCACGACGTCGCACACGTCGACGAAGTGGTTGCCCTCCCCCAAGTCGAAATCGACGGTGTGGCCGTCGAGCGACGGCGGGTTCGCCTGCAGGCGCTTGGCGTTCGCCTCCAGCGCCTCGATATCCACCGGCTGCTCGGGTGCCACGACGATCATGCCGCAGCAGTTGCTCTTGATGTCGAGCACCGCGAAGTCGCCGCTCCACTGGATGCGCCCGCCGTAGCCGAAGCCTTGGCCCCAACGCTTGGTGTTCCGGGTCACGGTGGCGTCCGTCGCGCCAATGAACGAAGCGTCGGCGGGGAGTCCGAGCTCGCGTTGCACGTGGTGCATCTTCGCCAGGCCAAAGGCCATGTTGGCGGCGCACAGCGCTTCGCCGACATCCCCAACTCCCGACATGAAACAGTGCTCTTGAGCGCGCGCTAGGGCTTCCTCGGGACTCGGCTGCATGGCGTCACGCTAGTTCCTACACGGCTTCGTCGCAAACTCGCTACTCAGACGCCTTCGGAATGGCTGCCTGCGGCTTCCAGCAAGCGTGGCTCCGGCAATCTGGCCCCGGCAATCTGGCCCCGGTACGCCAGCTCCGACAAGGCGAGCTTCGGCGCTGCTTTTGGTCGGGCGGATTTGGGGGTGAGGGTCCAATCCTTCACTGCCCACACCCGCTTACAGGCGGAGGATTGACTGGAGCAATGGTTCGAGCCGGACCTCCAAAGCTCTTGAGAACCCAAACCGCGACCGTTCACCCCTGGAGGTGCCGTCGATCGTCCTTCCGACCGGTGCCAGCGACCAAGCACGACCCAATCATTCAGCTTATCCACGGGTTGCATGAGCCGGGCCCCTCAGTAGTAATGTAGAAGACTGCATGCGCCTTCGACCCAATCCAGTGGAGGCCCTGAACACGCTTCCGCGGCTCGGGGACGCTGACGAGCGCCGAGCGAGCTGGCGCCAAGCCGTCGCCGCCTTGGGACGCGCTCAGCGCATCGACGGCCCGCCGCCGCTCGACGGCGTGGAAGTCTCTGAGCTGGTAGCAGCCGCGCGCGTCGCCCTCGACCGTGGTTTGGCGGACGACCTCGACTGGATCGCGCCGAGCTCCCGAGCCGTCGCGCTCTACGAGATCTCTGCAGCGTTACCTCCGGGAAACGAACGCCGGGAGTTCGGGCGCCGCGCCTTCACCCATCTCTACGGCGGCACCGCGAGCACCTTCGCCGCGGTTGCCCACCGCATGGCACTGGGCAACGCCAAGCCTCTCGACACGGCGACGCTGCGAGCAAGAGTGAGCCTGGTTACGGATCTGTCGATTGGCGCTTCCGTCAACTCCGATCCCTTGGCCTTCGCCCTGGTCGCCCGCCGCGAGCTGTTCGAGCGCTGGGTCGCCGAGCCGTCCACGGGCGCCCTGCCTGCCCGCCGCTTGGCAGCTCGTCTGCTCGAACGCGCCGCGCGCGAGGCGGTAACTCGAAGCCACCAAGGCGACCCGTTCCCGCGTCAGCTGCTGCGCAGCCCCGGGGTGCGCCCGGTCTTCGAGCGTCTGCTCGATGATCGGGAGCCGCTGGTCTGGCGCCACGCCGCCGTCGCCCGCGGCCTGCTGTCCGGCGTCGAGCCTGAGATCCGCGAGGAAATTGAGCTGGCGCTCGATCCAGCGCTGACGCCGACGGAGTGGCGACGCGCGGCGGTGAGCCTCGTTGCGTGCATGTCGAGCGACGCGGACACTGCGATGAAGCAGTGCCGCAGCCTGCTCAAGGGGCCAATCGCGGAGCGCGACCCGGGTATCGCGGCCACGATGACGTGGGGCCTGCCGTGTGTGATCGAGACCGAGCCCGACGCCGCGGAAGATCTGCTGGATTGGCTCACCGCCACGCTGCGCTTGGATGTGGCGGAGGCCACGGTCGAGCTCTTGCGTGACGTCACGAATCCTGGGTTTGGGATGCGGGCACAGGAAATCGTGAGAGACGTGCTCGACGATCAGATGCGCACGTCGGATCCCGTGACCGGCTACGTCGCCCACCGGGCGCTCAACGATCTGTCACAGGACGTGGAGAGTGAAGGCGGCCTGCTTCAGAGTGTGCGCCGCGCCCTGATCGCGTTCGAGACCCGAGGTGCGCGCATGGCTCACGAGCTCGCCCTCGAGGCCGCGGCCCGAGCGAGCTCGGCGATGGACCGCATCGTGCGCTTGTCCGCGGACGGCGAAGTGGTCGCCGAGACGTTCCCTCCGCTGCTCACCTTGGACGCCGGCGCGCTCGAGCGCTCTCGACTGAGTGATCTGCTGCTCCTGGGACGCCGACCTGGAGACACCGACGCCTCGGTCCCGGAACTCGATCAGCTCTACGAACGCCTCGGTCGCTGGCTCATCGAGGGCGAACGAGCGAGCGAACCCGACGGGGGCGACCGCGCGCAGGTCGTCGGGACCGGGCGGCGCCTGCGCACCCTATTGCACTTGGTCGATCTCGAGACCGCCGGGCGGGATACCGCTGAAGAAGCGGCATCCCGCGTGAAGAACCGCGTGCTCGACATCATCCGCTTGATGATCGAGCGCTTGAAGAGCTGTCCTCGTAGCCTGCACCGCATCACCTGCGCCACGCTCGCTCGCTCCTTCGACGCCGCGGTGCGCGAAGGCGTGGCCGATCCGAGCGACATCTTCCTCGTGCTAGCGAGGGAACTGGACGACGCCCGCAGTGTCTCCGCCATAGCCGAGGCATCCACCAGCGAAGATGTGAGCGCACCTGCTGCCGCATGGGCCGGCTTCCTGGCAAGCGGAAATCGCGGCGCGCTCGACTCCATCGCAGATGGGAACCTCGACTCGCTGCCCCCTCCCGATGTCGACGGCAAGGAAGCGGCGTTGGCGACCGCCACCGTCGAGCTCAGCCGTCGCGTGTCCTCTACGGGTTCTTACCGTGGGGAAGCGCTGCGGCAGGTCGTGCTGCGTATCGGCCGAGCGCTAGAGACCATAGCCGCCGCCCGTGGTCTCTCGGAGATCGTCGACACCGCAGGGGGAAACAACGCGATCGCCGACCTGGAGCACGCAGTGGATGCTCTGCGTAGGCTCAGCGCCGCGGCAAGTCGCCGGCTGCTCGCGAGCGGCGGCAGCAGCGCAAGCATCATGATCATCGCCGATGTGCCACCGCTCTCGGCGTTGATCGAGCGAGCGGTGACTGCTGGCGTCCCGGCGAACCGCGATCAAATGGCCATGGCCATCGGTGAGCTCGCGGCTGACCTTCCACCGGCGCTGGCTGCAGCGATCGCCAGCGTCACGACACGCATCGCCTCGCTGCCCGCCAGCCCGCCGAGCGACGTCTACGCGATCCCGCTACAAAAGCGCCGGGAGGCCCTACCGGATTGGTTGCTGCCCCGTCGCACCATCGGCGGCTTCTACGTCGTACGAGCGCTGGGCGCTGGCGGTGTCAGCTCGGTCTTCGTCGCCCGACGAGTGGAAGAGCGCCACTCGAACAAGGCAGAGCTGTTCGCCCTGAAGGTGCCGCAATACGACCCGACCATGGCGCGCTCGATCTCCGAGCAGGAGTTCTTACAACTTTTCCGGGAGGAAGCAGGCGCGTTGCTCGGGCTGCCACAACATCCCAATTTGGCGCGCTTCGTTACTTTCGACCTGGCGTCTCGGCCGAAGCCTATTCTGGTGATGGAGCTGATCCGAGGCTTCAGCCTGGATCGCCTGATCCGGAGTCGATCCCTCACCACGGAGCGCGTGCTCGGCTACCTCGATGGGATCCTGGCAGGGCTCGAGGCGATGCATGAGGTCGGCGTAGGCCACCTGGATGTGAAGCCTGGCAACGTGATCTTGAGAGACGGCGCGGATCCCGTGCTCGTGGACTTCGGTTTGAGCGGGCGCCAGCTGCGTCCCGGTTGTGGCACGCTCGAATATTGCGCGCCGGAGATCCTCGGTGTGGTTCCGGATGACCTCACCCCCCCACCCCAAGCCGCAGATATGTACGCGTTCGCGTGCACCGCCTACGAGATGCTCACCGCGAATACGCTGTTCGACGGCGACGACGAGATGACCCTGGCCTCGAGCCACGTGGGACACGACGGCTGGCCGGATCACATCGCCAAGCTCGGCCAGTTCACGGAGCTCACGAACCTGATGACGATCCTGGCGGCCTGCTTGCGGCGCGATCCAAGACACCGGCCGAGCGCCAAGGACACCCGCAAGGCGTTCGCCTCGCTCGGCGAATCGGTGAAGCAGCTGCCCTGGCCGATCACCGCTCCCGAGGAAGCGGCAACGGGTTGAGTCAGCCCTAAATCCAGCTTCAGAGCTTGCCTCGGGACGGCAATCTGTGCGGATCTGCGCTCATGGGGACTCGAAACAGCCACCTCCCGCAGACGCTCGGCGCCTTGATGGCGCTCGCGGCGCTGAGCGGGTTGCTTGGATGTGACGAGCAACAGGTCGCGCCCCTCGAGGTCGATGTCGGGGTGGGTGAAGCGGTTCAGTTCAAACCCAAAGCCGCCTTCGCCGAGTACGTCGAGCTGCCCGGCCTGCGCAATGAGCTACGCCTGACCCTCGCCGACTACGAGGCGTCTTGTGAGCAATTCGTCCCGCCACCCGAGGGCAAAGTGATGGTCTCCGTCGTCGTCGCCACGCCCCCAGGCATGGCGCTCCAGCCCGGGAGCTACACCTGGGCCGGACCCGAGCTACGCGGCATGACCGCCGGCGTGCAGTCGCACCCTGTCGCGGAGCCGACCGTGCGCATCGGCGGCAAGGGCTACCTGTTTGGCGCGGGCGGCGGCGTGCAGCTGCAGACGGTGAATCTGGACGAGTACGGCGAGGTCAGCGGAGTGATGGGCTTCGACACGGCCGCTCAGGACGGTCGCGGCCCCAGTCGCATTCGCGGCCGTTTCCGTGCGAAAATATGCCGCAGCAATCGCGCTCCGGTGCCTCAGTGATCCCTCGCGGGTGTCGCGTTTGACGCCTGCCACTTCGCGCAGTGCCCCAGGAGCCGGTGGCCTCGGCTGGCTCTTAGCCTGCGCTCAGCTTGGCGAAACGGCGCTCGAGGCCTTCGTTCTCGCTCGCTTCGTCGAGCGGATTGGCGCGGCGGCGCTGCCCTTGGCGTTGGCGATCCGTGCGGGAATGGACGCGGTGGGGTCGGTGCTTGCCGAGCGGCTACTCTCGCGATTGAGCGCCGCGTCACGCATCGCCCTGGCCACCGGGCTAGGCACGGTACTGTGCTTGGTTTCTCTCTTTCGGCCCTTCGATCACTGGGCAATTTACCTGTGTTTCGTCGCTGGCTCGCTGGTCACGCGCCAGCGCAGCATCGACTTTGGCGTGCTGACCTTGGAGAAGCTTGCCCGCGGCGAACGCGCTGAGCGCCTACCGGGGATCTACGCGCTCGGCCGCATCGGAGCGCTTGCGAGCGGCGCGCTCTTGTTGCTCGCGGGCTCGAGGGGCGTCGTGATGGTGCTCGCAGCGATCGGCTACGCCGCTGCTTGTGGCTTCGCGACCTCGATGCACTTCGGCCAGCGCTTCGAGCAGCCGATGCCGGCGAGCGTCAACGCCAGCTCTGGCTCCCACCGCATGTTGACCGCGCTGATGTTTGGCGCGCTCGCGTTGGCCGTGGGGCGCGTCGCGTTGATCACGCAGAGCGGCGGCGTGTTGGCTCACGCCTTCGACGAGCACAGCCTGATCCGCGTGCTCGGTGGCTACAGTGTCGCAACCGCGTTGCTCAGTTTGTTGATCCAGGTCGCCTTCCTCAGGCGTTGGCTGGCGGCCGGCCGACTCGAGTCCGTCAACGGGGTTTGGGGGTTAGGGTATCTGCTGGGCCAGCTAGGACTGGCGTTGACCAGCATCGTGAGTCCCGTCGCGGCGGTGGGGTTGGCGCTGGGTGCGCGCTGGGTCGACGGAGAGCTCCGCGCCGCTCTGCGCGGCCCTGTGACGAACCTGCTGTACGAAGTGATGCCCCCCGCGGACCGCCGCCGGGCACGAACTTGGGTCATCGGCGTGACGGTGCCCGTTGGAGGGCTCGGGGCGGGTCTGTTGCTAAATCACCTCGAAGCTCCCGCAATTCTGGCTTGGACCGGCGCGATTGCGGGCGTTTCGGTGTGTGTATCCACACTGATTCAGGGCCGACTCTGGGCTCGGTCACGTGTTGGTTTGTCAAGCGACCGCCACCAGAGTTAGCGTGCCAAGTCGCATGGGCTGGGCGACGTTGAGCGTGCGCGGGAAGATCATGGGGACGATCGTCTTCGTGTCCGCGGTGGTGTTGGCGTTGGGTGCTTGGACGGCGTACGACGCCCTCCGCTCCCAAGGTCGAGGGCTTTATCTCAAGACGCACTTTCAGCGCTTCCAGCGCGACCTGCGTCAAACCGGAACATCGGAGTACGCCGCGGCGGGCGTCGTCGCGAAGGATCCCGCGCTAGTCGCGGCCCTGGCGAGCGGTGAACCAGCGCAGGCGCTGGAAGCCATCAAGCGGCTCTCCGAGGTGCTGTCCGGGACGATGGCTCCCGAGATCATCACCTTCAGCGATGCCTCGGGGAAAGTGATTCAGGCGCCTGGCTTCGACTCCGTCCCCGACTACCGCGGCACGCGGATGTTCCAGGACTTGAAGGCGGGTAAAGGGATCCGCAGCGAGCTCGGGGTGATCGACGGCGACGTCTACCGGCTGTCTGGCGTGCCCATCCAAACCCAAGGCGGCAGTGTAGTTGGTACGCTGCTCATTGGTCAGCGCCTCACGCGTTTCCTCAAGGATTTTGCGGCCAACTCAGGCTCGAACGAGCCAGGTAAGCAACACCGCATCGCGCTTGTTTCTGGCGATCGCGTCGTAGCGAGTGCGTTGCCTTCCAAAGAGAACAAGCAGCTGCTCCACGCCATCGGCAAGCCGCGCAGTATCTGGGAGAGCGTCGACGGTGAGGACGTCGAGGTACCGGTGCTGGATTTCGACGCCGATGAGACCTTCGACTTCTACAAGGGTGACGCCAAGGGCTACTTGGGCCCTGAGGGCGACGCCAAGCTCGGCACGCTGTACCTGGTGCGCACCCGTGGGCACACCACCGACGAGCTGCGGGAGCATACGGTGAAGATCGCCGGGATTTTCGCAATCGCAGCGGCGATCGCTTTGCTGGTTGGCTATTTCCTCGCGGCACAAATTACCCGGCCGTTGCGTAGGTACATCGAAGTCACCGGCCAGCTGGCGCGTGGTGACGCGGACCTGACGACGCGGCTCGAGGTGCGTACTCGGGACGAGCTCGGCGTGCTCGCGGCGAACCTCAACCAGGTTTTCAGTCAGATCCACGATCTGGCAGGTTCGGTTCAACGTTCGGCGTTTCAGGTGGGCGCCAGCTCCGGCGAGATCTCTGCCATCTCGAAGCAGATGCTCGACGGCGCTCGCCATCAGGCACAGAAGATCAGCGGCTCCACTGCTGCCGTCACGGAGCTCTCATCGTCCATCCAGCAGGTCGCGGAGAACGCCGCGAGCGCCTCGCGCAGCGCCAAGCAATCGGGCGAGGCCGTGCACAACGCCATCGGCCGCCTGGCGGAGATCCGAAAGACCGTGGAGGACGCGGCGGGCCGCATCGAGACGCTGGGCGAGAGCGGCAAGCGCATCGCCAACATCGTCGACGTGATCCGACAGATCAGCGAGCAAACCACGATGCTAGCGCTGAACGCCGCGATCGAAGCGGCCCATGCCGGAGAGCACGGACGAGGATTCGCGGTGGTCGCCGACGAGGTCAGTAGTCTGGCCAAGCGCGTGGGTCAGAGCGCCAAGGACATCGAAGATCTGATCGGCACCATTCGCGACCAGACCGGCGAGGCGGTGCGAGTGATGCAGGATGGCTCACGGGAAGTCGAGGAGGGCACCGGCCTGGTGAGCAGCACGCTCGGCGACCTGCAGTCCCTGATCAAGGTAATTGACGACACTGCCCTCGCGGTGCAAGAGCAGGCCATCGCTTCGGACGAAATCGCCCGCAACATGGACGCGGTCCAGCAAATCGCAGAACAGGTGCTCGACTCGAGCCAGGCCGCCGTCGCTACCGGGGAAAAGCTCCACGGTCTCGCCGGCTCCCTCGAAGACAGTGTTCAGGGCTTCAAGCTCGACCGCGAAGCGGGAGAAACCGCGGAACGCATGCTCGGCGCGTCAAGACAGGCGGAGCTACCCCCAAAGAAATCATGAGTTATTCACGCCGTCTCTGGCCCCGATCTTTCCGTGCGGTTTCATACCTCGCCTCACTATTAGGCGCGTCGCTGATCGTCGGCTGCAGCAGTACCGACTCCACGACCAGCTCCACCAAGGCGGTTCCGCCGACGCTGAGCCTCACCAGGATCACCCCCGTAGGCGCGCCTGCGTGGACTCCGGGAGGGAACTGCGTGGAGCGTGGACACGACGCCGACGGCTCCGTCGCGGTTCAGGTGAGCGTCACCGACGCCGAGCTGCGTGCTCCCGGGAGCTGCGGGAGCCGCAGTGCGTGTGGCCATCTCGAGTTCTCGATCGCGAGCGCAGACTTCAGCCGCGATGCACGCAGCAGCAGCACATCCCACACCTTTTCCTTGGCGGATGCGCCGCTCGGCGTCGTGTACGCGGTCAGCGTGATCCTAGCTGATGACGACGGCGTCGCTCTGAAAGACGCCGATGGGAACGACCTGAAGGCGAGCGCAGACGTCGAACTGAGCGCCCCCGGAGCCTGCGGCGGCAAGCTCGATCCTGATGCCGGTACGGACGCTGGGACTGATGCCGGTACGGACGCTGGCTCGGACGCCGGTACGGACGCTGGCTCGGACGCCGGTACCGATGCTGGCTCGGACGCCGGCAACGACGCGGGCTCCGATGCGGGCTCCGATGCGGGCTCGGACGCTGGTAAGGACGCCGCCTCCGACGCCGCCTGAACTAACGGTGTACCGCGAGGAAACTCGCTTGCTTATTGGTGCACGAAGATGATCGTGCCCTTCAGCGGTAGCAACGCGCCGTGCCAACCCGTTGGCACGTGGGGTTCGGTCCAGTAGAAGATGCGCCGCGCGTCTTCCGGAGCCAGGTTGATGCAGCCATGGCTCTTGGGCGTGCCAAAGCGGTCGTGCCAGTACGCCGCGTGGAGCGCATATCCATCCTCGAAGTACTGTACGTAGGGCACGTCACGCAGCTCGAACTCCTCCCCCACCTCGTCCGAGCTCATGGTCGTCGTGACGTGCTTGGTGTGGATACGGAAGATCCCGCGCTTGGTCGCGGTGCTCGTCTTGTGGTCCTCGAGGCCTGCCTCACCGCTGCTAATTAGCGTCGCGTAAACGGGCTTCGTGCCTTCGTACAACACGATACGTTGCAGCGTGAGGTTCACGTCGATCCACTTGCTGCCCTCTTTGCCCCACTTGGGCATCTTCTTCGCAGGTTCGATGCGGGAGGCTTCGCGATCGCTCAGCCAGTAGCCGTCCTTGGTTTCGTAGTGCAGCACCTTCTCGAAGAAGCGCTGCTTGCCAGTCAGACTGACGGCGCCGCCGTAGGGGGCCTTCTCGAACTTGGAAAGCCGGCCTTTGTCCTTCTTGAAGACGTAGAAGTACGCGAACGGCTTGCGCACCAGTGCGAACGGGAAATCAATATCCTCGGGGATCCGCACACCGTGGAGGTCCGAACCTTGGATCGGGCGCAGTCGGTCCGTGGGCATCACGCGGAGGCCGGTCGTCACCCCGTACCGCCGTCCCTCCCAGAAGAACGTGCGGAGGAACGAGTAACCGACCTTGGGGCGCATGTTTTCGATGCTCAGGGCGTTCAGATCACCCTTGAAATGCAGGAGGTTCGGCGCCATTGCGCCGTTTCTTAGATACTCCGGGACTCCCTCCGTGAGCTTGTCCTCCCAGGCTTTCGTCGGGTCAGGTACCTCGCCCTCTCCCCCCAGCCATACGTGCTGTGCATAGGACGCGCCAATCTCGCCCTCCGCCTCGAGCCAGTCCTTCATCCGCTCGTCGAACCCTGGCTCCTTCTTTTGGAGCTCCTCGCTCGTGGGCAGGCGGCGGTAGATCGGTCCAGGTTTCCGCACGGTACCGTAGATATACGGTAGCTTGCGCATGTGGTCCGGACGGTACTCCTGGGTGGCCAGCACCACGGGGTCTTTGCCGTCCAGGGTCGCGCGGCGGCCAGTGCAGACGAAGCCCCCCGGCTCGACCGGGTACCAGCCCTTGGGACAGTCATCGTGACCCGCAGGCTCGGCGCTCGTCGGGGATGAGGCCCCGGAGCGCAGGTAGCCGAGGCGCCGACTCTTGCGGGTGGGCTGCTGGTAGACCCAGACGCGGAGCGCCTTGGCGTAAACGCGCGGCCCGGGCTTGACCACGGTCACTGCCGCCGGGCGGGCAACGCCGGAGAGGTCCACAAGCGGCGCCTGAGCCGGCTGCTCAGCGATGGGATCGGGGGCTTCGGCTGGCTGCGTGGGCTCTCCGCTGCTGGCGCCCTTGGCCTGCCCGCTCCCACGCGGAGCAGCTGCCGAGAGCTTGGTCTCGTCAGCGTCTGGATCGTCGCCCTTGGAGCATCCGATGACGAACGCCAGCGCGCCGAGACACGCTGCGAACCTGACTGAGCTGCGCATGCTCCTCGCATGGCATAAGTGGGGCCGAAGTCGCAAAAAGATCGCGGTTTTTCGGCGGATCTCGTGGCGCGCACGCGCTCTCCAGCGCGCCCTCACCCCCAAATTCTGAGGCCCGTGTGTCGGTCCAACGGAGGCCTCGGGTGGGGCGAGATGCAACATACGCAGTCGTATCCGTAGCCTGCGCAAAAAAGCAGGCATCCGCGGGCGAAATGGGACTAAGACCCGCCAGACCCATGCGCCTGGCACGTCTCGACAGCGACGTCCTCGTCTTCGAGAGTCGAACCCCGGTACGCGGGGGACTGGGGGTCGGTACGCTGTTCGTGCTGGCGTCGCTGCTCCCGTTCTTGGGGGAGGATCTGACGCTTCCACACTGGCTTACCTTCCTGGTGCTAGCCGGAATCGGTGGCGGCTTGATCGGACTCAGCTGGCCTCGTCGTCGACGCCTGCTGCTGAACCTGAGAGAGCGCCGCTTGGAGGGCGCAGGCAACCCCATCGCCCTGGAAGACATTCAGACGCTGGAGCTTGCTGGCAGCACGCAGAACCCAGATGAAGTGCCGATCATCTGTTACGAGGTGCGCCTCAAGGCCCGCGCCGGGCGCGAACTGGTGCTGCTCAGCGGAAAGGACCCGGCGCTCGTCGTACGCGACCTGAGCCGGTTGCTCGAGGTGTGTCCCCTGCCATTGCGCTCGGGCTGGGGACTGCCCAAAGGCGCCGCGCCTTGGACCGTTAACGAAGAGGCCAGCGCCTCTGAGCGGCCGAGCTCTTCGCCCCGCGAGATCCTCCTCGAGCGTCACGACCCGCCGTTGCCCGGCGGAATCACGGTCTTGATCGGAGGCGTCGGCGTTGGCCTGATGTGGGGGATCGACATCTATCGCCGATCTCAAACGGGGCTGCCGCTCTCCGTTCTGAGCGTCGCCCTTGCGGTCTTCTTCACCTGCCTGCTGACATTGCTCGGCCTGGCTCTGATCTCGAACCGGCTGGTGCTCCGCAGCGGTCCAGAAGGCCTGATCTTGGAGGCGCGTACGCTCGGGATCCGCCGTCAGCAGTTCCGCATTCCCCCGGCCACGCTCAGCCGAGTGCACGCTGTGAGCCCCGACGGCGAGGACGCTTGGCACGTGCTGCTCGAGACCAACCACGGTCCATTCAGCATCCCCTGTCGGCCAAGCAACGCGGCTGAGCTACTACAAGAGCTTCGCCGCACGGCGTAGGCCACAAAAGCCAACAGGCCGCCGAGAGGCAGCCTGGGAGAGTTTCGAGACCTGGTAGCCACGCCTGCTGCGAGCTTCGCACAGCAGGCGTGAATGACCGCGGCCTCAGGTGCTGAGGATCACTGCGCGGCGTAGGCGTCGCAGGTCGTGCTTGGGATGCCCGTGCAAGACACGAGCTGATCGTAAGCGTTGTTCTCGCACAGGCAGGCCGTGCAGCAGCTGAGGTCGCCGTTCGGGCCGCACTCGTTCTTGTCGGAGATGCACTTGCTGACGCAGCTGGTCGCCGCCACTTCGACGGTGATCACCACGCAGCGTGAGCAGTCGTTCGCGGCGATCGCGTTGTTCGTCGCGGTGTCGATGCAGGTCTGCACGCAGGGTCCGAAGTTGTCGGTGCCAAGGTCGCCAAGGCACATTCCACGACCGCAATCACCAGCGATGTCGCCGATGGTCTTCATCTCGCCGCCCACGTCGTACGAGGCCTCGTACTCGGTTTGCAGGTCGACGCATGCGTCCTTGGGGAGCGTCGTGCCGCCGCCGCTGCCGCCAGCGCCGGTGCCACCGCTGCCGCCGCTTGCGCCGGTGCCACCGGTCGCGCCGCTGCCGCCGTTGCTGCTGTCGCCGTCATCGCTGCAACCAGCGATGCTGGCGCTAAGAGCCAAAATGGAAGTGAGGATCAAGAGCCGGGTCTTCATGTGGGAAAGGTTCGCACGCGGATATGGCTTCGGCAATTGAATTGCATCCCTGAGGTTTCCGGCACCGGTCCGTTGTGTAGCCAGGCTGGATCCGGATCCCAGATCGGGCTACGTCGCCCCAATGCGTTCAACCCCACCACACTCGCTCCTGTCTCCTGCTCGCGCCAGCCAATCTCCGGCCGTACGCCCCAGCGCGCTGCTGTGCTTCGCGGGCCTCTTGGCGCTGGGTTGTGGCAATGCTCCGCCAGCCGAGCAGCCGACCGCCAACACTGCAAGCGCGCCCACCGAGGTGGCGTCCGCGGCTGCTCCTCCGAGCGCTGTACCCAGCGCGACCGTGACCGCGCCGCCAGATCCGCCGCCGAAGCCAGCGCCGGATCGGCCGCTGAATGTGCTCTTGATCCTCGTGGACAGCATGCGGGCCGACATGCCCTGGGCTGGCTACGACAAGCCGATCGCGCCAAACCTCACGGAACTGGAGAAGCACAGCGTCAGCTACACCCGTGCGCACTCCATCTCGAGCTACACCGCGAAGAGCGTTGGCGGGCTGCTAGCTGGGAAGTACCCCTCGGCGCTGCGTCGAAGCGGCTTCTTCTTCACGAAGTACTCCGATGCGGACACCTTCTTTCCGGAGCTCCTGCAGGCGGCAGGCGTGCACACCATGGCGGGCCACGCCCACATGTACATGAAGCGCGGAAACAAGATGGATCAAGGCTTCGATGACTGGCGCGTCGTGCCCGGCATCGACTTCGACGCCCAGACCGACAACCACATCACCAGCCAGAAGATGACGCCGATGGCCATCGAACAGCTGGGAGCCGTCAAGGCGGACAAGCCGTTCTTCATGTACCTGCACTACATGGACCCCCACGACGTCTACAACGCCCATAAGGAGGCTCCCGACTTCGGCAAGTCGGCGCGTGGGCGCTACGACTCCGAGATGTGGTACACGGATTTCCACATCGGTAAGTTGCTCGACTACTGCAAGGCGCAGCCCTGGTGGTCCAAGACCGCCGTAATCGTCAGCGCAGACCATGGTGAAGCCTTTGGCGAGCACCATCAGTTCCGTCATGCATTTTCCCTGTGGGAAATGCTGACGCACGTACCGCTGTTCATTCACCTGCCAGATCGTGAGGAAGGTCGCCGTATCGACACCCCTCGCGGGGCCATCGACATCGCTCCCACGGTGCTCGACCTGATGGGCGTCAAGGCGCCCGAAGGCGAGTTCCCAGGCAAGAGCCTGGTGGAGGAGATGTACGGACGCGAGGAGCCGGCGGAGCGGCCGGTGATCCTGGATCTCCCGGCGGACAGCAACAATCCCCGCGTGCGCGCGATGATCGTCGGAGACTACAAGCTCATCGTCTATGACAACGGCTGGCGTAAGGACTTGTTCAATCTCAAGGCCGATCCCGGTGAGTCCAAAGATCTCGCCAAGACGGAGCCCGACAAGTTCAAGGAAATGGTGGAGCGCTTCGACGCTGAGTGGGGCAAGGTCAAGGAGGTCAAGCCCTATGGCGGTAACAAGCTGAAGGACGGCAGCACCGCAACCGGTCCGATGTGAGCTTTTCTGTGCGGGAATAGCGCCTGGCCGTCACAGACTGGGAGAAGCGGGGCTGTCGCCAAAGAGCGACGGCCCCGCGGTGCTTGGTAGCGCTGTTTTGTGGGGGAGCGTTAGCGCACGACGGACCCGAGATCTTGATCGAGCTGTTCGGCGGTGGTGCGGATCACACTGGCGTACCAGCGGGTGTGGTTCGTCCGCACGAGGTACTCCGTCTTGCCGTCGGAGTCTTCGCCCTCACCCTTCGCGCTGACGAGCACCAGCTCGCCGATGCGCTTCTTGCCTTCGAAATACTCGACAGCGAACACCGGCGTGGCGCTCGGATCAGGCTTTTCTGCCACGTAGCGATTGGGGCGCAGGCGGCCGAGCTTCACCATCCAGTTCGTCGCGGTTTCGTCCTCTTGCTTGGGTGACTCTGCGTCGGCCCAAGCACTCTCGTTGCCGCCCATGGGCACCAGCTCACGCGTCTGATTTCCAACGCTAATGCGCACCCGCGTCACCTGCGCGGGCTCGAAGCCGTTCAGGTTGCGTTCGGTCAGGCGCGAGTCCGCGTTCTCCAGGTCGCGGGTGATGCTGCCGAGGATCGCGTAGGCGACGCCGCTGTCTTTGTCCCGAACGTAGCGATCCGCGCCTCCCGGCGTGGTGCCACCGAGCTCCAGCGCATGCGTCTTGCCCCCAACCGTCACCCGCAGCGTGCCCTCCGGCTTGTCGAAGCCGAAGTCTGCTGCCTGGCCCTCGGCGATTTTCCCCAGGGATCGATAGGCACCAAGCGGGGCGAGCTGTTCGGCGAGCTTTTCCATGCTGCTGGCCGCGATGAAGCGCACCGTCTCCGACTCGGGCTTCGGCTCGGGGGGCTTCTCTGCGCCAGCGTCCGCCTTCACCGGGGTGGGCGGCTTGCGCTTCTCCCGCGTCAGCTCCCCCACGTAGTAGCGCCCTTCCTTGTCCTGCTTGCCCTCGAGGGTGACCTTTCGCCCCTGCATCTCGAGTTCGATCTTGCTCAGCTGGTCTGGCGTGCCGCTCCACACCTGCACCTCGAGACGCTGAGTCCCAGCAGGCGGCGCGCTCTTGGTGTAGCCAGAGTAAGCCAGCGCACTAGCGAGGAGCAGCAGGCCGCCGTGAAGGAACAAGCTCCGATTGGTCTTCATCGCTCTTCCTCCTCGTCCTGATCTTCGGCGTCTGCGTCGGAGTCTTCTGCGTCGGAGTCGGAGCCAGGTTCTGAGTCTGGCTCGTCGTCCTCATCACTCGGATCAGACGTTTCGTCGGCTGGGTCCGGGTCGGACTTCTCATCCTCCTCGTCTGCCGATTTACCCCGCGGATTTGGGGGTGAGGAGCTCTCTTCAGCAGACCGAGCTGGCACCTGCCGACGACGGCTTAGCAAGAGCCCAAGGCCAAGCACCAGCATCGGCACCCCGAGGATCGTCGCGTAGAACCAGATGGTGTCACCCTTCTTGGTGTGTTCTATCGGGTGATCCTCTTCGCTCGATATCTCCCCAGCGAAGCTCTCTTCTCCGCCCAGCCAGCGCACCACGTCGACGAACATCAGCTGATTCGTAGGCGATTTCGCCATCACGAAATCGCTCACTGCGTCCGCGTCGGAGATCACGAAGGCGCGCATCTCGCTCGGTAACAGCTCGTCCTTGAGAGGCTTGCCCTTGGGATCCGCTTTGGGCTCCGGCTTGGTCGGAGCTTTGCTCGCGCTGCTGGAGACCGCGGCGGCGAAGTTGTACACCTTTCTCAACTCGCCCGGGTCGAACTGGTAGTTGCGATTCAGGTCGGCGAAGGTCCCCGAGAGCGAGCGGATGGCAAAATCGACCTGAGTCGTGCCTTGCGGAGACTTGACGAGGCTGCCCGCGCCGTTGACCACGATCGCGGCGCGCGCGGAGTTGCGGCTCAAGGTGGACACCGACGCATGGGACGAGAACTTGTTCGTCGGCAAGAGCCCGTTGTCCGACGCGTTGAAGCGCAGGCGCAGGTGCTTTGCGGGTGCGTCGTTCACCAAGATGCCTGGTTCGAGATCGAGCCCGACCACCTCGGCGAGCGCGTTCAGCTGACCGAGCGCCTCAGACGGCTCCGTGGGGGTCGCGACCTCGGTTGCCTCTGACGGCCCCGCGCTGGGCGCAGGCTTGGCGCTGGGCGCAGGCTTGGCGCTGGGCGCAGGCTTGGTGCTAGGCGCAGGCTTGGCGCTGGGCGCAGGCTTGGTGCTAGGCGCAGGCTTGGTGCCAGGCGCAGGCTTGGCGCTAGGCGCAACGGCCACATCGCTGTCGGCGGCTAGGGTCGGCGTGGTGGAAACTGCGTCAGGATCGAGCGCAATGAACAGCTTGCCGCCCCGAGCCGCATACCCTTTCAAGGTCTTGAGCTCCTCGGGTGCGAAGGGCTCCGTCGGGCCGAGCACCATCACCAACGTCGCATCCTCGGGGATCTCGCTGCCTAGCCCCTGAGCGAGGCCGAGGGTTTTCACTAGGTAGTTCTGCGCCTCGAGCTGGCGCTTCAAGATCGACGCGGAGCGATCCTGGGCGGCATCGCCCGCCAGCGGCTGATCGTTGATTTCCCCGTGGCCGACCGTGAGATAAGCCACGCGGCGCTTGCGCACGACTTTGAGCAGCTTCTCCTGGAAGTCCGCATCCAGAGTCTTCAGCTTCTTCTTGGCGCCACTCATTTCGGTGCCGATGCGCAGGCTCTCGTTGACGCTGTCTTTGACCAAAACGATCACGCCGTCTTGAGTCACCCGAAGCTCGCGAGCGAGACCGGGCGCCATCAAGCGATCCTGGATTTCCACCTGGAGTTTTGGATTCACGCGGCCTAGCTCGTCGAGGTAACCCTTGACCTCGCTGCGGGCCTCGTTGACGTCAGGGAAGAACGCGACGACGCGCACGGGCTCCGTCAGGCTCTCCACGATCTTCTTCGTCGAATCGCTCGGTCGCGACGTACGGAAATAGGAGAAATCCAGCTTCCAATCCGACGTCCCCGCGGCAAACACGAACAGGCTGCAGTACACCGCGGCCGCAGCCAGCGAGAGGCCCGCGGTGGCCGCAGCCAACACTCGCCGGCGCTCGCTGCGGGCCGCCCGCCGAGTCGGCCAGAGCGCCGCTTCCGCGAAGATCAGCGGCAGCGTTCCGAGCAAGAGCAGCGCGGCCCAGACGACGCGCAGCACTTCGACGGTGCGTTCGCGGTCCTTGGCGGGCCCGGTGTCGAGCCCGAAGGCGCTCAAGCCGGCATCCGTGCTGACGAAGTACGCCGCGACGCCGGCGAGGGCCACCACGCTCAAGATCTGCAGGATGCGCGCGATGCCTTGGGTCTCTCCGCGCTCCTGAAACGCGGGAACGAAGCGCCCCAGCGTTCCGAAACCGATCAGGAGCAGCGCTGGACCAGTGATCAGCCACCGCCCACTCTCAGCGCCTGCCAGTACTCGCTCGCCGAGCAGTAAAAGCAACAGGCCAACCAGGTAAGCGGGAAGCAGCCACGGTGCCAGGCTCTTCGATTGCTTGACGTCGCTCATCGCCAACGCCTCGCTTCCAGTACCTTGGTGGCGGCCAACAAGAAGAACGTTGTTACCGCGAGGTAGTAAGCAACGGCATCCAGCTTGAGCACGCCGTCCATGAACGGCTTGAAGTTGTCGTGGTGCAGGGAGAGTGCTCCAAGGAAGGAATTGAGCGGTGGCTCAGTCACTTTTGCGAGCAGCCAGAGCGTCACCATCGGCCCGAGGATCAGCGCGGTGATCACCACCGCAACCACCTGGGAGCGTGCGAGCGTAGAGGCGAAAAGCCCGATGCTCATCGCGGCGCTCCCCAAGAGCAGCAGGCCAAGGTAGCCCACCAGGATGTGACCAACGCTGACCTTGCCGTTCACGAAGATCAGCGCGGGCATGTACGCCGTGAGTACCGTCGCGAGGCTGATGACGCAGAGCGCTGACAGGAACTTACCGAGCACGATTTGCCCGTCGGTCACCGGTGAGGTGTTGAGGAGCGTGAGAGTACCGGTTTGCCGTTCCTCCGCTACCAGGCGCATCGAGAGCAGCGGGCACGCGATCATCAGCGGCCCGCTAGCGTTGTAGAAGAACTGCCTGAGCACCTCAGCGCTGAGGAGTCTGTCGGCGCTGAGACCGAAGATGTAGAACAGGATGCCGCTCATCAGGAGCATCCCGCTGACGACGATCGCTCCTAGCGGTGAGCGACGGTAAGACTTGAGTTCCCGCCCTGCGATCAACGCGACGTTTCCAAGGGAAGCCATCAGTGAACGCCCCCACCCTGGCGACTGCGACCGCCGTCGGCGTACGCGCTGCCTTCCGCCAGACGCATGAACACGCTCTCCAACTCGTGCTCGCTGCGGCCGAGCTCCAAGAGCTCCGCCCCGGCTTCGACCACCCTGCGGGCGATGCTCGCGCGTTGATCCGACTGTGTCCGCAGCTCGGCGCGCAAGGCTTTACCCTCTTTGCCAAGCTCTACGATTTCCACGGCCTCAAGGTCCTGAAGAAGCGAACGCAGCGCGTCCACCTCCAACCCGGAGACCAGCAGGCTGAGGCGCATCCCTCCGAGCGTGCGATTCACGATTGCTGCCTCGCTGTCGTCTGCGACGATCGTACCGTCGCGGATCACGAGCAGTCGGTCGCAGGTCTGACTGATTTCCGAGAGGATATGACTTGAGATCAGCACCGTGTGATCCCCCGCCAGCCCGCGGATCAGATGCCTCATCTCCACGATCTGCCGCGGGTCGAGTCCACTGATCGGTTCATCCAGCACCACGAATTTCGGCCTGTGCACGATGGCCTGGGCGATGCCCACGCGTTGCTGAAAGCCGTGGCTCAGCGTGCCGATCACCTGGTCGAGGCGGGCCGCGATCCCGGTTTGCTCGGCCGCCTCGTTGACGCGCTTTTGCACGTCGCCTTTCGAAACGCCCTTCAAGCGAGCCGCGAACACCAGGAACTCGCGCACCGTCATCTCTGGGTAGAGCGGCGGTTTGTCCGGCAGATAGCCCACCCGGGCGCGCACCTCGTCGGGGTGGTCCACCACGTCATAGCCGTCGACCATGACCTGGCCGGCAGAGGGCAGTAGGTCGCAAGCCAGGATGCGCAGCGTGGTGGTCTTGCCAGCGCCGTTCTCACCCAACAACCCGACGACTTGCCCTGCTTGGACTTCCACGTCGAGCGGCCCGATGGCGCGGCTTGGGCCGTAGTATTTATAGAGACCTCGGATCTGGATCACTTGCTCGAAGCTCCCGTTCGCTGGGGCGTGCTCCAGAGACCAGCCTCGGAGGGTCTGAACCAGGATCTCGCCCGACGAACTGTGGTGCGCCATCGGCGCATAAGGCGGCCCTTCAGACCAGCTCGCCCGGCCGCTTATTCCCCAAAGATTCCGCCGTGGCAAGAGAGCGCCCCGCTTACTTTGCGATTGATCTGTCGCTGGGCGGAGAGAAGAGCCTTGCTAGGCTGCGCCCCCACGTGGCCACCATCCCCTCGGAACTGCCTGCCGGCGCGCGCGTCCATCACCCGCAGAACGCTGCCAAGCCGCTCGCGCCCCAGGCGATCGTGGCCGCTCTGGTGGCCCGGGCGCCCGAGCTCGGGCTGTCTCAGCTCGCCGTCACCTCGGCGGAGCCTCTAGAGCAAGCGGATGCCAACTGGCAGAGGTGGCTCAAAGCCGGCCACCACGGGGAGATGGACTACCTTGGTGACGGCGAACGCGCGGATCCTCGCGCGTTAATGCCCACCGCCAAGAGCGTGATCTGCGTGGCGATGCCTTACGCGACGAACGCCTCGCTGATCCCCGCCGAGCGCCTCTTGTCGGGCGCGGGTTCGGATACCCCGAGAGGTCAAGTGGCTGCCTACGCCCAGGGCCGGGACTACCATCCCTTGCTTTGGAACCGACTGCTCGCTTTGGGTGATTTCCTCGCGGATCTTGCGGCTCGGCCCATCCTGGCGCGACCCTGCGTGGACACGGCGCCGCTGCTCGAACGCGCCATCGCGGCTCGCGCCGGGCTCGGTTTCGTGGGCAAGAATGGCTTGGTCATCGCCCCGGGGGGGAGCAGCTTGCTGCTCTTGGGAGAGCTCTTGGTCGACTTCGACCTGCCAGTGGGCGCGCCGATAAAGGACCGTTGCGGGGAGTGCACGAAGTGTCTCGACGCTTGCCCCACGGCAGCGTTCGTCGGCCCCTACATCCTCGACGCCACGCGCTGTATCTCCTACCTGACGATTGAGCTGCAAGACGCCATCCCTCGGGAGCTGCGAGCGCCCATTGGGACCCGAGTCTTCGGTTGTGACGTCTGCCAGACGGTGTGTCCCTTCAACGGCTCGAGCGCTCGCGCCCGTGCCGGCTGCGCCCCGGAGCTCGCGTCCACGCGGGACGGCTTGTCCCTGATAGAGCTATTGGAACTGGGAGCGTCTCGCTACCGCAGCGTGGTCCGACGCACCGCTTTGCGCCGCGTGAGTCGGGTTCAGCTCGCGCGAAATGCGGCCGTTGCGTTGGGTAACCTCGGGGACAGGCAACATAAGGGCGCGCTGTTTCGCGCCGCCGCGCAACACTCCAGCCCGATGGTGCGGGAACACGCCGCCTGGGCCTTGGGGCGCCTTGGCGCGGAAAGCGAGCTGAGGACCCTGAGCGCCAGCGGGCAACCGGAGGCCGTACGTGTGGAAGCCTGTCGCAGCCTTGCCGAACTGCTTGACCGAGCCGCCGACGCCACGTAACTCATTTGTTCGATGCGAGGGAACGAGGGGGTCAAGTCCAGCAGCGGTCGCTCTCAGGGCGGGAGTCCTGGGGTGATGAGCTGGCTGCGAGCACGCACCGGCGGAATCATGCCGTGGCTTGCAGTCGGTACACTGCTCGGCGTTTTGTTCGTCACCGCTCCGGCAGCTGCCGATCTCCCCACACCCGAGGAAGAAGCGCAGCGAGCGGCTCCGGTTGCGGCTCAGGTCGGCGACACGAGTCAGCTGCCCGAGTCGGAGGCGCCGCCAGTCGTGACCCCAGCGGGTCATAGCAAGCGGCCTGTCTTCATGGCGCTGCTGGCGGTCGGGTTCCTAATCTTCGCGGGCGTAGTCGGGGCCAACGACAAGGTCGACGGCGACAAACCGAAGCCCGCGCTCTAAGGCGGCGAGTTCTCAGGCCGAGAAAGTGGCGGAAGCGGGTTGGTATCAGCGCCGCTTCCACGGTCGTTCGAACGGTCCAGTTTACCGCCCCATCGTTTCCGCACGGCTAAACGACGGTGCGGTTAAACAACGGGGCGCCGAGCGACGGGGCCTCAGGCGAGGGTGCGCTTGAAGAAGTCCACGGCGCGGTCCCACGCTTGCTTCGCACAAGCCGCGTCGTAAACCTCCGGACGCTTCTCGTTCATGAATGCGTGCTGCGCATCGTAGCGGAATAGCTCGTAGTTCACTCCACCCGCCTTGAAGTCGGCCTCCAAGCCGTTCACTGCGTCGGGGGTACACCAGTCGTCGATGTTGGCGAAGTGGCACTGCACCGGGATCTTGATCGTCTTGGGGTCAGCCACTGCAGCCGGTGGGATCCCGTAAAAGCACGCGCCCGCCGTCATGCCGTTCACCCGCACCGCGCTGAGCAGTGTAAGCGCGCCGCCCATGCAGAACCCAGCGACCCCCACCTTGGTGCCAGCTTCCCCGAGGAAAGAAACCGCGCCCTGGATGTCCTGCTCTGCGGCATCGAGGAAGTTCAACTCTCCCATCATGTGGTTCGCCTCGTCCCCATCCTTGGCGATCTTCCCGCGGTACAGATCGGGAACGAGCGCGCGGAAACCCGCATCTGCCATGCGATCCGCAAGCCCTTTCATCTGATCGTTGAGGCCCCACCACTCCTGAATCAGCACCACCCCTGGGGCACCGGCGGCTCCGGTGACATATCCGGGACAACTCTGCCCATCGGGGCGCTTGAACTCAATCGACTCACCCATGCCTTGTCTCCTCCTTGCGGCTTGGCTCGCGTTCCTCGAACCCGGGCGCAGCCTACACGCGAGCCCTGGCGGCGCCCAGCCCGGCCAACCAGCCCGCGACGTTCCGTTTGGGAACTCAGCGCCGAGACTCTTGCCACCACGAGCGGCTGAGGCGTTCGTGCGGAGCGCTCCTCAGCGGCGTAGCCCGGCTCGCGGTGGGCAGCGTTCGCCCTGCGCAGATCGGCACCAATCGGGCTACACTACGAAGCCAGCCATGAGCGAACTCAGCAAGCCCAGTGCAACCGACCGCGTACGCAACGAGTGGTTGCGTCGCGTCGAAGCGGAGTACCGGTCCGCTGCCATCACCCAACACCTGACGTTGTGGTTGATACAAATCGGCGCTTCTCCAGACTTGATCAGCGATGGGCTTCGCATCGTGGAGGATGAGCTGGCCCACGCCGAGCTGAGCCATGAGGTGTACGTCGACGGCGGCGGCGCCGAGCCTCCCCACATTGTGCGGGAGTCACTGGCGCTGCCGCGCTGCCCCGGAGACCCTCTCGAACTCGATGTGCTCCGCGCAGGGGTTGATATCTTCTGCCTCGGGGAAACGGTCGCGGTCCCACTGTTCAAGGAGCTCCGCGACAAGTGCACCGTCCCGAGCGCTAAAAAGACCCTCGATCGCGTGCTGAAGGATGAGGTCCGGCATCGGGATTTCGGTTGGACCCTGCTCGCCTGGCTGATGGATTCGCCGCGGGAACCCGAGTATCGGCGCCTCATCGAACACGAGCTGCCGCGCATGTTCGGCCGCATTCGCCGCCTCTATTCGCCGACGCTGGCGCAAAAGGATCGCGAGATGGCGGATCAAGAGCGCGCCTGGGGGTTGATGCCCAGCGCGCGCTACGGGGAGATCCTCCAACGCGCCCTTGAGCGGGACTACATCCCCCGCTTCAAGGAGCACGGGCTGGATGCTCAAGCGGCTTGGGACGCTTCGCAGGCGCCGAGCTGAGTCGAGCGGTCTGATATCGGCGGAGTTTCGCCCGCGGTTTGCCCTAATCACCTGGGACACTAAGCTGTGAGCGGGGTTCGGGATGAAACACGCACAGGTCCTACTCAGCGCTCTTTTCTTTGGGTTAGGGGCAGTCGCTTGCTCTAGCGACGACGGGCCTTCCGGCGGTGGCGCGGGAACGGCAGGCGCCGGCGGTTCTGTAGCGGGCGCTAGCGGGGCGGCGGGCGCGGCTGGCGGCGGAGCCGGCGGCACAGCGGCCGCGGCAGGCAGCGCCGGCACGGCAGGCAGCGCCGGCACAGCGGGCAGCGCCGGCACAGCAGGCAGCGCGGGCTATCCCCCGCGCCTCAGCGAGACCGGGCTCTACGCCGACATCGCGAGCGATACGCTCGCGCAAGGCGTTCAGGCTTTCGAGCCACAGTTCAAGCTCTGGACTGACGGCGCGACCAAGCGCCGTTGGGTCTACCTCCCCGACGGCGCCCAAGTTGACACCAGCGACCCAGACTACTGGGTGTATCCCCAGGGTACCAAGCTCTGGAAGGAGTTCACCCGCGGGAGTATCCGGGTAGAAACCCGCTTGCTCGAGAAGACCGCGAGCGGGTGGACAATGATCGCGTACCAGTGGCAAGACGACCAGCTCGATGCGTTGCCTGTGCCCGATGGCATAGAGAACGCTTCCGCTACGGACCACGACATCCCGAGCGTCAACCAGTGCCACCAATGCCACAACAACCTGCCGGATCGCTCTCTCGGCTTCACCCAGATCCAGCTCGCGCACTCCGGTCCGGGGTTGACGCTTCAGGGTCTAGTTGACGCCAATCGCCTCACCAACCCGCCAAGTAGCCAGCCGGTGGTTCCCGGAGACGCCACCGCGCAAGCTGCCCTGGGCTACCTCCACGCAAACTGCGGGATGTGCCACAACCCGAAGTCGGCGACGTTCTTCCGTGTGGATATGGATCTGTGGTTGAGAGATGGCACCCTGAGCAGCGTTGAAACGACGCCGACGTATCTCACCACGGTCAACGTCACGCCCTTTGAAGGGATCCCAACTGGAAGCACCGCGCGCATCGCTCCAAAGGACCCGACCCACAGCGCTGTTCTCGGACGCATGAAGAGTCGCGAGCTCTCGGTCGCCATGCCACCCATTGGTACGGAAGACGTCGACGACTCCGGCGTCGCGGCGGTAGAAGCCTGGATCAACGCCCTCTAAGGACTTGGGCCTGGCGCAAACGAACGGATGGCACGCGACTCAGTTGCCTTCAACTGAGCCGCCGGAGCGTCCCGGGGCCAGGCGTACGCGCGGCAAATGCAAGGAGGCCGGAAGCGCTACCTTCCGGCCTCAGATCAGGTCGCGTGGTTATCCGACCCAGGCGACCCTGCTGAATCAGCCGACCCTGCTGAATCAGCCGACCCTGCTGAATCAGCCGACCCTGCCGAACCAGCTACAGCGTGGGACGGATGATGCGGTTACCGGACTTCGTCGGCTCGTTGCCAGCAGCTGGTTTGGACGATGGCTTTGGAGTCGCCGCAGGCCTCGGCACATAAGGTGCGGCCACCCGCGGCTTCTCCTCCGGCTTTTCTTCGGGCTTGTCCTCAGCCACCTTCTCTTCAGGCTTTTCTTCGGGCTTGTCCTCAGTCGCCTTCTCTTCAGGCTTTTCTTCGGGCTTGTCCTCAGTCGCCTTCTCTTCAGGCTTTTCTTGGGTGGTGGTTTCAGGCTGTGTGGGTGCCGGCGGCGTCTCCTGGGCGGCCGCAGCGTCTCCCCCGGATAGCTTCATTGCAGCGAAGCCGCCGCCACCCAACAAAACGACCGCGGCGATTGCTGCGCCGACGATCAGCCCGGTGTTGGACTTCTTCGGCTGGCTCTCCCCCGCCCAGGCACCCTGGGTCCCGGCGAGCGCGGGGTTCGCCGGAGGCGGAGCGGCTTGAGGCAAACTCGCCATGGCGGGCCGAGGTCCCGTCAGGTCCGCCGCAGCCATGGGCATCGAGACACGTCCGCTCGCCCATCCCTCGATCGCGCTCTGGAATTCCTTTGCCGTCTGGAAACGATGTGCCGGCTCGCGCGCCATGGCGCGCCGAATGATTTCAGCGAAGCCGCGATCGATCTCCGGAACCAACTGCTCGAGCGGAGGCGGCTCTTCGAGCACGATCTTGAAGAGGAGCTCGTTGAACGTGTCCGCGTTGAAGGGGACCTGCCCGGTCGCACACTCGTAGAGAATCACGCCCACGGAATACAGGTCGGCGCGTTGGTCCATGCCCTTGGCGCCCTTCGCCTGCTCGGGCGACATGTAGTACGGCGTGCCCATCACCGCACCGGTGCGGGTCATGGAGAAACCGCTTTCGTTCCCCAGCGCGCTGAACTTCGAGATGCCGAAGTCCAGAATCTTCACGAAGTCCGTCTGCCCCGCGTGAGACGTCAAGACGAACACGTTGTCCGGCTTGAGGTCGCGATGGATGATCCCCGCGGAATGAGCGGCTTGGAGACCCTCGAGCAACTGGTACGCAATGGGATAGATCTGCTCCGGCGTGAGCCGACCGACCTTACGGATACGGTCGCTCAGGCTATCCCCATCCATGAACTCCATGACCATGTAGCGATCGCCGTCAGGCAAGTCGCCAAGGTCGAGCACCTCTACGATGTGCTGTGAGCCGATCCGCCCGGCCGCTTGGGCTTCACGTTCGAAGCGTTGAACGGCGTCGGCGTTTTCGGCGACGCCAGAGTGCAACACCTTGATCGCAACACGGCGGTGGATGCGGGTGTTCTCGCCTTCGTAGACAGCGCCCATACCACCTTCGCCGAGTAGTCGAACGATGCGGTACTTGCCGTCAATGATGTCGCCGGTGCTTAGGGACATGGTTGCCTCGGTTCAAAACGAACGTTTCATGCTGGGATGGAGCGGAGACCTGATGCAGCACCAGGCAGTGCTCCTGCACGAAACCCATGAAGTTTACGCTCCACTGGTCCTAGGAGGCTAGCACGGTCCACCACTTCAGGCCCAGAGTCGGGACTGTACTGTTGTTCCGTGAGTCTGGGTTTCCGTCAAGACCGCTGCCAATTCGTGCTCAGCCCCCGAACTGCCGCGCAGCGGCTGGGGGTTCTCCACCAGACGTACCGCTGCGCCCAACGGTCTCGCGTGGGCATGAACTCCCACAACTTTTGCTGCGATCTCACCTGCCAAACGCGGGGAAAAAGGCGGGGAAAAAGGCCGGGAAAAATGTCTGATGGCCAAGCGCTTGAGGCGCCGAGATGCTGTGGAACAGGTACGCCCTGGCCCCACAAAGTGGGTGCGTCAGTTGCTTGTACAGAACTGCTTTGCAGGCGTCTCGACTTCCATCTGGAGCGGCCGCAGGTCCGCCGGCGGGTCCCACGGCGGCGAGGAGTTCGCATCCCGCTCGGTCAACGTGGGGGAGGTTGCATCTCCGCCCAAAAGGAACGCTCTCAGCTCAAAGTTCGCCTGGTCGCCGCGGGGAAGGATCAGCGTGCGGGTGTACTGGTCGAAGAACACGGCACCCACAGGGACGCTCCCGATGCTCTGCCGGAAAGGAGTTCCAGTAGTCGTGCCCGTCGGGATGGCGAAGATGGCGAGCTCTTCCAGGCTTTCGGTCGCGAAGTAGATCTTGTTGCAAGGGTCCCAGGCAGCACCACGAATGAAGGATCCACCTACCTCGAAGTTCACCGAGCCGTTCACATTGAAGTTGGTCGCGTTGAACCGCGTCACCTTTCCAGCAGTGTTCGTACTCACACCCTTCACCCAGAGCGGGTCTGGAAAGGCCACCGCGTCGTCGTTCGACGCTTCGACCGCGGAGATGCTCCCGCCACTCTGGCGAACTTTGCCGATCACCAGAGGAGATCCGGCATAGCCGGGTTTAGGCGATGATGCCGAGAGGCTAGCGCGAACACGCTGAACCTCACACATGTTGACGTCCGACCCGTTCTCATCAACCACGCCGTCCGGCGCGCAAGTTGATGACTTGATGAACAGGTTCAAGCTGCCTCCGGCGTCCGAGCCGTTTGCGCGCGGAATCGCCGCCAGGGGGCTGGCAAAAGTCGGGATGTCCTGAAGGGGTGTCGTCGGCGCAGGGGACTGCGGATTGTCGACATTGATCACCGTGAAGCCCTGAGTGGGTGCACTCGCGCCTTCCTTGTAGACGCTCCAGTACAGAACCCGCTTGTTGAGTACGGCGATCACCCCGGCCGGAGCTGGCACCGAGGCAGTGCCCTCCTCGTCGAACTCACCACTCGACCGGTTGAAGGTCCACACGTGGAAGGTGTAGAGGTCTGTCGCCCCTCCTTCCTGTGTCCAGACATACCAGTACCCAGCTTCTCGGTCGTAGGCGACGAATCCGTTCTTATTCGCGCCGAATTCCTTTCGTGTGAACTCCTCCCCTGTACGGGGGTCGAGCGCCGCGACCACCAAGCCACGGCCTCCAGCAGTCAGAGTCCCTTCGGCCGCTACCACTACCAGTCCGGGTTCGATCAGGCTGCCCCCGGCGCCAGCCGAGCCGCCAGTGCCAGCAGTGGCTCCGGCTCCACCGCTTCCGCCACCGCTTGAGCCGCCCTGCCCGGCGGTCCCCCCGCTCGCTCCGCTTCCGCCCGCTCCGGCGGTAGCTTCCTGCTTCAGGTCGTCGAACGAGTTGATCACCGAACAACCCGAAGCGCCCAAAACGCTGGCCGTCAGCGCGACCGCACACACAAGAGTAAAGGTTCTCATGGCTAAGCTTGAATGTATCTAAGGTGTGGGTGGAGTCGGGAGACATTCTCCCGAACCACACATTTTTTGCGCCCCGCTGGGAGTATAGCGAAATGTCGACCGGATCTCCCGTATCCAACGGCTACTAACGCGCTTGGTGATTCGCGGGCGGTCGACTCCTAGATGTCGACGCGTCACAGCCCTGAGGAGGTCGCTCCCCAGGGCTGTGTACAGACGAGCCAATCCTCGGTTTTCTCGGCTCTCAGTTGTTCTCCGCGCCTTGCATGATCCAGGTCGCGATCGCCAGCTTCTCCTCGTCAAGCAGCGGGACACCGCCGGTGTCACGCGGCATCTGCTGTCCTTCGATGTCACCCATCGGATCGATCTTCCGGTAGAGGTAGCTGTCGCGAGGATTGGTCGAGGAGCTGTCGACGCGCATGATGGTGAGGCCGCCGGGCTTCTCCACGGCGGGAACGTCGACCAAATTGAAGTAAGCAAAGTCCGGCGCCAGAGTCATACCCTGCTGGGGATTCACCAGCCCGTGGCACGCATCTTTGTTGCACTGCTTGTCGAAGATCGCGTTCTCGATGTCTTGAGCGAAGCTCACCTTGGTGGTGCGCGTTTCTTCGGTGGTGTTGGTGCTCTCGTTGCCTGCTTCGTCTCGGGCCCGAACCACCCAGAAGTAGTCGGTCGAGGAACTCAGGCCGGTCAGTGTGATGCCGAGCGAGCCGGGGCTCGACTGCGCGACCGGCGGATTGTCCAGCGCGGTGCCAGCGATGGTGCCTTGATACACGACGTAGACGATCCCACCAGCTGCAGTCTGATCATCGGTAGCTGGGTCCCAGGCGAGCTCAGCCGTGGTCGAGCCCTCGACGACTCCGGTGATACCTCCGAAGTCAGGCGGCGTACCGTCGGTGAGCGTCGTCGTCGTTCGGAAAGAGAGGTTCGTGTCCTCATTCCCCGCGGAATCGGCGGCACGGCAGACGAAGTAGTAGGTCGTGTCGTTGGAGAGGCCTGTTACCTCACCTTGGGTTCCGCCGACGAACGTTCCCTGAGGGGAACCAAAGGGGGTCTCCGCGTCCGGTGGCTCCGTGAATGCGTAGACGTTGTACGTCATCGTATCCACGGTCTCGACGTCGTCCTTGGCCGGATCCCAGCTGAGTGTGGCTCGGGTAGCACCTGGGGCCCCGATACCGGTGCAACCGCCGAACACGGGTGCGGTGGTGTCTTTGCCGGTGCTGCCTTCCTTCTCCTCTACGTTGCTTTCCGAGTTGCCTGCAGCGTCGGAGGCGCGGACGTTGAAGTAGAAGTTGGATTCAGCCATTGGCAAGCCGGTGACGACCACGCTGCTCGCTCCGGGGACGCTCACCGCACCGACCTTGCCAGTCGGAGCCGCTCCGGACGAGGTCGACCAGCGGACGGTATATGTAATGCCTTCAGCGGGTGTCTTGTCGTCGGTAGCTGCGTCCCACGACACCTTCACCGAGGTTGCACCAGCAGGCTCCGTTCCAGTGATCCCGGAGAAGGTCGGCGGCGTGTCGTCCGCATCCGGCGCGCCGGACTGTTCAGCGGTGTTCTCGTCCATCGCCCCGGCCTCGTCCTGGGCGCGAACGACGAAGAAGTACTCCGTGCCCTTCGTCAGCCCGCCAACGAGCACGCTCTGTGCGCCGGGCGGACTGGTCACGGTGGGAGCACCGTAGTTCTGCGTCCCTGAGCTGGTCGCGACGTAGATGTTGTAGACCAGGGAGTCGCTTGCGGTGACGTCGTCCGTCGCTGCGTTCCAGGTCACTTGGACCGCTGTGTCGCCCGCTGGTGCAACGCTGCGCACGCCATCGAAGGTCGGCGGTGCGTTCTCGATGTTGCTACCCGTGCCACCCGTGCCGTCAGCGTTCGGAACGCACTGGGATCCATTCTTGTGAGTCCCTGTTCCGCAGGTGATGTCTTCTCCACCACAGCTGGGCAGGAAGCCGGCGGTGAGCCCCGCGCCGGTCAACAGGACCAGCGTCAACGAAGAGCGATTTGCGAGTTTGAAAGTCCCCATAATCTTCAACCTTTGCCGATAAGCCGAGGCTCGGTGGCATGGTGCGCCTCGAGAAGAAAAAAAGCCCTCAGTTGGCGAACGCGCCCTGTTCAATCCATTCACGAAGCAGCCCGTCCTCCGCGCCGCTCAGCGGCGAAGACGTCAGGCCGTTTCCGTCACGTGGTTCCTGCAAACCCGAATAACTGTTGGGCTTGCTTGCCGAGAACGGCGAGGTGGTCAGCCCGTCCGGGTTGATGCGGCGGTAGATCAGGCTGTTTTCAGGCTGACCCGGGAGAATGAGCGGAAGGCCGCTCGTGCTGCTCACGTCTGGGTCAACGAAGCCGCCGGGCACGTTGACCGTGGTCGAGTGCTGGAAGCTGTGACAGCCGTTGCACTGGTCACGCCACAACGGAAGGATGTCGAAGCGGTAGGAAACCGCCGTGGTCACCGCCATCGAGTGGTTGCCCGTCTCGAAGTTGCCGGACATGTCTTCCGCACGGACGTAGACGTTGTACAGCGTGCGTGACGACAAATTCGATAGCCGCGCGGTGGTGGCGCCCAACGCCGTGGTAAAGCGGATGTGGCTGTTGAAAGCCGCACCTTCGCAGTCCTTCGCGTCGGGTTCCGCGCATACGTGGTAACGGATTTCGGCGGCGCTGTGGGTGTCGTCGGTCGCGTCCACCCAGGAGACATCCAACGCTGCGAGCCCCGCGTTGACGCTCAACGATGGCCCCGAGCTCCAGGTGGGTGCCGTGGTGTCCCCCGAGGCAGCGAGTGTCGTGCCGCTAAGCTCCTTGCTGCTGACGCTGACGTTTCCTGCCTCATCCATCGCTCGAACGACGACGAAGCGCGTCGCATTCGCTGGCAAGCCGGTGACCACCGTGGAGGTGATGCCTGGAGTGGTTACCAGCGTCGGGTTGTTGAAGTCGTGGACACCAGCGGTATCCGCAACGAAGACCTGATAGCGGATCTTGTAGTCCGGGGTCGACGTGTCAGTGGCCGCCGTCCAGCTCACGAGCAGCGTAGACGGGCTCGAACCGGCGACAGAGTCCACGCCGTTGAACGATGGCGCGGTGGTATCCGAGTCACCGCCTGTCGTGGCGTTGACCTGGATGGTGTTGTTGTCGCGATTCCCTGCCGCGTCCCGAGCGCGCACCACGTAGTAGTACTTGGTGTTTGGCATCAGGCTCGGCACGACGAACGAGATCGCGCCAGGCGGAGAGGTGTAGCTCGGGCTCCCGAAGTTCTGCTGTCGATCTTCGGTGGCTTCGTAGATGTCGTAGACGATGTTGGCAGGTTCCGTCACGTTGTCCGTGGCCGGGAACCAGTAGAGCTTGATGGTTTGACCCGTTGCGATCGCCTGCTTGGCTCCTGAAAAGCTTGGAGCGACGCCCTCTGGCGTGCGGGCATAGCGCGTTAGGGTGTTCTCGTCTTCGTTCCCCGCGGTATCGACTGACCGTACGATCACGGCGTAGTCGGTCAGCGGACTCAAACCGGTCAACGTGACCGAAGACTCCCCTGCGGCCGAGGTCACGACGGGCGTGGTCAGGTCAACGTCGATCCCGCCTGGACCGAGGTACACATTGTAGATGAGCGCGCTCTGGTCGGTGCCCTTGTCGAAGCCGGCCTTCCACTCGACGCGCAAGGTGCTGGAGGTCTCAGCCTCGACCAAGCTCACCCCGGCGAACTTCGGCGGGGATCCGTCAGGAGTCGCATCGCCGACCTCTGTGGTGTTCTGATCTTCGTTGCCCGCCTCATCAACCGCACGCACGACGAATCGATACTGATGCGACGGCGAGAGCCCAGTGATGGCGGCGGTGGAAGCGCCTGATGGCGTTGCAAGCCATGGCGTGGTGAAGTCGAACTCCTCACCCGTCGCTGCCCCGTAGACGCGGAACACGATGCGGCTAGTGTCAGAAACGTTGTCAGTGGCCGCGGACCACGAAAGATCGATCCGCGATTCACTCACAACCGACGCGCCGCTGGCGCCGTCGAATGTTGGGGGTGTGGTGTCCGCGTTTGGATCACCGCCGCCTCCTGTATCACTACCGCCACCACAACCCACCGCGAAGTAGGCCGCGGCGCAAAGGCCAAGCCAAAGTCGATGCCTCATCCCATCCTCCAAGGGAGCCCGCAAACTCCAACCGCTTGAGCGTAGCAAGCTGCGAGTGCTCGTAAACCCCTGTTCAGCAACTCCGATGTTGGTTCTGGGGATTCAAGTGAGGCGAGCCTGCTGATTCCGCAGTGCAAGTCGCGGTGCTTCCTCAGGCTGCGGTGCTTCCTGAAGCTGCGGTGCTTCCTGAAGCTGCGGTGCTTCCTGAAGCTGCGGTGCTTCCTGAAGCTGCCGTGCTTCCTCGGCCCGTAGCGCTTGAGGAAGCACTCTCCAAGTGACGGCATCGGCTGTGCGCCGCGCCTCCCCCAAAAACCCTGCAAGTATCTCGCCTCGTCATTCCATTGGGTCCGCACCTGGAAAGGCTACGGACCCTCTAGAGTTCTGCCCGGAAACTCTGGTTAATTCCGCGGCGGCAGTTTACGGCTCGCTGCCCAGCTTGGGGCGATCGAAGGGCGCCTGCTCGTTCTTTACCCGCGGATCCGTTAGGGCGTTGCGCATGAAATCGATGATGTCAGCGATTTCCGCGGTGTTGATCGGGAGCGGATCGGTCGGGCCACCCACACCACCGACGACGGGATCGATGTTCGGCGAGTTGGGGAACGGGATGTTCTTGTAGGCAGCCATCACCGCCTCGAGATTGGCTCCCACGCCCGCGCCGGTGTGCAGCAAGCCACCGGCCTCTCTCAAGCCGACGTTGCGCAGCCCGGGCGTCTTCACCTTGAAGCGATCCGTCGCGTCCATGGTGACCTTCTCGCGTCCGTTGTCGAAGTTCGGGTCCTCGTCGAAGAAGCCGAGGTTGTGGAACTCGACGTCGTCGCCAGGAATGAGCACGTCGGAGAAGAGCGGCGGCGAGTGACAGAGGTTACAGCGCGCCGTGGTCATGAAGAGGTTGAAGCCGTTGATTTGCGCCTCGGTCATGGCGCTGGCTTCCCCAGCGTTCCAGCGATCCCAAGGTGTTTGATTCGAGGTCAGGCGCCGCTCGTGAGTGGCGATGGCGAAGGCGATCCGCTTGGTGTTGATCTCCTCCGTGCCGTACACCGCCTCGAACATCTTCGGATAGGTCGGGTACTTGGCGATAAACGCCTTCATATCCGCGGGGATATCGTGAGCCAGCGCAAGCGGCTGAGCTGTGGTGAGCTTGGCGTGAATCGAAGGCCAGGTGCGATTTTCGCAGGCCATCTCAGCGTCGGCGAGCGGCGGCCCAACGGACTGGCTCTCGAGCGACCCGCCAGCTGCGATCGCTACCTGATTCGTATCGGGATCGATGAACTGGGAGCGCGCGCGACCGTCCCAGAAGTTGTCCTTGTTGAACATCGCATCCAGGTACGTCGGCGGCTTACGCCCTGTGACCTGACGATTCGCGCCGAAGATCGGGTCGTTCTTGTAGGTTACGTTTCCACCTGATTCGGTGCAGCGCTTGATGCCCTGAGCGCCCCGACGGTCGTCTGCCGTCCCCAGCGTGCCATCCGGGCCTGGATGAATCGCCGTGCTCTGAGAAGCGCGGGGATCCGAGCCACCTGCGGAAGCGCGGTGGCAGGTACCGCACGCCATGGTGTTGTCGCTGCTCATCTGCTCTTCCCAGAACAGCACCTTGCCGAGCATCTCCTTGTCTTCGGTTGGCTGGTTTTCCGGGGGGTAAGGCACCGGTGGATACGCCATGTAGGCGCTGCCGCCCGTGCCGCCCGTGCCGCCGGTGCTGCCGCCTGTGCCTGCGGTGCCGCCCGTGGCTGCGGTACCGCTACTCCCCGCGGTACCGCCGGTGCCAGCGGTCACGCTACCGCCGCTACCGCCGCTACCGGCCTCGCCCGCCGAGCCGGCGGTCCCGCCCGTTCCACCGGTGGTGTTTCCGGTGTTTGGGTCCGTGCCATCGCTGCAGGCGACCGCAACTGCGGACACCAGCGAGACGAAGAGAAGTGCGTTTGTTCGCAGCATGCGTTTAAAGCTCCCGAAGTTGCCTCACGACCAAGCCGTCGCTCGAAGGGGTTAGCGCCGAATGCTAGCGCAGGTGTGGGGGCCACACCAACTCGCTTGAACCCAGTGGTGTTGATTGCCGAGCGGCAGGAATCGACCACTTGCTCGGCATTTCGTCCGTGGGATTTGCTTGGGGAAACGTGAGCGCGGGGCGCGTATCCGCGGCCTTCTAGTGTCGTGTCTCCATAGTTCGCTGCAAAGTAGTTCGCTGCAAAACTAGCCCTGGGCGGGCGATACGACACAGGCAGAGCTCTTGATCACCACATAAACTGCGAGCCCCGCTTCGAGCCCGAGCTCGCGGATGGCGCTATGGCTGAGTTCGACGAGCAGGCCAGCGGCGGTGCGAACATCTAGTTCTGCTGGTGGTGCTTGGTCCACCTGATGCAGCAGCGCGACCTCGATCACTCCGCCTGCGTCGACCTGTCGCACCTGACCGAGGAGTACGTTTCGCGCCGAGATGCGTTCGGGTTGGGAGCGGGCGAGGATCACGTCCCGCGCGGCGACGCTCACCAACGCGTGCTTGTGAGCATCTTGGTTGAGCGATTCGCGTAGCGCCCTGCAAAACAGCTGCGTTCCACTCTCGAGGCGAACCACGCAGCGATCGTCCGAGGACTGGACGATTTCGCACGGAAGCGTGGACTCCAGCTCGTCGGTGCCACGCAGCAGGGCGAGCGTGCTGCCTGCTTCACCCCCCTCCAGACGACCCTTGCCCATCAAGACGTCTTCTGGACGACCGCGCGCCACGACGCGCCCCGTGTCGAACGCCAACACCTCGTCACACAGCGCCAGGACCTCCCCGGGGCTGTGACTCACGAGCAGCATTGGGACGGCGAATTCCTCGCGCACTTGGCGCAGGAACGGCAGCAAGCGGCGCTTGAGCGCGATGTCCAAGGCTCCGAGCGGCTCATCCAGCAGCAACAGGTCCGGTGCCGAGCAGAGCGCCCGGCCCAGGGCTACGCGCTGCCGCTCGCCACCGGACAAGGTGCTTGGGCGCCGGGACCACAACGGTTCGAGCTGGAGCACTCGACTGACTTGCTCGAGCCGTGCGGTCACCTGCTCTGATGACTGGCGTTGCGCGCCGCTCAGCAAATTCTCCCGGGTATTTAGATGCGGAAACAGCAAGCCGTCTTGCGGCACATATCCAATACGTCGCCGCTCAGGCGGAACGTTCAACCTCTGCGCCGTGTCGAGCCAAGCCGCGCCGTTGAAGGTGATGCGCCCGGTAGCGCCACGACGGAGACCCGCAATGCACTCGAGCAAGCTGGTCTTGCCGGCCCCAGATGGGCCAAAGAGCGCCGTGACTTGCGCCGTGAGCTCGACCTCGAGCTTCAGCTCGAAGCGGTCCAGAGGTAACTGCAGATCGACGGCAAGCGTCACGTCCGCCTCCCCTGCCCCAGGTACTCGGCGATCAACACCGCCGCGAGACCGCTCACCAGAGCGACTCCCAAGAGCACCCGCGCCTCCGCGTCTCTTCCAGCCTGATCGGCGCTGAAGATCGCCAGCGCCAGCGTCTGGGTCCGCCCGGGAATGTTGCCCGCAATCATCACCGTTGCGCCGAACTCTCCCATCCCGCGCATGAAACCCAAGATCGCGGCGGCACTCAGGCCGCGCAGGCCTAAAGGCAGTGTGACCAAGCGAAACGTGGCGAGCCTGCCGTGACCCAACGTTCGCGCCATCGCCTCGAGCCGCGGGTCAATCGCATCGAACGTTACCTTTACCGTGCGGATCACGATCGGGAACGACATGGTGGCGGCGGCGAGGACGCCGGCCTTCCAGGTCAGAAGCAGATCTGGGTCGAACCCCAGTGTCTCCCGACCGAGGGGGCCAGCGTCGGCGAGTAACGACAGCAGGAGGTAGCCCACGGCGGTGGGGGGCAATACCATTGGCAGCACCAGGCAAGCGTTCAACCAGAGCTTCCCTGGGAATTGCTTGCGGCTGAGTAGGTAGCCGAGCGGCACCGCCAAGAGCAGCACCAGCAGGGTCGCTGTGCCGGAGATCTTGAAGGTTAACCAGAGCGCGCTGCTAGTCGACTCCATGGCTGCTCAGTCGAGGGAACCTTCAGCTGCCCTTCTTTTCGACCAAGCGAAACCCGAAGCGCTCGAACACGGCCTTGGCGTCGTTGCCGCGCAGGTAGCTGTACAGTTGGTCGACGCTCGGCTTTCCGAATGCGGGGCTACCGGCGATCTTTGCCATGGGGTAGCGGATTGGCTGACTTTCGCTCTCCGGTACCTCGAACAAGACCTTCACCTTCTGCGAGAGCGCAGCGTCGGTCTTGTAGACGAAGCCCACCGCGCCCGAGCGCTGCTCGATTTGTACTAGCGCCGCCCGCACGTCGGGCATCGGGACGACGCGCTTCTCGAGCGTCTGCCAAACGCTCCCGTCTCCCTGCTTCAGGCTTTGCAGGTACTGCTTCGCGTAAATCCCCGCGGGAACGGCGGCGGGATCGCCGAGTACGAGCTCTTTGAAGCGGGGATCCGCAAGCTCACGGGGGTGACTCAACTGCGACGTAGATGCGGCGTTGCCGATCAACACCAGTTGATTGCTCAGCAAATCCTGCCGGCTGTCAGGCGCTACACGTCCCGCCTTTTCAACCGCGTTCATCCAATCTTCGCTGGCTGAAACGAACACGTCCGCCTTGGGTGCGGCGATCAACTGCCGCGCGAGCGAGTTGGAGCCCGCAAAATTCAGCGCGACGGTCACCCCGGCGTGGGAGTGCTCAAAGTCTTGCTTGAGTTGCAGCATCGCGTCCCGCAGGCTCGCTGCGGCAAAAACGGTCACTTCCCCGTCCCCGCCCTGTCCGCTGGAGCCTCGATCACAAGCGCTCAGCAGCAGAGTCGCGCCCGCCCACCGCAGCAGCTCTCGACGTTGGATCCCCATCGACGCGAGAGGGTTACATCGAGGGGCCGATGCTGGCAACTGATGTCACGCGGCGGGCGCGCGGACGATGGTGCCGACGTGCTCCCCAGCCAAGGCGCGCCGTACGAGATCCGGCTTCAGCCCATTGACGATTTGGAAGCTGGTGAGCAGGCGAGCGTTCTCGAGCAAATCGAGGAGCACGCGGTCGAAGGGCAGCGTCGACAGATTCAACTCGCGGAGCGCCTTCGCGTCGATATCCAGGATCATCTTCGCGTCCGGGTGTTGTTTCGGATCTCGGTCGTAGAGCCCGTCGACGTCCTTCACCAGCACGAGCCCAGCGCAGCCGAACGTTTCCGCAAGCAAAAACGCCCCGGCGTCGCTGCGGTGCGGGGGAATGCGGCCGACGCCCGGAGGATGCTCCCAGAGCGAATACGGCGGGACACCGTGGAAGATGATCCCGGGGGCTGCATTCAAGAACAAGGGCATCAAATGGCCGAGGATCTCCGGCGGAATGGCGACCACGCCATGGGGAGCGAGCAACGTGCCTAGGATGTGCGCGTTCCCCAGCCCGTCCGCGGCGGCAAGCTGAGCCAACACGCCGGTCGGCAGTCCGAGATCGATCCCGATTGAGAACAGGTGCCGCGTGCGCGAGCCGCCGCCGGTGCTGATCACCAGGCGCTGCTCCTTCAAGGCGGCCCCTAGCACATCAACCAGCGGGACCACGGCGTCGCGACCCGCTTCGAGGATCGAGCCTGCGCCGACCTTCACGACTTGAACGTCGGGAAGCATGCGCACGACAGGCGATTCAGTGGAACGCATGACCTGCTTGTCGAGCAGGCTCTCGCGCATCAACAGAGAGTTTAGGTGGTGGCGGCGGTCGTCGCTTGTCATCGCTCTTTAGATCCGTAGGGAAGAAGCCCGGAGCTCCTCACCCCCAAAATTCGAAGATTTACCGAGTGGACTGATCAGGGATGAAGCGTCGCCTCAATCAGCGTGGATGATGGTGCCCACGTGCTCCCCGTCGAGGGCGCGGCGGAGGTTGCCTGGCTTGAGGCCGTTCACCACTTGGATGCTGCGGCGGTGCTGGGCGTCCTGCATGAACTCGAGCACGGGTCGCTCCACGACGACGTCGTTGAAGTCCTGGGCGAGCAACTCCTGAGCGCTGATCTTCGGGATGAACTTCGCGCCCTTTTCCTTCTTCGGGTCGGCGGTGTAGAGGCCGTCCTCATCCTTGACGTAGATCATGGAGCGGGTGCCGAATACCTCACTGATCAAGTAGGAGCCCGTATCCGTGCGGTGGGGTGGAATGCGCCCAACGCTGGGATTTCTGTGCCAGAACGTGTACGGCGGCATACCGAAGAAGATCGCGGCACGCCTTTCCGCGAGGTAAAGCGGAAGCTGAGGGAACTGCACCGGCTCGATGAACGGGATGCCATGTTTAGCCAGCAAGTAGTGCAGCATGCGGGCGTTCTGCATGCTGACGAAGGTGCCAAGCACGCTGAGCACGCCGGTGGGCACACCGAGCTCGATCCCCATGCTGTAGGCGTGACGGGCGCGGGTCCCGGCGCCAGTGCCGATGATCATCTGGTGGTGCGGCAGGGCGTCCACGATCTCGTCGATCACGGGAAAAACGGCGCTTCGACCGCGGTCGATGATGCTCTGACCGCCAACCTTGATCACGTTTGCTTCGGGCAGGATCGCGAAGCTCGGGCTGTGCCCCGTCGAGCGCAGCAGCTCGTCGTCCGTAAGAGAGCCACCGACCAGGCGCTTGCCCAGCTCGCTGAGGAGTTCGTCTTTGGAATCGTTCACGGGGTTCCTGAAGTCAGACTTGGGTTACTGCCAAGATGGGGCCAAAACGCGAGGCCAAACGGATCGGAAACGGGTCACCCAAGATGGGCTCCCTGGCCGCACCTTGAGGCGCGAACTGCACGCCTTCTATCGCATACTCTTCACTGCAGGCTAGCTCCGTCTCGAGTCCCCCGAAGCGTTGATTGGCCAGCTCCGAGACTTCGTCCAGTACCTCGGCCCGCGCTTTTGCTGGCAATTCGAGCCCAGCCAGGCTCGGCTTGGCGCGCCAGCCGTCGAGGATCTCCGCTGGCGCCGCGCTGAAGCCCCAGCGCAGCACCGCCTGACGCGGGATCCAGCAGGTTCGCGGGTCTCCGTGCGCGATCTCATAGAGCAACTCGCCGCCGCGCCGCGGACCGTCTTTGGGCTCGAGCCCCCGGACGCGCAGTGCGCGATGGACCTCGCGCCGCAGCCAGCGCCGCGGATGATCGAGACTCCGCACCACTCGCCCCAGGACGAAGCAAGTGCCCGGGCGACTGACCCGCGCGAGCTCTGCGCGCAGGTGCCCGGGCTCGAACCAGTGTGCGCTGCGCGAGGCGAACACCAAGTCTACGGAGTTCGCTTCTGCGGGCCACGCCTGATCCGCGTCCTGCACCTCGAGCGCACTCTTCGAACTCAGCTCCGGATGACTCGCGAAGCGCTGCCGCCAGCGCTCCGCCATGCCTTGAGACGCCTCGACACCCACGTAGTGCTCAGCGCGGGCTGCGAGTGCGACACCGATTTCACCCGTACCCGCCCCCAGCTCGAGCACCCGCGTCGGTGCCTGACCCAAGAGCTTCACCAAAGCGCGCGCAATCCAATCCGGTGCAACCTCCGCCAGCCCTCGCTTGGCATCGAACGCGGACGCCTGGGAACCATAGAGGCGTTCGGAAAGGCCATCCGCCGGTGGTTGATCTTCGGCCACGGCATCTCGGTAGCTCACGTGCCTCCGCGAAGCGAGACCGAGCGAGATCTGCACACGAACTGCGGAAAGCGCACCCAATCTTCCGCTACTCCGTCGAGTGACGGATGCCTGCAGGTCCGCCGCACGAGGCGAGGCTGTGATTCGCTGAACCAATCAACACAGCGTTGACACGACACTATCAGGCTGATTTTTGGGAGAGGTCCAGCGGTCAGCGCGGAAACTGCCAGCGCCTACATCGCGCGAGCTCATGCGGCACAAGGATTGCCACAAACCCTTGCGGATGAGCGCTGAAGCATGAGCGCTGAAGCATGAGCGCTGAAGCATGAGCGCTGAAGCATGAGCGCTGAAGCATGAGCGCTGAAGCATGAGCGCTGAAGCCGCGGATATTCGTGCGGAAACGCGGACGTTCGATCGTTCGGTTGCAGATCTTTGGTTCGAGGGCGCATCGCCGTTGACGTGAGCGCGCACTCTGCGATCCTCAGAGGATCTGGGATTGGGGCACGAGCTCGCTCGTGACGGGTTGGACTATGGCTAAACTTCTTCCTGGCGTTCACGCCGCGGGTGGCTCCGCGCGTGTGCAAAGTCTGTTCTGTTGTGTGCTTGCGCTGCTCGCGCTGGCGGGTTGCTCTTCCGCGCCCGAAGAGCCTGAGTCACGCGAGCCGGTGAGTCAGAGTCAAAGCCAGGCGATCACCTCGACGCTGACCGCCATCGACGACAGCTACATCAACAGCAGCGACACGTCGAACACCGCGGGCGGCACGCCGTATGTCTTCATCGGGCAGCGCTCGGGCACGATTTACCGAACGTTCTTGAAGTTCGACCTCACGGGGATCCCTGCAGGCGCAACGGTTAGCAGCGCCACCCTCACCCTGTCGAACGTCACGCCGACGAACATGGGGATGAACAACACCACCAACCCCTCCGTTCGCGTCTACCCCGTCAGCTCGGCCTGGTCAGAGGACACCAGCAAGAGCGCGACCCCCGGAGGCGGCGGTCAGGCGCACGGCGTGCTGTGTACCGGCAGCACTGGGGTCACTTGGCTGCGCCGGGACTGCAGCTCGAACAGCTGGTCCACGGCGGGCGGTGACTTTGGTTCTCAGATCGCCGCGACTTCCGTCGCCGCCACCAATGGAGACGTCACGTTCAACGTACAGAGCTTCGTTCAGGCGGTGGCCAATGGCACTCAAACGAACAACGGGCTGATCCTGAAGGCCTTCAACGAAGCCGTGGACAACGTTCGGTTGTTCGAAGCCACTGGCAACACGAACCCCCCGGAGCTAAGCGTCGTCTACACGCGCAAGAACGGTGACGCCTGCACGGTGGACGCGCAGTGCACGAGCAACAGCTGCGTCGACGTGAACGGCCTCGATTGCGCTACCGGAGGCGGTGGCAGCTGCGTGTGCTGTAGCGCCGCCACCTGCAGTGGTGATTGTCAGAGTTGTCACCTCTCTGGCAGCGTGGGCACCTGCACCAACAGGCCGGCCAGCACCGAGTGCCGGCCGGCCGCGGGCACCTGCGATGCGGCAGAGTTCTGCACCGGTTCGTCTTCGACCTGTCCCAGCGACGTGAAGAAGAGCGCTTCGACCGAGTGCCGCTCGTCCGCAGGTGACTGCGACCCCGCAGAGTTCTGCACCGGGAGCTCGAACTCCTGTCCTTCTGATGCCAAGTACACGTCATCCCACACCTGCCGTGTGGCATCGGGCGCGTGCGATGTCGCGGAAGTGTGCAACGGCTCGAGCAACACTTGTCCTGCGGATGGTGTGGCGTCGGCCGGCACGACGTGCCGTGCGGATTCAGGCGGTGGCTGTGACGTAGCCGAGACCTGCAACGGATCGAGCAAGAGCTGCCCCAGCGATGGTTTCAAGACGGCGGGGACTTCCTGTCGCGCTGCCAGTGGCACCTGCGACAACGCGGAGACCTGCACCGGCTCGAGCGCGAACTGTCCCGCGGATACCTACAAGACCGCGGGCACCACCTGCCGCGCCGACTCCGGCGGGGGGTGCGACGTCGCCGAGACCTGCACGGGCTCGAGCCCCGCGTGTCCGACGGACGCCTTCAAGACCGCCGGCACCACTTGCCGTGCGGATTCAGGGGGAGGCTGTGACGTCGCGGAGACGTGTACCGGCTCGAGCGCGAACTGCCCTGCTGACAGCTTCAAGACCGCTGGCACCAGCTGCCGCGCCGCCGCCGGGGCGTGCGACAACGCAGAGACCTGCACCGGCTCGAGTGCGAACTGCCCTGCCGACGCCTTCAAGAGCGCTTCCACGGTGTGTCGTACGGCAGCTGGGAGCTGCGACAGCGCGGAGAACTGCACGGGCTCTAGCGCGAACTGTCCCGCGGACACGTTCCTCAGCAGTTCGACGGTTTGCCGCGCCTCGGGGGGCGCGTGTGATGTCGAGGAGACTTGCACTGGCGGCGCCGCCACTTGCCCGGCCGATAGCAAGCTCGCCAATGGCACCGTCTGCCGACCGGCGGCGGCGATCTGCGATCTCGCAGAGTCGTGCGATGGAGTCAGCAACGGCTGCCCGAGCGACGCCAAGGCCAGCGCCGGCACCGTTTGCCGCGTGGCGGCAGACGTTTGCGACGCTGCAGAGACCTGCAACGGCAGCGCCGACACCTGCCCAAGCGACGGCTTCCAGCCTGCCACCACCTCGTGCCGCAGCGCCAGCTGTGACGCCACCCCGCCGGCGACGGCCACGCTCGCCGCCACCTGCACGGGTTCCGGGGTGAGCTGTCCAGCGGTTCAGACACAGCAGTGCGCAGGCACCTGCGCCGGGACCGCCTGCGGCGACTGCACCCTCGACGGCCAGTGCCAATCGGGGGAGTACTGCAATGGCGGCGCCTGCGCCACGAAGCAGGCGAATGGCGCGGATTGCGGAGCGGGCAACGCGTGCGCCAGCGGCTTCTGCGTCGACGGCAAGTGCTGCAACAGCGCGTGCTCGGGGGGCACGAGTGACTGTCAGTCGTGTGCCGTGAGCGGCAGCGAAGGTACCTGTTCACCGATTCCGAGCGGAACCGTGTGTCGCTCCGCCGTAGGGATCTGCGATGCGGTCGAGACCTGCAACGGCACCGCCACGACGTGCCCCAGTGACGCCAAGCTTGGCAGCAGCACCGAGTGCCGCGGTTCTGCCGGAAGCTGCGACCCCGCGGAGTTCTGCAGTGGCAGCAGCGACAACTGCCCAAGCGATGCGCGTTCGCCATTGGGTACCGTGTGCCGCACCGCGGCTGGCACCTGCGACGCGGAGGAAGCGTGCGACGGCTCGAGCGTCGCTTGTCCAACCGATGTGAAGAAGCCGTCGAGCACCGTGTGTCGCATATCCGCGGGCTCCTGCGACGTCGCGGAAAATTGCTCTGGATCGTCAGACACCTGTCCGAATGACAGCTTCGTGGCTGGAGGCACCATTTGCCGCACGGCAGCGGGCGTCTGCGACGTCGCGGAGACGTGCAGCGGCACCGGGGCTGCCTGCCCGAGCGACGCGAAGCTCCCAAGCGGGACGGAGTGTCGCCCTGCAGGCGGGATTTGCGACGTGGCGGAGAGCTGCAACGGCTCGACGAACAACTGCCCAGCGGACGCGAAGCAACCGAGCAGCATGGTCTGCCGCTTGGCAGCGGGCGACTGCGACGTCGCAGAGAACTGCACGGGCGCAGCCGATGCGTGTCCGACGGACGCCAAGAAGAGCACTAGCACGGTGTGCCGCGCGAGCGCGGGAGTGTGCGACGTGGCCGAGAACTGCACCGGAGGTGACAACTGCCCGGCGGATAGCTTTGCGCCCGCCAGTCAGAGCTGTCGCTCGGCGAGCTGTACGACGGGCACTGGCACCCTCGCCGCCAACTGCACTGGGTCGTCGGCCCCTTGCCCCAGCATCCAGACGCTGACCTGCGATCCGTACATCTGTGCGGGTACCGCTTGCGGCACCTCCTGCACCACGGACACCGAGTGCACCCTCGACCACTACTGCTCGAGCGGCGTGTGCACCCCGAAGTCCCCCAACGGAGAGCCGTGTTCCGCAGCGAATCAGTGCACCTCGGGGATCTGTGCTGACGGCTTCTGCTGCAACTCATCGTGTACGGGGCAGTGCGAGGCGTGCGACGTCGCGACTCAAGAAGGCGCCTGCGTTGCGACGACCGGTGCACCTCACGGCGCCCGCACCGCGTGCGACACGGACGGCACGGTTTGCGGCGGCGCGTGCGACGGCTCGAATCGAGCTGGCTGCTTGTACCCCGGCAGCGCGACGCTGTGCCGCGCCCCGAGCTGCACTTCGAACGTCGCTACCTTGCCCGCGGGCTGCCAGGGTGATGGCACGTGTCCGAGCGAGCAGCTGCAAGATTGTTCGCCCTTTGTCTGCGGCCCCACGGCGTGCGTTGGCAACTGCACGGCGGACGTTCAGTGCCAGTCTGGTACCCAGTACTGTTCCGCAGGGATCTGCGTGGACAAGCTGGCCAATGGCTCGGCTTGCGGCGCCGCTAACCAGTGCACCAGCGGGCTGTGTGTGGACGGCGTGTGCTGCGACAGCGGCTGCTCCGGTCAGTGCGAGGCCTGCAACGTGAGCGGCAGCGAGGGCACTTGCAGCGCCGTGACCGGCGATCCGGTGGGTGGCCGTGCACCCTGTCAGAGCGACGGCAGCGCCTGTGGCGGCAGCTGCGATGGCACCGATCGTCAGGCCTGTGTGTATCCTGGCTTCGGCGTCGAGTGCCGCGCAGAAGCCTGCTCGAACGACGTCGCGACGCTCAGCGCTTCGTGTAACGGCGCGGGTTCTTGCCCTCCGGCCATTCAGCAGAGCTGCGCGCCAGGGACTTGCTCTGGCAACCGCTGCGATGGTGGCTGCCTTGTGGACAGCCACTGCAACGTGGGTGAGTTCTGCGCGGCGGGCGTCTGTCAGACTCAGAAGTCCAATGGCGCCACCTGCTCTGCGGCTGGCCAGTGCGTGAGTGGCAACTGCGTCGACGGCTACTGCTGCAACTCGGCGTGTACGGGTCAGTGCGAAGCGTGTGATGCCAGCGGGACTGAAGGCGCGTGCTCGCCGATCGCTGGCTCACCCCATGGCACCCGCCAGGCGTGTACAAGCGACGGCTCGGCGTGCGGAGGCTTCTGCGACGGGACGAATGCCGCTGCCTGTAGCTACGCCGGGAGCTCGACGGTATGCCGCGTCGCGGACTGCACAGACAACGTCGCGACGGTCGAAGCAACCTGCCAAGGCAATGGCCGCTGCCCGATCGTCGAGCAGCAAGCCTGCCCACCGCCGAACACGTGCTCGGGGGAGATCTGCGGCGGTGGCTGCACCACGAACACGGACTGCCAAACGGATCAGTACTGCTCGGGCGGTGTGTGCGTCTCGAAGCGCGCAAACGGGGCCACCTGCACCACGAGCTCGGGTTGCGCGAGCGACTCCTGTGTGGACGGCGTGTGTTGCGACACGGCGTGTAACGGCCAGTGCGAAGCGTGCGACGTGCTCGGCCAGGTCGGGACCTGTACGTTGGTCACGGGGCAGCCCCACGGCGGTCGCACCGCGTGCCTGGGCTCGGGCGCTTGCGGCGCCGTCTGTGATGGCTCGGGCACCACGTGTGCGTTCCCCGGCGGAACCACGGAGTGCGGTCTCGGTAGCTGTGCGGACGGCGTCTCCATCGACGCTCCGGTATGCAACGGCGCTGGCACCTGCTTGGCTCCGACCGCCACCGATTGCTCGCCCTACCTGTGTGCGGCGAACGGCTGCGGCACGAGCTGCACGACGAACGACGAGTGCGCGGCGGGCTTCGAGTGCCAGAGCGGCGCGTGTGTCTCCCCGCTGCCCGACGCCGGTCCAGACGCCGGCACTGGCGGCAGCGCAGGAGCGGCGGGTACAGGCGGCAGCGCAGGAGCGGCGGGTACGGGCGGCAGCGGCGGCAGCCAAACCACCGGCGGCAGCGCTGGCAGCGAGCTCCCGGACGGCGGGCTGGATGCTGGCACCGATGGAGGGATCTTCCGCCTGCCTGACGAAGACGGTGGCTGCGGGTGTCGAGTCCCTGGAGAGCGCGGTTCCTCGTCGCCCCTCCGTGGCAGCAGCGGCGCGTTGTGGTTGGGCCTTGGGCTCGCCGTGTGGGCGGCTCGCCGCCGTCGGGTGAACGGCTAGCGGGCGCATTGCTTGCCGGCGATACCCCGGCAGCAACACAAAGCAGAACGGGCGCCAGTCATGGCGCCCGTTGGCTGTTTCTCTTAGGTATGGATCCCGGCGGAAAGGCCGTTAGCTTGTAGAGGACCCCTCCCCCAAGAAAAACTCGCGATCCTCAGAAGCGCTTGCCGAGCGCCGCGCCTGCGAAGCCCGGGCCCACAGCGGGAGTGAAGCTCACTCCGGTGTCCATGGTTGCGACGGGCTTCTCGGGGCGAGTCACGTAGAAGACGGCGGTCAGCACGCCAGCGACCACGCCTACTCCGAGCGCGATGTCGGCGAACAGGTTGAGCTGCTCACCGGAGTCTTTGAGATCCTTGGCGCCCGTCGGGTCGGTGCCGTCGTTCGCCTTGTCGTAGTCGCTCTTTTTGCCGCTCGCGAGAGCCCCCAGAACACCGAAGCCAATGAAGCCGGCGACGGCGACGCCACCCGTGATGAAGACGGTCGTTGGGATCGGGCGCTCGGTCTGCACCTGGTCCGGGCCTGTCGGACCGGTGGGACCTGTCGGGCCGGTGGGTCCCGTCGGACCGGTGGGTCCCGTCGGACCCGCGACTTCAGGCTCCTTCATTTCGAACGAGTGATCGAGCGCCGCGCTGGAGGGCGCGTCGAACTCCCATACGGCGTCCTGGTAGCCGTTGACGGAAACCGTGATCTTGTGGTGGCCCGGGCGCAGGCCGAGCTTCATCTCTTGCTCTTCGAAGGTGTAGCGGTTGTAGACGGGCTCGCCGCGCACCGGAGTGCGGACGTCGACCATCGTGGCGCCTGGCTGATCCACCTTGACGGTGATCCAGGCGACCGCTGCCTTCAGCGTGTTCAGGTCACGCGTGTACTGACTACGCTCCGCCGGGTCGATCGCGTCTTTCCCGCCCTCGAGGTACTTCGTGTAGGCGTCAATGGCCTCACCATCACGCTCGAGCTTCATCGCCGCGAGGCCGAAGTTGCCGAGGATCTTCCACGAAGGGCACTCGGAGTAAGCGACCTTGAACTCGCGATAGGCGTCCTCGTAACGCGCGCCATCAGGGTCGGTGAGGAAATTCACGCCGGCGCCGAAATGATTGCGGCAGGAGTCGGTGATCTGAACTTCTTGAGCGCTGGCGCGGGGCGCCGCGAGGACGACGCCAGTAAGCAGGCAGGCAGGAACCAAGACGTGACGTAGAGCCATGGGATCTCGATGTTTTCAGACCTGTGCCTCACGCGGCAACTTCATTCTTGCGCAGTGCGACCAAGACTTTGACCATCGCCTTCAACGGCATCGCCGATATCCGCGAAATATGGCTTCTTTTCCTGATCAACAACCCAAACCAAACGAACCGGGGGTCCGTGCACTGCGCGTGGTGATTCAGCGGCCGGGCGGCTACGACCAACTGCGCCTCGAGCGAGGCGACCCTCCCAGCCCCTCGACCGACGAGCGCCTGCTCCAGAGCCTGGCGGTTGGGGTCAACTACGCCGATTGCGTGGTGCGCATGGGCCTCTACGCCTCGGCCCGCAAATACGTGGGCTGGCCGATCACCCCAGGCTTCGAGCTGGTTGGCTTCGAACCCGGCGACCCCCTACGAACGCCCCGCCTCGCCCTCACGCGCTTCAACGCTTATGCAAGTCACGCCGCCATCGACCAGCGGCTGATCTTTCCCTTGCCTCGAGGATACAGCGTTGAAGAAGCCGCGGGCTTCCCCACCACGGCGCTGACTGCCTGGTACGCGCTGCGGCGCCTGTGCGCTGTCGAATCCGGGATGCGCGTCTTGGTGCACAGCGCCGCCGGCGGTGTCGGTCTGCGCCTGTTGCAGATGTGTCGGATCCTGGGCGCCGAAGCGGTGGGACTCGTTGGAGCGCCCCACAAGGCTCACACTGTGGAAGCGTGTGATGCGCGCGTGATCGTGAAAGGGCGGCGCCCCTGGTGGCAAGCGGCGCGAGAACTCACTCCTCGCGGATACGACATCGTGCTGGATGCTACCGGCGCCGAAACACTGCGCCATAGCTACGACTTGCTCGCTCCCATGGGGCGCCTGGTGATCTACGGCTTCCACAGTATGTTGCCCAAGAGCGCTTCAGGTGCAGGCAGTGCGTTCGCTCCCACGGCGCTGCTGCGCCTGGCTCGCACCTACATTTCGACGCCGCGCTTCAACCCCCTAGCCTTGACCGGGGACAACAAGAGCGTGCTCGGCTTCAACCTGAGCTACCTCTTCGACGAAGTGCCCCTGGCTCAGCGCGGCATGCAGGAGCTCCTGGCGTGGGCCAGCCTGGGCAAGCTGCCCCCGCTGCCAACCGAAGTGTTTCCTTTCGCAGAGGTCGCCGCGGCCCACGCGCGCCTCGAGTCGGGGCAAACCACCGGGAAGTTGGTGCTGAGCCTCGAGCGCTAGGCGCCGCGGAAGCCAGACCCTTTACGTGAGCCCACCCGGGTGCCATGTCCCCCTCCCCGTGAGTTCCAAGAACCCGAACGCAAACCAGAGTTGGCAAGATCCCCCGAGCGACCTTCCGCCGCCGGTTTCACGCCGTGTGCGCCTCGCAACAGGCCTGGAGTACCACTGTCTCGAGTGGAACGCGGAGAGCGACGCCCAGCACACGGTGTTCCTGATCCATGGCTTCTTGGATCTGGGGCGTAGCTGGCAACCAGTGGTCGAGTCAGGGCTGGGCGCTGGGCTCCACTTGGTAGCTCCGGATATGCGGGGGCACGGCTTGAGCGATCGGGTCGGGCCGGGTGGCTACTACCACTTCATGGATTACCTCGCGGATCTGGCCTCGCTGGTGGAGCAGCTCGGCCGCGAAGAGGTCAGCCTCGTCGGTCACTCCATGGGCGGCAGTATCACCAGCTACTTTGCCGGCGCGTTCCCGGCCCAAATCAAACGCTTGGCGCTGCTCGAGGGCCTCGGCCCGCCGGAAGACCAAACGGCGGTGCCGGAGCGTGTGACGAATTGGGTTTCCGCGTGGAAGCGACAGGCGCACAGCGCCTTGAAGAGCTACGCGGACGTCGCCGAGGCAGCCAAGCGGCTGCAGCGCCTCGACCCACTGCTTCGAGATCGAATGGCCACTTGGCTCGTCGCCCACAGCACCCGGGAGCTCCCCGAAGGGGGGCTGTGCTTCCTCCACGACCCGCTCCATTTGACGACGGGGCCGTACCCTTATCGGCTGGAGATCGCCGAGAGCTTCTGGCGTCGCATCGCCTGCCCCACCCTGTTCGTCGATGGAGCCGAGTCCTTCTTGCGTCACGCCGAAGTCGAGGCGGATCGCCGCAAGAGCTGCTTCGCTCAGGGCCAGAGCGCCCTGTTGGAAGGTGCCGGCCACATGATGATGAGACACCGGCCGGCGGAGCTCGCGACCCTGCTGCAGGGCTTTTTGACGCAGTAGCGCCGCCGTTCCCCGAGGGTGCGTCGCCGCCTTGGCAGCGCGGCCACTCGGGGGTAGAGGATCCGCCGGACGAAGCATGCGCGATCCATTCATCGGAGCCGACCGAGAGACCGTCTCTCCCCGAGAGCCGTCGTTCAAGATGTCCATCGGCCAAATGGGCATGATCGGCTTTCTCGCGTCGGTCGCCATGATCTTTGGCGCGACGATCATCGCCTACCTGGTGACGCGCGCGAACAACGCGGTGTGGCGCACCGCGGAGATGCCGGGGCTGCCACTCGGCTTGCTCGGCACCACAGCGGTGATGTTCCTTCAAGCAGCGTGCATGAGTTGGGCGCTGCGATCGGTGCGCGCAAACAAGCTCGCCACGCTGGAGCGCGCGCTGTGGTGGTCCCTCGGGCTCGGCGTTGCGTTCATCGCTGGCCAAGCCATCAACTGGTACGAGCTGCAGAGCGCTCACCTCACGGTCAGCGCTCGCAACCTGTACGTCTTCACCTTCTACATGCTCACCGGCGTGCACGCGCTGCACATCATCGGTGGTTTGCCGCCCTTGGGCGTGGTGATCTACCGCACCCGCCAGCGGGAGTATTCGAGCTCACGTCACGAAGGCCTGAAGTTCTGCGTGCAGTACTGGCACTTCCTCGGGGTCGTCTGGTTGATCCTGCTGGGAGTGCTGTTCTTCGCGACCTGATGTCGCTCACTTGGCGCTGGTCGGCAGCGCTGCGGGCTTCTCCGCGCTCTTGGTCTCGCTGACCTGAAACTTCGTGCGAGCCAGCTCATGGCCGTCGGCGTCGGTGACGATCGCCTCCCATTCGCCACCCTGCTTGATGTTCTGGGTGCGACCCCAGGTCCGCCAGCGTCGCTGCTTTGCGGGAATGTGCAGCTCTACCAGGCCGACCTTGCGCCCCGAACTATGGATGAAGGTCACCAGAACGTCCTGTTGCTCATCCGCTGGGTTCTCGAGTTCCATGAAAGCGTAGATTGGGCCGCTGCCCGCTTCGAAGCTCGAGACCTCGACCGGCTCGCGCTTGTCGATTTCTGTCGTCACCACCAGGCGCTTGATCCTGAGGGGCACCGCGGCGGAAGACTTCACGTCCGCAGGCTTCGTGTCGCTCGCGCTCGGGTCCTTGGCGCTCGGGCCCTGCGCGCTCGCCGGCTGGGTGTCATCGCTCGGCTTCACCGAGTCTGGATTCGACTTCGCTGCCAGATCCCGCGCCGGCTCGGCAACGATGCTCGAGTCATCTTTGTTTTCCTGCGGAAGCGCGAGTGGCTTGTTCAGCCCAGGCTTCGCGGGGTTGATCTCCACGCTGACCTTCGCCGGGTCCGGCTCCGCGTGGGTGTCCCGTCCGCAGCCAGCCATCGTCGCCATCAAGGCGCACAGGCCAAGGCCCAGCACGCTCTTACGGAGCACGCTCTGAATCGGGGTCACACTCGTCATTTCAATCCACCTTTCCGCCAGACAGTCGCCCCCGCCCCACTGCGGGGTTTGAGGGCCGCTCGTCCTTGGCAAGGAAGCTAAAGGGCAAGCTTCGAACCACCCAAGTTTGTTGCAGGCGAATTGGGGACTTTTTACGGGATTTTTGGGGGTGAGGAGCGCCGCAGGGCGTCACACCTGACTTACGGAACCGTGTGTCTTGCGAAACGCGCTGTGTCCCGTGAGACGCAAACTACGACTTCTGCACTCGAGCCGCCGAATACGCCTCCGCCAGGTGCAGCAGCGCGGCGCTGATCGAGGTGCAGAGCTCGTAGCGCGGCCACTCAGCGCCTGGCTCCGATCCGCTGGGAGTGAACACCAGGTAGTCTCGGGGCTCGACGTCGAACCAGGTGCGGTGGCGTAAGCGTTTCAGTAAGCCCTCAGCGAACTGGAGTTGGTCATCGCTGGAGGCCAAGGGCGCCTCCCCCCCAACCCTTTCAGGATCCGGGGAGGTATCAAACAGCTGACCGTAGCGCTGAAAGACGCGGGTTATGCTTCCGCGTGGTAATGCGAGAGGCGCCGCGTCTGCAACCTGAAGTGCGGCGCCCGTCTCAGTTGCGATGAGCCAGGTCTGCTCCCGGACGCCGGGGGCGATCTCCCGTTCGAAGATGCAAAGGCGCGGCGCTTCAGCCACTCAGACGCCCGCGGCCTTGCTCATCAGCGTGGTCAGGCGCTTGGCCAAGGCGGCAGGATCTTCCAGCGGGCTACCCTCGGCGAGCAGAGCCTGATCGTAGAGCACCTCGATCCACTCACTGACGTCGCCAACGTTCTTGGCGTCGCTGTTCAGCGTGTCGAGGCGCTTGATCAACGGGTGCTCCGGGTTGATCTCCAAAACCCGCTTCTGAGGCGGCATGCCGAGCTTCTGGGCGCGCATCAGGCGCTCGATATGAGGCGCGAGGCCGCCGTCGGGGATCACCAAGCACACCGGAGAATCCTCGAGCCGCGTGGAGGTGCGCACCTGGCCCACGCGGTCGCTGAGCACGCGCTCGAAGCGCTCGAGCAGCCCCTTGAGGGCTTCATCCCGCGCTTCGCGGGCCTTTTCGGCCTCTTCCCCGTCGCCGTCCAGGTCGAGCTTCTCGCTCATGGCGTTGACGAGCTTGTGGCCGTCGTACTCGGTGAACTGGGTCACAACGAACGGGTCCACCGGATCCGTCATGAACAGCACCTCGTAGCCGCGCTTCTTCAGCGACTCGAGGTGAGGGCTCGTTTCCACGAGGCGACGCTCCGCGCCAGTGACGTAGTAGATATCCTTCTGACCTTCCAGCATGCGCCCGACGTAGTCCTTCAGGCTGTAGAGGTCGCTCGGCGACTTGGTGCTCTCGTAGCGCACCAGCTCCTGGAGCTTGTCGGTGTGCTCGGGCTCGAAATGCAGCCCTTCCTTCAGCACCGCGCCGAACTCGCGGAAGAACGTCACGTAGTCTTCTGGGCGCTCCTTTGCCAGGTCGTCCAGCATGCTCAGGGTCTGACTCACGACCTGCTTCTTCATGATGCGCACGGCCTTGGAGTCTTGGAGGATCTCCCGTGAGACGTTCAGCGGCAGATCTTCGCTGTCCAGCACGCCGCGCACGAAGCGCAGCCATTTCGGCAGCACTTCTTCGCAGTCGTTCATCACGAACACGCGCTTGACGTGCAGGCGAATGCCCTTCTTCGCTTCCGGATCGAAGAGATCGAACGGCGCCTTCTTCGGCACGAAGAGCAGCCCCGTGAACATCTGGGTGCCTTCCACGTGGAAATGCTTGCGCGCGAGGGGTGCCTCGAAGTCATGGCTGAGGTGCTTGTAGAACTCCGCGTATTGCTCGTCGGTGACTTCCTTCGGGTTACGCTGCCACAGCGCGCTGCCGCGGTTGATGCGCTCGAAGGTCGGCGTGGCGTCGGCATTCTCTGCGTCCTCGGGCTCTTGCTTGAGCTCGATTGCGTGACTCACGTAGTCCGAGTAGCGGGTCACCAGCTGACGAAGGCGCCAGTACTCGAGGTACTGCTTGGCGTCGCCCTTGAGCGTGAGCACGATGTCGGTGCCGCGCTCGGCGCGCTCCGTCGGCTCGATGGTGAAGCTGTCTTTGGCTTCAGAGGTCCACGCGAAGGCTTCCTCGCTGCCGGCACGGCGGCTGACCACCCGCACCTCGTCAGCGACCAGGAACGCCGAATAGAAGCCGACGCCGAACTGGCCAATCAGCTGCAGCGCGTCTTTCCCTGCGGATTGAGCCTCGGCCAGGCGCTCCATCAGCTGCCTCGAACCGGAGTGCGCGATGGTGCCGAGGTTCGTCACGAGCTCGTCGTGGGACATCCCGATGCCGTTGTCGCTGATGGTCAGCGTGCCGGCCTCGGCGTCCGGTGAGATGCGGATCCGGAGCTCCGTGTCGTCGCCCATCAGCTTGGGATCCCCGATGGCCTCGAAGCGCAGCTTGTCGAGGGCGTCGGACGCGTTGCTCACCAGCTCCCGCAGGAAGATCTCGGGGTTCGAGTACAGCGACCCCACGACGAGGCGCAAAACTTGGCTGACTTCGGCTTGGAATGAGTGAACTTCAGACATCTCGGGGCGCAGAAATGGCCACCGCTCGACGTGCTGTCAAGCATCGCCTCCCCTCATCGCGCCCTGACGTCGAAGGAACCGCCAAGGACGCCAAGGGCGCCAAGATTCGTTCAGGGAACGGGAGCTCTAGAAGCGCGCCCAGACGCCTAGCCCGCCGCTTTGGGGAGCCAGCTGGGGCACGAGAGCGACGTTCGGTTGGTCCTTTTCGTCGTGGCTCAGCACCAAGTAGGCGCCAGCGGCCAGTAGCACTGTGCCAGCGATGATGCCGGTTGCGCTGACGGTCCCCAGGGTGCGGCCGCTCTCGACGGCGTCGTAGCCCTCAGCGTCGCAGCGTTGGTTCGGGCAGTGGTCGTCCGCCGTGCTCTTCTTCGAGAGCGTCATGAAACCTGTCACGCCGCCGACGACCAACCCGAGGATCCCCACGCCACCGAGCACGTAGCCAAGGGTTGGAGAGCCAGCATCCGTGGAGAGGCTGCCGCTGGCTGACGACGACGCGTCGCCAGCGCTGATCTCGAGGTCCTTCTGTTCGCCCTCGGCAATGCTGAGCTTGAACTCGTTCGGTTCGTGCCCCGGCGCCTCCACCTTCACCACGACGTCCCCCGGATCCACAGGCAACGGCGCTCCGAAGCTCGCTTGGGTGAGTTCGACGCCGTCACGCGTGACCTTGGATCCCTCGGGAAGCGCCTCCCCCACCTTGATCGTCAGCTTCGGCAGCCGCGGTTCGAGCGCCGCGGCACGCTGAGCCGCCAGGGCGCGGCGTTCGTCCGTTGCCGGCAGGCGCTGAGCGACCTCTTGAAAGTGGGTCCACGCCGTGGCGACGCGGCCGAGCTTCTCCTCGCAGTCGGCGATGTTGAGCAGCGTGCCGACGGCGGGGTCGAGGCGGTTGCTCTCACGGAACTTCTCGCATGCCGTGCGGAAATCACCCGCGTCAGCAGCAGCGCGGCCCTGTTGAAAAAGCGCCTCTGCGGCGGCGGGATCGTTCTGCGCGGAGGCCGTTGAGGCGGCGCCCAGCGTGGCCAAGAGCCCGAGCAACATCCAGAGCTTGCGCTTCATCACTGGGAGCGTACCGAAGAACCGCGCAGCTTGCGAGGGTCGCCGCTGCAAGGAGGTGAACCCTCTCCCCCCGATCCAAACCTGCAGGCTCAGTGACGCCGGTCGAACGGATTCGACGTGGAGACCGGCGCCGTTGCCGGCGGCTTGGCGGTGGCTGGCGGCTTGGCGGTGGCTGGCGGCTTGGCGGTGGCTGGCGGCTTGGCCGTGACGGGCGGCGCAGTGACCGGCGGCTTCGCGGTCGTCGGCGGCTTGCCCGTGATCGGCTTGGAGATCGCGGTTGGGTGCGCTGGGACCTGAGCCGTCGGGACCTGAGCCGCAGTCTTCACCGCTTCGGGTTCTTTGGGCGGATCCTCCGCGGTGGTCCCTGATAGCTCAAGCTCGCTCGGCTTCTCGGCTTCGGCGGTTGGCTTGGCTTCAGGGTTCTCCGGAGCGCTGATGGGTGCCTGACCTGCCGTGGGATCCGGTTGCTCCGCGGAAACGCGGGATCCGAGGCTCAAACCGAGCACCACGCCGACGCCAATCAGCGCGGCAACGCCAGCGCCGATCACCGCGCCCCAGCGCTTGCGAGGCGCGGGCGTCTCCGAGGTGCGCACCAGCGCGTCGCCCGTCGTGGTCAGCGCTGGCACCGACTCGATGCCACTTGGCCCCGTGGTGCTTGCGTCGGGAGCGCTGGTGGCGGGCACGATATCAACGCTGTGCACGGACGGTGCGGTGATCGTGGGCGGCGCGCCGCCTGCGACCGACGGCCGGGGCAGGCTGAGGGGGCCGGAGAGGTCCATCGACTCCTGGGCCTCCCGCAAGCCGCCTTGCATCGCACGCGCATTGTCCCAGCGATCGAGCTTCTTGAAAGCCAACGCGCGGTCCACCAAGCGCACCACCGGCACCGGAAGGTTCGGGCAAAACTGCGCGACGCTGGGCGCGTCATTCGTTGCCGCGAGGATCAGCTGCTCGTTGATGGTTTCCGCCTCGTGGACGTAGCGCCCGGTGAGCAGTGTGAACAGCGTCGCGCCAACGGCCCACAGATCCGTGCGCTGATCGACCTCTTCCAGCCGGCCGAGCGCTTGCTCCGGTGCCATGAACGCCGGCGTGCCGAGCAACGACCCGACCTTGGTGGTCGCGCCCGTTTGCTTCGAGAGCTCGCGCAGCCGCGCGATGCCAAAGTCGAGCACCTTGAGCCGCCCGTCCTTGGTCAAGAACAGGTTCTCAGGCTTGAGATCCCGATGAATCACGCCCTTGGCGTGGGCTGAAGCCAGCACGTCCAGCAGCTGATCGACCACCGGGAGTACCTCGCTCACCGGCAGCTCGTGACCCTTTCGCTCCCAGCGCGCCTCGAGGGTCTCGCCCTCGAGCAGCTCCATGACCAAGAACGCGGCGCCGTCTTCGGTGACGTCGTCGTCGAATACCTGCACGGTGCCTGGATGGTCCACCGTGTTGGCGACGTACCCCTCGCGCAGGAAGCGCGCGGTCACCTCGGCGTCGAGAGCGACCTCCGGGTGCAGCATCTTGATCGCGACACGGCTCTGATTGCGATGAGTGGCGGCGTACACCGTCGCCATTCCACCTACACCCAGCACTCCATCCAGGGTCCACTTCCCCTTGAGGGTTGTGTTCACTCGATGTCGAGCTCGGTCAGAAACGTCTTCGCGCAAAGCCATGCGGCTTGTTCCGGGGAGTGTGGGCGCCGCAGCTCCGTTGGAGTGCGGCAACATCAGTTCGTGCTCCGCAGCCAGAGTGGGCTGGGAGGCAGCTGGGAGGACTTGTGCCTGGCAGCGTACCCCGGGTGTGACGGGTGACGCCAGCCCGGCCGTATGGCTGAAACGTACGTTTGTCCCGTCACTTGTCTTCCCCGACTTTGCATCGCTCCGACTGAGCGGTTTCGGGGGCGCCGAGTGAGGCAGCGCACGCAGCCGCTTCCCCGAACTGGGCAGTCGAGATCCCGGTTCGTCGCTGGCTGCGGGTTGGCGCTGTGGCTGGGGCATAGTGGCTCGGAGTTCGGTGTGCGGGGCCGTTTACGGGGGCGCGAACGAGAGCGATTGGCTTGCAGAACGCGCTGGAATCGTGGGCCTTACACCGCCTGGGCTGCGAAGTTGCCCAGGCTCAGATGCGGCGCTCGGTGAGCGTTGGTTCGAAGCTAACCAACTCGCGTCCGCGTTTCACGTGTGGATATTTGTTTGTTCTTTCTGCCGCTTACCGCGCCGCGGAAACACCAATCGACCCAGGGCCACTGGATGATTCCCGCGCGGAAATGTTGCTGGGTCCCTTAAATCTTTCTTTCTTGGGGGTGAGGTCAGCCACGTGCGTTGCCGTACGTAACCGGCCCTGCCCTCGCCCGCCTCCAGACAAACAGCTTGGGATGATCGTTCCCACGCTTTTGATCACTCGCGTTCTTGCACCTGGTGGGCGCATGTAGGTGAATGCGTGTTTGCGACATCCGCCGCAGAAAACTGCTGCATTTCGCGCCAAGAAAGCCCACGGAACACAGCGCCTTCCTTCAACGCTCAACCGCACGGATTCGATCTATCCGCAGCCTTTCCGCGCTCGGAAATTCTCTCGGTGCCCGCTCACCGCGGGCGAATTTCAACAAAGTGATGCGTCGGGGGAATTTCGGGGAATGGTGACTGGGGGCTCACGTATGATGCTTGGCCTTACCGGAACCCATGCGAGGGAGGACCGACCGATGAAGATGATCAACTGGAAGCAGCGCACCCTGAAGACCCTGGGCGCCGGAGCGGTACTCGCCGGCGTGTTCTACGCCGGCATGGCGTTCGCGGCGGTAGACCCAAAGCTCGCGGACGCTGATCGCACGCTGGACAACACGATCGCCTTGCTCCAAGCCGCGCAGAACGAGGGCGTCAAGCCACCCTTCGGCGGCCACCGAGCCAAGGCGATCTGGCATGCGAAGCAGGCTAAGAAGGAAATCGCCAAAGCCCAGAAGTACGCCGAGAAGCATCAACCGGGGGACGACTCCAAGAAGGACAAGAAAGATCGGGGCCACAAACGGCACTGATCCCGGACCACCCCACATCCCACGACCCCGTGCCTCGCCGCCGGGGTCGTGACGCGTGGGCCCCTTGGATCCCCACACGAGCACCGGGATGGAGTAACTTCAGGGCACATGATGGGCCGCGGACTTCTTCGCTTGTCTTCTGCTGTGGCGCTGCTGGGCGGCATCGCTGCCTCAGGCTGCTTGGTTTCCTTCGACGGCTACGAGAAGGCTGACCCAGGTGGCACCGGCGCTCAGGGGGCGAGTGGTGGTGCGGGGAGCGGCGGAACCGCTGCTCAAGGCGGATCGGCGGGCGTTGGCAATGGCGGGGCTGGCGGCTCTGCGGCTGATGGCGGCAGTTCTGGCGTCGGCAACACCGGCGGTGGTGGCACGGGCAACACTGGAGGCGGTGGCTCGGCTGGCGTTGGCAACACGGGAGGCGGCGGCTCGGCTGGCGTTGGCAACACGGGAGGCGGCGGCTCGGCTGGCGTTGGCAACACCGGAGGCGGCGGCTCGGCTGGCGTTGGCAACACCGGAGGCGGTGGTACGGGTGGCGCTACGACTTGTCCCACCAATCTCAAGGGACCGGCCATGAGTCGGATGACCCTCGGTGGTAGCGACTTTTTCTGCGTGGATACTACGGAAGTAACCAACGCCCAGTACGCCGAGTTCGTCTCATTTGGCAACCTCGGCGGACAGCCAGCGGAGTGTGCCTTCAACAATACGTACGCGCCTACGCTCGGTGGCCCCTGTACGGTCCTTGACTACGATCCAGCAAGTAAGCCTAACTACCCAGTCAGCTGCGTCGACTGGTGCGACGCTTACATGTTTTGCCAATGGTCAGGGAAGCGCCTATGCGGATCTCTCGGGGGCGGAAGCGTTCCAGCGGGGGACCGCGCCAAGGCCGCGGTTGACCAGTGGTACAACGCATGTAGCCTGAATGGCACACGTGCATTTCCGTACGGCAGCACGTATCAGGAGGGACGATGCAACGACCTCAGCTCTACCGGGGTCGGACCGTTCATCTGCGGCGCTTTCAACACGTGCTCAGGCAGTTGGATCGGTGAGGCGCCCGTATACGATATGAGCGGGAATGTCGCAGAATGGGAGGACTCTTGCTCGGGGAATTCCTGCGCGGCACGAGGAGGCGACTGGAACGCCTACCAATCCACGGCGTCCTGCGCTGCGGTCATGACGGCCAATCGGGACGTTCGAGACGATAACGTCGGCTTCCGCTGCTGCTGGGACCCGCCCACCAACTAACACCCGCCGCAAAGACGGGCTGCTGTGGAGCCATTTCGTGCTAGGCAGCGATGGTGCGCGTTGCGCTGTGCTTCTCTGCGGTTCTCGCCATGGGCTGCTCGTCACTGATCGGTCTTGATGAGTTCAAGCCTGATCTCGGCACCGGAGGTGCTGGCGGCAGTTCGGCTGGAATCGGCAACACTGGAGGCGGCGGCACGGGAACCGGCAACACCGGAGGTGGTGGCACGGGCAACGCAGGCAATGGCACTGGGAACACGACCAGCGGTGGCGCCGGCAACGCGTCGGGGGTTGCCGGGAACACAGGCAGCGGCGGTGCCGGCAATGGTGGCGGTGGTACGGGTGGCGGCGGTACGGGGAATACAGGCACCGGCGCTAGTGGTGGGACAGAGTCCGGCAGCGGTTGTCCCTCGACCCTCAAAGGGCCCGCGATGAGCCGGGTTCATCTCCCAAATGACGACTACTTCTGCATCGATACCACGGAGGTCACCAATGCCCAGTACGAGGAGTTCGTCACTTTCGGAGACCTTAAGGGACAACCGACGGTATGCTCGTTCAACCAAACCTACGAGCCCGCGCTGTCGGACACCTGTACACTCCTCATTAACTACGATCCGGGAAACAAGCCAACCTATCCAGTGGCGTGCGTGGATTGGTGCGACGTCTGCCAGTGGGCAGGCAAGCGACTATGTGGCGCAGTCGCGGGAGGTTCCACTCCAGCCTCAAGCAGGGCCAACCCAAACATAGACCAATGGCACAACGCCTGTACACTAGGCGGAAGTCGAACGTATCCATACGGCAACACGTACACCGAGGGTCGCTGTAACGACCTCACAGCGGCTACGTCCGGGCCCTTCCCGGTTGGAGGCTTCCCTCAGTGTTTCGGCAACCACCCCGGCGAGGCTCCGGTATACGACATGAGCGGCGACTTGCAGGAGTGGGAGGACTCTTGCTCAGGGAACTCGTGCGCAGCGCGCGGAGGGGACTGGCTGGGCTACGAGGGCACCGCAGCCTGCGCTCAAACCGACACCGCCAACCGCGATGTTCGCGACCATCACCGCGGCTTCCGCTGCTGCTGGGACCCGCCGAACTGAGACTGTTCGCTTGCCGCTACTCGAAGCGCTTTCGCGCTAGCCCGACCAGGTGGCTCGGGATCTGCGTCAGCCGTTGCTCCAGGGGCGACGCCGGGTAAGCGATGGCGCAGTGGTTGACGAAGCGCACCAGATCCGTGAACTCCGGACGTAAGAAGCCTGCCACGTCTTTTTCCGTGGGGTAATCAAAGGCCTCGGCTTGGTCGATCCAGCCGCCGGGTGCGAGGAACCTTTGCCGGTATTCGGAGGCCTTAGGGAGCACGCGGTCGATCCAGCGGCGTTGGCGTCGCGCCTGGCGGGTCGAGCCGTCTTCGATCGCCAGGGTGTAGCGGCGTAGCTCTTCGAGGCCGCCCGGCACGCTCTGCACCAGCTGCAGATCGAACGCTGGCATGCCCTCGTGGTAGACGAAGTTCAGGTGCCGATAGAGGCTCACTGGCTTCGCATGCAGACCATGCCCCACGCGGAAGTGATCGAGCCCCACGTTGGCCAACACGACCGGCGTGCGCAGCAGCGGATGTCCGAGCAACGCCCCTTCGTAGCGCGCGTTGTCTCCAGCGTCCGGCGCCACCACGTACGGCGCCATTTCGAGCTGCCCCTGCCAGAGCTGCCACGTCGTCGGCAGCTTCGGGATCAGTCCCCGCTCGATGAACACCTGGAGCCGCTTCCTCGGATCCCGCAAGCCTCGCATCACAGGAATGTACCGCCCCGACGCACGACCTCGCTAGTGTCGCGTCTCTTGCGCGCTTGCTCGTCTGCTCTGCGTATGGGAAGCGGCGCCGAGGGCAGACTCGCTCGGCGCCGCTTGGCCATCAACCGTGAATCCCGCCACGGAATCCCGCCACGGAAACCCGAATCCGCCACGGCCACGGCCACCGCCGCTGGAAGTAGCCCCTCAAGGATCCAAAAGTCGGACCGTTCTCGAGGCTTAGCCGCATGTCTCGATCTCAGCACCCTGCCTCCGCCCTCGTTACCGCTCCTTCATCCGTGCCGATAGCGGTGCATGAACGACCGGAGGTGCAGCTGCCAGCGAATGACGTGGTGCCCAGCTCTCAGAGCCGTGCCTTGCTCCTCGAGTATGAGTTGCGCCGGCTGCGAGAGGAGCGGGACATCGTGCTCCTGCGAAACGTCGATACGCGGTCGGTGCTCGGGATCTTATGCGACTGTCCTCGCCCCCAACTCGAGCCGGGACAGGTGCTGATCCGGGCCGGAGAGACGGAAAACCGCATGTACCTGCTGCTCGATGGTCGGCTCCGGGTACACGTGGACAGCCTGCAGAACGACCCGGTGGCGGTGCTGGAGCCCGGTGAGACCGTCGGCGAGCTTGCGTTGCTGGACGAGAAACCCCGTAGCGCCTTCGTCGTGGCGGACACCCCAGCGACCTTGCTCGAGCTCGATTGCGATCTGTTTTGGTCCCTCGTGCACAGCTCCCATGAGGTGGCGCTCAACCTGCTATCGATCCTCGCGGAAAGGCTCCGCGGGAGCAACGGCACCGTGGCGCAGAGCCGGAAGCTCGCCCAGGAGTATCAGCGTCACGCGAGCGTGGATGGCCTGACGGGTCTCTACAACCGTCGCTGGCTCGACGACGTGCTGCCGCGACAGATCAAGCGCAGCGCGATCGCGGGGGAACCGATGTGCGTGGTGATGATCGACGTCGACCACTTCAAGCGCTTCAACGACGAACATGGCCATCGCGCCGGGGACTTCGTGTTGTTCAGCGTTGCGCGCGTGCTACGCGAGCGCTTTCGTCCCACGGATCTCGTCGCTCGCTACGGTGGTGAGGAGTTTTGTGTGGTGCTTCCGGATACGGATCTCCAGGGCGCGCAGGCGGCTGCGGAGCGCGTACGTGAAGCCGTGGCGCGGGCGAGTCTGGACTACGAAGTTCCCCTGCCCTCGGTGACCATTTCCGTCGGGATCTCCCTGGCGCAGCCGGACGACGCGCAGGGCAGGCTGATCGAGCGCGCAGACGCGGCGCTCTATCGGGCCAAAGCATCCGGCAGAAACCGCGTAGAGCTCGCGCCGACCGTGGGCGCTGCCGCTGACGCGGCTCCGGAGGTCTAGTGCAGAGCACTCCGCCAGCAGCGCTGCTCCGGCTGCCCCCAGCGCGACCACCGATGATCCGCTCACTGCGGCCGACGGTGCCCTACGACCCGCGGGCGGCAGAGCCCAGCGAGGCGCCCCAAGGCGTGGGCGATGGCGTCGCGTGGGTTGGCCGCGGGGGGATCCGCGCGTCCGCTTGGCTGTGGGGAGTCGCCGCCTCGCTCCCGCGCAGCATCGCCGCAGTGCTGGCTGCAGACGCTTCCGCCCGGCGCGAGGTGCGCCGCGCCAGCGTCGAGGGCGTGTTCGAGGTCGCCTACAAGAGCCTCCCGTTGCTGCTGACGGCGGGCGCCCTCGTGGGTGCGCTAGCCGCGCTGCAGGCGCGCATGGTCGCTCCCGGCCTCGACAGCGGTCGCCTCGGACAAGTCTTGGTGACGCTGGTGGTGCGGGAGCTTGCGCCGCTCCTCACGGCTTGGGTCGTGGCTGCCAGGAGCGGAACGGCGATGGCGACCAGCCTCGGACTGATGCGTCAGCGGGGTGAGGTGTCCGCGCTCGAAGTGCTCGGCATCTCACCACAGGCGCTGCTGGTGTTTCCGCGCCTGGTCGCGAGCGCGCTGGGTGTCCTGGTGCTGGCGATATACTTCGGGTTGTGCGCCTTGGTTGGCTCAGCGTTGGTCGCGTCTGCGCAATCGACCGGCGCCTTGGCTGAGCTGATGGGTGGGCTTGGGCGGTGCCTGGTTTGGCAGGACTTGCCGCTTTTTATCGTCAAAGCCTCGGGCATGGGCCTCTTGACCGGGCTCATCAGCTGTTTTCAAGGGCTGCGTGAAGACGCGGACGCCGCGAGCCTTCCAAGCCACGCGGGCAACGCGGTGGTCGGGTCGCTGATCGCCTGCGGAGTCCTCGATCTGGCGCTCACCGGCGTCTTCTACTGGCTCAACCCGGCGGGCTTCAGGTGATCTTAGAGGCGCGTAGCCGAAGCTTGGTAGCGGCACTGGAGTTTCAGAACGTTTCCGTGCGGCGTGGCGAGCTACGGGTGTTCGACCACGTTCAGCTCAGGCTCGAGCACGGGAGCTCCGCGGTGGTCTTTGGGGAGAACGGTGCCGGCAAGAGCACCCTGATTCAACTGGCTAGCGGACAGCTGAAGCCAGACACCGGAAGCGTATGGCTCAGCGGCAGGCGGAGCGCGGTAGAGCTCGCAGGGCGCCTCGTCGCAGACGGAACCCGCGTCTTCACCCTGCTCGAACAACCGGGACTGGCACCGGGGATCTCGGCGCTAGACAACGTGGCGCTGCCACTTCGCTACCACGCGAGCGCGCTCAGTCTGCACCCTGAGCAGGCTCCGAGCCTGGCCCGAGAGGCCCTCGCCGCCTTGGGCGTCTACCCGCCTGACATCCACTCGCTGCCCGACAGATTGTCATTCGGGACCCAGAGGCGAGTCGCTCTGGCACGCATCCTCGCGCTCCGCCCTCACCTCGTGTTGCTCGATGACCCGCTGCTCGGGGTCGACAGCGAGAGCTGCCAGATCATCGAGGGTGTGCTGCGAAGCTGGGTGCGCGACCCAACGCTCAGTGTTTTCTGCACGACGGGGGATCGTGGGCTCGCCGAGCGACTCGGCACTCCGCGCCTGGATCTGACGCCGGACGGGCTGGTCGTCGATGGGATGCTGCTCGCCGACGCGCTTCGAGTCGCAGCGTCCTCCAGGGGCGCGGCTCGCTTTGACGAGACACAAAGTCAGTCGAGCGAGGCAGCTGGCGACGCAGGAATGCTGCACTAGTATTCTGGGTTCAGGACACCGCAACGCGCGTCGCGCTGCGCGTCGAAGGAACCCGTGAATCAACGACTCCGCGAACCCACTTCTCAGCTCCCCGTGATCCAAAGTGCCCTGGCCGGGGTAGTGCGCGGGCAGCCACGAGCGATCGAGCTGCTTCTCACAGGGCTCCTGGCCGGGGGCCACGTGCTGATCGAAGACGTACCCGGAGTGGGCAAGACGACCCTCGCCAAGGCGCTCTCGCGGGTTTTCGACGTGGAATTTTCACGCATCCAGTTCACGCCAGATCTGCTGCCGGCAGACGTGCTCGGGTCTCAGGTGCTGAACCCGAAGGACGGCAGCTTCAGCTTCCAAGCAGGGCCAGTGTTTACCCACGTCTTGCTGGCGGACGAGATCAACCGCGCTTCCCCGCGGACTCAATCTGCGCTGCTGGAAGCGATGAACGAAGATCAAGTGACGACCGACGGTGTCACCCGCAAGCTGCCTCACCCATTCTTCGTGATCGCCACCCAGAACCCCGTGGACTTTCAGGGTACCTATCCCCTCCCCGAAGCTCAGCTGGACCGCTTCGTCCTGCGTTTTGGCCTGGGTTATCCGTCGTTCGATGAAGAGCTGGTCATGCTTAGCGACCGCAAGCGGAGCGACCCGCTAGAACAGCTCTCCCCCCTCGCGAACACCGAGCTCTTGCTGGAGCTTCAGCGTGCAGCGCGCGAGGTCGAAGTGAAGGAAGCCGTGAGTCGCTACCTGCTTGCTCTCGTCCGGGCCACCCGGGAGCGCCCGGAGCTGACCCTGGGAGTGAGCCCCCGCGGTGCTCTGGCGCTGACGCGCGCGTCGCAGGCTCGAGCGCTGCTCCACGGTCGCAGCTTCGTCACCCCGGACGACGTTCAAGCGCTCACGGAACCCGTGCTCAGTCACCGGGTGTTACTGAGTCGCGACAGTCGCTTCGGCGGCAGTGATGCCGTGGGGATCTTGAAAGAGGTGCTGCTGCAGGTGCCGGTTCCGACGTGAACCTCGCGCGCCTGAACCACATCCTGATCCCCTCGACGAAAGAGGGACGCGATCGTGTCCGCGCCGGTTGGGCGGTGCGGATCTTTCGACCTCTCACCTGGTTCGGTGAAGCGACGACTCGGGAAGGGCGCTTCTTGACTCTGCTGGTGATGGCGATCGCCCTCGCGAGCGTGGACGTGCAGTCGACTCAGGTTTTCCTGCTCTGGGCGGCGCTATCCGGGATCCTCTTGGCGAGTCTGGTCGGGCGCCACTTCTTCAGGTTGCAGCAGGTGAAGCTGCGGGCCCAGTGCCCGCACCGCGTGACCGAAGGCGAAGCCTTGGAGATCCGCCTCAGCGTCGAGAACAACAGCGACGAGCCTCACCAGGCGCTACGCATCACCGGACCGTTTTTGCCCTGGGATGGCGCATGGGTCAGCCCTGCACCGCGCATCGCCGAGCTAGAGGCAGGGGCGACAGCAGAGCGCACGACCCACGCCCGCTTCATCGAGCGCGGCGAGCACCACTTGGACGTGTTCAGCGCGGCGTGTTTGGTGCCTTTTGGCCTGGCTCTGGGGCCCAGCGTGGAGAGCGATGGCTGCCGTTTCACGGTCCTACCGCGACCCATCCAGGTGCGCTCCCTCGCGCTCTCCCAAGCGACGTTGGATGCTGGAGCAAAGCTCGGCGCCAAAGCCAGCCGTGGGCGAGGTGCAGGGCTCGAGCTCTTGGGGGTGAGAGGGTACCGCGCCGGGGATCCAGTGCGAGATCTCCACGTCAGAACCTGGGCCCGCACCGGCAAGCCTCACGTCCGCGAGTATCAGCCGACCTACGAAGGGCGCTACTTGCTCTTGCTGGACGCCGCGGGCGCACGGGACGAGCCCGCTTTCGAGGCCAGCATCCGCCTTACCGCGGGGATCTGCACGCTATGGACAGATCAGGGACAGATCTGCGATTTGGCGGTGAGCGGAGAAGCCGCTGTGGTGCACGGCATCGGCTCCTACCGCGAGTCACTCACGGCGGCACTGGATCGCCTGGCACGTGTGGCGCCAAACAGCTTGCCCATTGAAGAGGTGCTCGAGCGCATCGCAGCGCTGACCAGTGACGAGGTGGAGGCAATCGTCGTTGTCACCTCCTCAGCCGAGCGACAGCGACGCATCAGCGCGATGTTGCGCGGGCTGGGTCATCCTTCCCGAACTCTGTGCTTGGTCAAGCGACGGGTAGATCCCGACCCTGACCAGCTGCTGGTGTCGGAGGTGATGGACGGTCGCGAGGTCGCGCTGTGACGCGCTGGACCTCGGTTGCGGTGAGCCTGGTCGGCCTGACGGCCCTACTGGTCGGTCCGATGCCCGTGTTGGCGCTGATCCCGCTATTGATGAGCGGGATCCACGTCGCGCTCAAGCGCGCCATCAAGCTGAACACGGGCTCCGAGTTGATGCTGGAGCTGAGCCTGTTCGCTTTGTGCGTCGTGGTTGGGGTCAACATCGATTTGATGCCTTCCCCGATCGGTGAGGCGCCGATCTTGCGAGGCTGGGCGACCTTTGGCTACGGCCTGCTGGTCATCGCAGCGTTGCGCTTGTGGGTTGAGGGAGCGCGCGGCGGCACGCCCGCGACCATTGGTATCGCACTCATCTCAATGGCCGTGTGGGGCGGCAAAAACACTGGCTGGTTCTATCCGCTGGTGATCGCGCTCTTCCTTGGCTTTGCGGCGTTCGCCCTGCGGGCAGCTGACGCCGGGCGTCCGCAGCTCAAGGTCCTGAGTCGGCGTCACGTCTCTCAAGTGTTCGTCGCGCTCACGCTCGCGCTCACCACGGCCACCGCGGCCGCAGTGACGCTACCTCCGCTCCACAGCTGGGTCGTGAAGCGAGTGATGCGCGGTCTCCCCAACAAGTCCGGCTTCAGCTCGTTCCTGTGGCTCGGCTCGATGAAGGGCATGCTGCAATCCGATCGCATCGTGATGCGGGTTCGGGGCGCGGAGACCAACTACCTGCGCGGCATCGTCTACGTGGAGTATAGCCACGGCGCTTGGACTCGACGTGATGCGGACAAGCAGGTGCGTCCGGTGCCCCGTTCATTGCCGTCGGGAAACAACGTCACCGAGATCGAAGTCGTAAGGGACGGTCCCAGGTACTTCACGCCCCTCGGTACCAGCGAGCTGGCGGCTTCCACGGGCTTCGTTGCGCTGGACTCCGGCGGGATCTACGAGCCGGTCGCGGGCGACCCTGCAAAACGGCTGTGGCTCAGCGTCCGCCCTCCCGTCGAGGGCGAAAAGTCCCCGCAAACCGAGGCACCAACTCCCCTCGAGCGCAGCGTGCCGCCATCGCTGCTACGTCCTCTACAGCGTCTCGCCGTAGCTTGGACTCGCGGCACCAAGACTCCCAAGCAACAGCTCGAGGCCCTCGCGCTGCACTTGCGCTCGGAGTACGCATACAGCCTCGACTTCGAGCGACCGCGACGCGCGGATCCGGTGCTCGACTTCCTGTTCCGTGGCAAGCAAGGTCACTGCGAGTACTTCGCCTCAGCCCTTGCGCTGCTAGCTCGCAGCATCGGGATCCCGACCCGCGTGGTCGCTGGCTACAGCGTGAGCGAGTACAGCGAGGTCGGCGACTACTACCTCGTGCGGGAGCGCAACGCGCATTCCTGGGTCGAGGCGTGGACCGGGGAGCGCTGGGAAACGTACGACGCCACGCCAAGCGCGGAGATCTTTCCCACGAACCGCCGTACCGGCTGGCTACCAGGGGTCGTCGACTGGTTCGGCGCGACCTGGTCGCGCTTCATGGATTGGCTCCTAGAGCGCGAACTGAGTGAAGTCCTCAGCGCCCTGGGCGCGGCCATCGCGTTGCTTTTTCTCGTGCGCTTCCTGCGCCTGCGGCGGAAGCGCGCGGATACGCTCGGGCGGCTGCTGCACGACGGTGTCGGACCGCTCCCTGGCTGGGTCGCGCTCGAACGCGCCCTCAAGGAGTCGAGCCTTGCTCGTTCCCCCACGGAAACTCCTGAGGCCTGGGGGAAGCGCCTCTCCCCCGCCTTGCCGGTTTTCGGCCCAGAGCTGAGCCAGCTGGCCGCCGAATACAGCGCGTTCCGCTATGGCGCCCAAGGGGACGCCGAAGAGCTCGAGCGGCGCTTGCGAGATCTGGCACTTCGGGTCACACGTGCGCCCCGCCAGCGCATAGCTCGCGAGCCCTGACTCCTTTCTCGACCCCAGCGCGGGGCCGCGCTAGCATCCATTCGCTTCGCAAGAACCTGGCTCATGGCTGATCCTCCCCCCTCCCTCGAACGCACAGCGCTGCAGTTCCCCAGCGATTGCCCGGAGTGTGGGGCGATTTTTCCCGCTGGCACTCAAGCCAACACGGACTGCCCGACCTGCCGCGCCAAGGCTCAGGAGAACGCCCGCGTAGCCCTCGCACGGGCCCAGGCGAAGCAGTGGGCAGCTGAGCTCAAAGCCGCTCAGGAGAAGCACGCCCGGGTCTACAGCCAGGCAGGGCCAGCCGCCGTGCCGGCTCCGAACAGCCGCGCCCCACGCCAGCGCAAGGGCTCCGTCCCGACTCTTGGTACTCCGCAGGCAGCCCAAACTCCCGCCGCCCCCGAGGCCTCGGTCGCGTCGGGTTCGGGTCAACACCGGCTGCAGCTGATCAAGGCGCTCACGGACTCGATCGTCCAGTCCTCGAGCATTGGCGACAAGCGGGGTGCCCGCCAGGCCTACGAGGCACTGAATCGCCTACTCCCCGAGGAGTAGCGCTCCCTTCGGGGCCAGAGATGGCGTGGTGCAGTGCCTCGCGGATAGAAAGTGCGCTCAGTCGTCTTTCTTGGGGGTGAGGTCAAACGTTCCGTGACGTCCGGCGCCTCCAGCAAAACGTGCGGCGCCAGCACCGGTCTCCCCCGAACGGATGACGTTCAGCCCACCGAGGGTCTCTTCCCGCAGTGCCGTCACCCAGTCCAAGTCCCAGGCTGCGTACGCGCTCTTGCGATCTGCCCGCATGCATCCTTGGGGAAACGCATTCAGCTGAGCGCACAGTTCCAGGGCCGTTTGGAGCGCCTGACCCGGTTCGCAAACCCGATTCACGAGTCCCATCGTGAGCCCCTCTTCCGCGCTCACCGGTCGCCCCGTCAGGATCAAATCGAGGGCGCGGCTCTGCCCGATCAAGCGCGGCAAGCGCACGGTGCCGCCGTCGATCAACGGCACCCCCCAGCGCCGACAAAACACGCCGAAGGTCGCGTCACGAGCCGCCACTCGCAAGTCGCACCACACCGCCAACTCGAGTCCGCCGGCGACCGCGTAGCCCTCGACCGCAGCGACGACCGGCTTTTCGGTGACCAAACGACTCGGCCCCATTGGGCCATCGCCAGCGGGGTCGACCCGGTTGCCGCGTTCGCTACCGATCGCTTTCAAATCGGCGCCAGCACAGAAGTGCCCGCCACTGCCGGTCAAGATCAGGCTCTTGATCCGAGCATCGGCATCTAGCTCCCTGAGCGCGTCAACCAGCGCGCTCGCCGTCGGGCCGTCGACGGCATTACGCACAGCGGCTCGCTCGATGCGCACGACTCCCGTCTCACCCACGACCTGCCGACTCACCAACTCAAGCGCTGAGGACTGCTGCATGCGGCGCGCATAGTGACGCGAGCGGCTCTGAGCGCCAAGCGTGCTACACTTTAGGGTTGAAACACTTTGCATCGCTCGTCGCCTGCCTCGCGCTCAGTTGCGCAAGCGGTCCGCGCGCTGCACCTAGCGCCCCGGCGGCGCCGACCGCCAAGGAACCTGCGGCAAAGCCAGCCGTTCTCCCGCCATCAACGCCAGAGAAGCTCGCGAGCGCACCAGCGACGCAGTCCGCCGAGGGCGAGGCGTCCCCCAGCGCTGCGAACGATGGGACGACAACGCTCGTTCCGCCGCCTCCACTGGACCTCCCGGCGTCGCTCCCCGTGGGTGAGTTCGTGCATTTGGACACCCCGGACGGCGGACTCGAGGTGCTCCACGCCCCTGCTTCCGTACGGAGAGCCCTCGTCTACCTTCACGGCGCCTGCGGCAACCCCCGCGCCGCCGAAGCCTTCAAGCAGACCCTCGGCCGCTACGCAACGCTGATTGCCGTGTACGGCGAGCGCAGGTGCGGCAGTGGGCACCCAGGGCGCTTCTACTGGAATGGTCGAGCTGCACCCCTGATGCGTCGCATCGACGCGGCGCTCGCGGCGGTTGCTGACCAGCGGGACGGCTTGCTCGACACCCAGCAGCCCCTCTTGTTTGGCTACTCTCAGGGATCCGAGGTCGCTCAGTTGCTGAGCGAACGTTGGCCCGAGCGTTTCCCGGAGGTAATATTGGGTGGCGTCCCGTCGACGCCAAGCGTCCAGAGCTTGGTCAAGGCCCGCAGCGTCGCCATCGTGGGTGGTAGCCGCGAATTCCTGACCCCGATGCGCACCGGGGAGTGGCTCCTGACCCACAACGGGGTCAACGCCCGGCTCTTCGTGCTGAAAGGCGCGAAGCACGGGTCCTTTGGTAGCCACGCCGAACGAGACTTCAGCGACGTCTTCCAGTGGCTGCTCGCGCCAGGTGGTGCCGATCGCGAGAACTAGCGCGCGGAAACCTACTCGACACGCGCCAAAGCGCCATACGCCTCGGCAGGCCAAGGATATCTCGAAGCTTCGGCGCGACGGGCGCTGACAATCGACCCGGAGTGCCGTAGGCATTGGTCCATGTCGGATCCCCACACAGCCGTGCAGACCCTGCTTCAACGCCTTGACCTGGAGGAGATCGACACGAACCTCTACCGCGGCTTCAGCCCCATCGACGGTCGACCCCGAGTCTTCGGCGGGCAAGTGGCTGGCCAAGCGTTGGTCGCTGCCTGCCGCACCGTCGAGGGGCGCACCGCGCACTCGCTACACGCCTACTTCTTGCGCCCAGGCGATCCGGCGATTCCGATCATCTACGAGGTCGATCGCATCCGTGACGGTAAGTCCTTCACCACCCGCCGCGTGGTCGCATTGCAGCGGGGCGAAGCGATCTTCAGCATGGCGGTCTCTTTCCACGTCGAGGAGCCAGGGCTCGAGCATCAGGCGCCAATGCCCACCGCGGATCCTCCGGAGAGCGTGCCCTCCAACAGTCAGCGTCTCGAGGAAGGCTATCAACGCACCCAGAGCCCGCTGCTCGAGTTCCTGATGAAGCTCGAGCGTCCTATTGAACAACACGATCTGGACCCGGTAAACATCCTAGAGCCCAAACCCCATCGGGGCCTGCATCGCATCTGGTTCAGGAGCCGGGCCAAGCTCCCGGATGATCCGCTCCTGCATCAATGTGTGCTGACCTATGCGTCGGACATGTCGCTGCTCGACAACTGCATCAACTACCACGGCATCACCTGGTTCAACCCAAACTTGATCGCGGCCAGCCTCGACCACACGATCTGGTTCCACCGCCCTTTCCGCGCGGATGAATGGCTGCTCTACGCGATGGACAGCCCGAGCGCCGCTGGCAGCCGTGGCTTGAACCTCGCCCACGTCTACTCCCAAGACGGCACCCTAGTCGCCTCTGTCGCCCAGGAGAGTTTGATGCGGCTGGTCGACAAAAAGCGCTAACCGCAAAGGACGCGCAGACCGCGAGCGTCCAACGGCGCCACCATTCTCAAAGCGACTTGCGCCGCAGGGACTTCAAGGAGGGGAACCGCCAAGGACGCCAAGGACGCCAAGATTTGGGGGGCGTACAACTGGCCCGCCTCACTTCAGCGTCTTCCGCTGCGCGCGGTTCAATCCCCAAGATCCTTGGCGCTCTTGGCGGTCCAACAATCAAACGAGCTCAACGCCTCCAACCGCGAATGCGACCTTGAAAGCAACCACGACTCACGCAGCGAGGAAGGGCACTTCAGCGTCTCCCGTGGCGGTCTGTTTCAATCCCCAAAGATCCTTGGCGCCCTTGGCGTCCTTGGCGGTTCAACCATCGAGCAAACCCAAAGGGCTTCGGTCCGCGAAAACGGCACGCGCCGCTCTCCACGCACTGCAGACAAGCGCGCGAGCAGCGTCTTGAAAAGCTGTGGAAAGCTTCGGGTACGGCTGTGGGTTGGCTGTGCAAAAGCGGTGATCTCCCCCAAAAATCCAGCGCAAGGAGTCACCTGCCCCTTCCGTTCGAGGCGCGCTTGTCTAAGCCTGCCGACCGCGATGGCCAAGCTCTACTTCCGCTACGGCACCATGGACAGCGCCAAGACCCTGAACTTGCTCGCGGTGGCGCACAACTACCGCAAGCAGGGCAAGCGCGTGTTGTTGCTCAAGCCGAAGCTCGACGTGCGATTCGGTGCGGACACGATTCGCTCGCGCTCAGGACTCGAGGCGCCTGCAGACTTGCTGGTCGACCCCGACGCACCCCTCGACGTGGAGCAGCTCCGCGGCCTGAACTGCATCCTCGTCGACGAGGCGCAGTTCCTCAGCGTGGCAGTCATCGAGCAGCTGCGTGAACTGACGACAGAGCTCGGGGTACCCGTGATTTGCTACGGGCTGCGGACCGATTTCCAGACGAAGCTGTTTCCGGGGAGTAAGCGTCTCCTCGAGCTCGCAGACAGCATCGAAGAGGTGAAGGTCACGTGTCAGTTCTGCGATCGCAAGGCGGTGTTCAACCTGCGCATGGCTGACGGCCTGGCCGTGGTTGATGGTCCGCAGATCCAGCTCGGCGCCGATGAGCGCTACGTTCCCGCTTGCTGGCGGCACTATCGCGGTGAAATGGAGAAGGCTCGCCTCGCCGCCGCTCGGACTGAAGAGCACAGCGCCGAGGCTGGCGATCCCGAAGCTGCGTCCCTATAACCTCCCCTCTGCTCGCAGCGCGCATGCCGCACCAACCGCGAGCGTGAGAACCGGACAGCGCAGCAGCGAGGAGGGAACCATGGAACTACGCAGGCTCGGTAACTCGGGGCTGAAAGTCAGTGTGCTCAGCTTGGGCGCGATGACCTTTGGTGAATCAGAAACCTTCATGAAGGGCGTCACCTCGGGTGACGATGAAGCGCGTCGCATCTTCGACGCCGCGATCGACGCTGGCGTCAACTTGGTCGACACGGCGAACGTCTACAGCGAGGGCCGCTCGGAGGAACTCACGGGCCAGTGGATCGAAGGCAAGCGCGACCGCGTGCTGCTAGCGACCAAGTGCCGCTTTCCAATCGGTTTTGGCACGCGACCCGTGGGTCCCTACGACATGGGGCTCTCTCGCAAGGCGATCTTGGATGCCTGCGATGCCTCGCTCAAGCGCCTGAACACCGACGTCATCGACCTCTACCAGGTGCATATGCAGGACGGCTCGGTGCCGATCGAGGAGACCTTGCGTGCCCTGGATGATCTCGTTACCGCGGGGAAAGTGCGCTACATCGGCTGCTCGAACTACGCAGCCTATCGCCTGGTGGAGTCGCTGTGGGCCGCGGACAAGCTGCGTACACACCGCTACGCTTCTGTCCAGCTGCAGTGGTCTCTCGCGGTGCGTGACGCCGAGCGTGAGGTGATCCCGGCCTGCCGTCACTTCGACATCGGCACGCTGATTTGGTCCCCGCTCGCCCGCGGCTTCTTGAGCGGTAAATACAAGAAAGGCCAAAAGGCACCAGAAGGTTCGCGCCTCGAGAGCTGGCAAGACAGCTACGCCCAGTTCGACAACGACCGCATGTGGAACCTGATCGACGTGCTTGGCGAAGTCGCGCAGCGCCACGAGACGACCCACGCCGCGATCGCCCTCGCCTGGCTGCTGAATCGCCCCGAGACGACCAGTGTCATCATGGGGGCGCGCACCATGGATCAGCTCAACTCAAACCTGAAGGCGGCCAACGTCAAGCTCACCCAGAAGGATGTGCAAGCGCTGGATGACGCGTCGAAGCCCGCCTGGGGTTACCCGTACGACTTCATCGCCCGCCTGGAACAGTGGTAGTTCGTCGCTGACCCTCAAACGCACGACGCCGCGTATCGCTTCCCTGCGGTACGCGGCGTCTCTGTTGCTCGCTGCCTTTTCAGTGTCCGCGTGCGGTACGCGCGTCCAAGATCTTGGCGAAGGAGCGCAGCAGCATCTCCTCCTCGGTCAGGCCAGTCACCTTGAGTTCTGGCAGGCTCACGGCGCCGCAGGCCAGCCCACGCAGGAAGTAGTTCAACAGGCCCTGCCCCGTCGCGGCGTCGTCGAACACGTTGCCCACCAGCGTCGCCTGCGCTGCCTTGTCGATGAAGTTGCCCAGGCGCTCCGCCGCCGCAGAGAAGCCGCTCAGGAAGAAGGCGTAGAGCGCCGCGTAGCGCACCGGCAGCTGCGCCGGATGCAAGTCCCAGCCCTGGTACACCCCGAGCCGGAGCGAGCGCTGGATGTGGCCGTACGCGATCGCCCAGGCGCGATGTACAGCCTCGACGTTCTCCCGCTGCTGCTGCGCCGTCAGCGCTTCACCCGCTGCCGCGCGGTGCGGACCAACGGGCATGATGTTGGTGGCGCCGTCCGACAGAAACACGCCGGTGTTGGCGAAGCAGTTCTTCATCAGCAGCACCGCGAAATCACACGCCGGGTGATCCATGGTCTGGTACGCCGCGGTGATGTTGCAGGACGCGGTGTAGTCGTAGGTTCCGAAGTGCGCCCCGCTGCAACGCCCCTCCGCCGCCTGAAGCAGGAGCGGCAGGTTGTTGTTGCCGAAGCGGTCGAAGAAGGTCGCCGTCAGCTCCACCATCAGCTCGAGCTTCAAGCTCTTCGGTTCCAAGCCAAGACGCGACTCCAGGCGCTCGAACAGGCGCACCAGCGCAGTGACTTGCTCCGGCACCGGAACCTTGGGCAGCGTCACCACGAAGCCCTCGGGGAGTTTCCCTGCGGTTTGAACCAGCGTCGTGATGAACAAATCCAGGGTGCGCACGGCGCGCAGCTTCAGCTCTTCGTTGAGCGGCTTGATACGGATCCCTACGAACGGAGGCACGATGCCCTCCGCCATGGCCTTGGCCAGCTCCTTGGCGGCACGCACCGCGACTTCATCCTCTTCGGCGTCCGGGCGATTGCCGAAGCCGTCCTCGAAGTCGATGCGCATGTCCTCGACGGCTTCTCGCTCGAGCTTGGCGCGCACCCGCTCATACACGGTGAGCGCCAGCCAAGCTGCCCGGTGCTCTCCCTCGAAGGCCTTCGGATCGGCCTTGAAGCGCGCAACCAGCGGCGCTTGCGTATCCAGCGTGGTCGGCAGCTCTTGAGCGCCCTCCATGCCCACGGCCCGCGCGAAGCTGAAGGCGTCTGGCCCGAAGTCATCCAACGCCCGCAGGGCGAGCTGGCCTAGGCGCTGGCCGGTTTCGGCCTTGAACAGCTGGGCGCCGCCATAGATGGTGTGCACGGGTTGGCGCGTCGGTAGATCCCCAGGGAAAGCGGCGGCGTAGGCCAGGTTGGCCTCGGACAGGCTCTTCAGATCAGCGGCGGCGTCTTCCGCCAAGGTGCTTTGATAGGTGGTCATCTCGTGGTCACAGTCTTTGTCGCCGAACGCCTCTCGTGTGCGTTCGGGTTTGGGGGGGAGGAGCGACGCAAGGTCGCCTTCATCAATCGAGTGGTCGCTTCAGCTACCGCGGTAGGTGCTGAAGCCGTAGGGCGCCAGCAATAGCGGCACGTGGTAGTGCTCCGCGGCGTCGCGCACCCGGAACACGATGCTGGCCTCCGGATAGAAGCTGCTGCGCCCCGTCCCCTCGAAGTAGGCGTCCAGAGCAAACGTCAGGCGATACTCGCCGGCCTCGAGGCTGGCCGGCGCGAGCAACGTCGAGCAGCGCCCGTCATCGTCCGTGGTGCCCTCAGCCAACGCCTGCCAGGCGCCGTCACGCCGGACTTCTAGGTTCAGGGCCACGCCCTTCGCGGGGCGCCCCAGGGCGGTATCCAGGACGTGAGTGGTGATGGGTGAGCGGCTCATGCGAGTTTCTCCAGGCGAATGCGGGTGATCTTGGCTTGTTCCCCCGCGGCAATATCTAGCTCCGCCTCCCGCGTGTGTGGCAGGCGGGCCTCGAGCAGCGCGAGCATTTCCTCCGCGCTCTTGCCCGTGGCACAAACGATGAAAATGAAGCCAAACTTGGCTAAGTACTCCCGGTTCTTCACCGCCAAACGCTGCAGCGTGGCCTCGGAAGCGCCTGCGACCTGGGCCTGCTCCGAGCCGGACCAGGTCGCGCTCTGGGTGCCTGCTGCCACGTGGGCGGAGGCGGCGAACTTCTTGCGGAGCGCCTCCAGGTCGCCGCCGATCTGCGGGTGGCCAGCGAACGCTTCCAGGCGCTCCTGCTCGCTCGCCTGACTCCATAGCGCGTGCGCGCGCTGCTCCAGCGCCGCCCCATTGGAGAAAGGCGCCTGCGCTCCGAGCTCCGACGCCCAGCGCTCACAGTGGCAGCAGCTGAGTAGCGCCGCGACTCGCGCACTGGGGCTCAGCGTGTTCAAGTGTTGCGCCGCTTCATCGAGCCCCATCAACCCTCCAAATCCGACTTCAGCGGCAGCTCGCTGGTGGGGCTCGGCTTACCGTAGATCCTCAGGCGACTCACCCCGCCATCCGGGAAGATCTCGAGACGGACGTGGGTGAAGGGCCCCTCGGCCTTTAGTTCCTTACGGAAAAAGTGCCGCTCGCTCGCCGTCAGCTTCGACTCAGGCAAGACCAGCTTCCATGCCTTCGACACGATCAGCTCGGTAGTGCGCGCGCCAGGCGCGTAGATCCCCCACAGGGCGCAGCGGTCCGGGAAGTTACCCTTGAAGTGATTGGTGTCGACCTCGACCAACCCGACCTTTCCGGGTTCTCCAAGCTCTAGCAGGATCCAGTCGCTGCCCGGCGTGCGCCGCCGCTTGGTTTCCCAGCCGCCGCCCATATTGGCCGCGCGCCCCGGAGCCAGGAGGTTGTTCATGGGACCGAAGAAGGCATCGCTACACGCCAGCGCCTTGCCCCCACGCCGCAACGCAACCAGATCGACTTCGCCGGACCAAAGGCCTTTCACGCCGGGTTCTTCAGGTGCCTCCGAGAGACTAGGCGCCGCGTGCCCCCACAGCCTGAGCCGGGCTACACCGCCGTCGGGGAAGATCGACAACCGCACGTGGGTGATCGCATCCCCTGAATCCGAGAGGAACAGGTTCTGGCGGCCAGGGCCGAGGGGGATCTGGTTCAGGAGCGGCGCCCAGCCGAGCTTGGGGTCGCTTGCCTTTGGCTTGTGGCGCAGCTCTTGGTAGGTCGAAGCGCTCGGCGCCACGATGCCTTCCAGCTCCGCAAATGGCGGGTGGTTGCCCAGGAAGTGCGCGGTGTCGATGTCGATCGCGCGCACGGATCCAGGGACACCGAGGCGCAAGATCGCCTGATCGGCGTGGTACTGATCGTGCCCTTCACCGCGCTTGCGGCGGCTCTCCCAGCCGTCCATCCACTTGCCGCGATCGGTGTATTCATCGGGGAGGAACACCGCCGGGGCGTCCTTGACCAGGTTCGTCGCCTCGGCGAAGAACTCGTCACTGCTCCCAAGCACTGTGGCGCCCAAACCTTCGCTGGCGAGGTTGATGAGCCCAGTGAAGCCAACCTGGTGGCTTTGCTGCATGAAACTATCTCCTGTCGACTAGGGGCCGCCCAATGGCAGGTCCAAAGCGCTCGGTGGTAGGCGCGTCTGAACCGGCTGAAGCGGGAGCCTCGAAGATGACATGTCCTCGAAGCCACGTCTGCTGCACTCGCCCCCGTGCCTTGCGGCCGATGTAGGGCGACAGCTTGTGCTTGAAATGCAGCCTTTCAGGCACGACCTCGTACTCCACATCGGGGTCCCAGACCACGAAATCTGCGTCACATCCTGGAGCGATGCGGCCCTTGCGAGCGAGCCCGGCGAGCTCAGCGGGAGCTTGGCTCATCCAGCGAGCCAACTGAGCGATCCCCGCGCCCCTCCGCTCAGCCTCCAACCACACCGCGCCGAGGCCTAAAGACAGCGAGGCTATCCCGCCCCACGCTTGGCCAAAATCGCCGCTCTCGCGCTGTTTCAGCGCCGGCGTGCACGGCGAGTGGTCCGACACGATGCAGTCGATCAGGCCAGCCTCTAGCCCCTGCCAGAGCAGCTCCCGATTGGCAGCTTCGCGGATCGGGGGCGCACACTTGAAATGCGTCTCCCCGTCCCCGATCTCTTCGGCGGTCAAACACAGGTAGTGAGGGCAGGTCTCTGCCGTCACGGGCAGGCCCGCCTGCTTCGCAGCGTCGATGAGCGGCAACGCCCCGGCGGCGGAGAGGTGCACTACATGCACGGGACAACCGGTTTCCCGGCACAGCCTGATCAAGAGTTCGATAGCCGCGATCTCCCACTCCGGTGGCCGCGAGCTCAGGTAGCTCCCGTACGCCCGGGGATCAGCGCTCGCTGGCGGGGCACCGATATCAAGCTCCGCGTGGGCGATCAGCGGCACGCCGGCTCGTTCGAGCTCCCGCATCGCCTGGCGCAGCTCCGCCTCGCCTACCTCGGGGAACTCCTCGATCCCCGAATCGATCATGAAGGCCTTGGCTCCGCGCACTCCCGCTTCCGCAAGGGAACGCAACTCCGCGGCATTGTGGGGCACCACACCGCCCCAAAAGCCCGTGTCCACGAACAGCTCGTGCTCTCCGGATCCGGCCAGGGCCTCGAGCTTCTGATCCAGCGCGTGGGTGGAGGTGGTGACCGGAGAGCAGTTCAGCGGCATGTCGACCAGGCTCGTGATGCCGCCGCTCGCTGCGGCCTTCGTCGCAGTGACGAAACCTTCCCACTCCGTGCGTCCCGGCTCGTTCACATGAACGTGGGTGTCCACCAGGCCGGCCATCAGCACCGCTCGACCCAAGTCGTGGATCGGCGTCTCTGGATTGAGCGACGCGTCGACCGGAAGCACCGCCTCGATGCGTTCCCCGCGGACCACCACCGTGGCTCCCTCGAGACGCCCATCCAACAGCACGCGCTCGGATCGGAGCGCGAACGTCGACTCGGCGTTGCTCATTCGACTTCGAACTCGGTGGTATCGAAGCTCTCGAGGCCGTGAAAGTACTGCTCGAGATCTTCCAGGTAAAAGCTTCGCGTGATCCCCGACACGATGCGGGCGACCGAGTACTTCATGCCGGAGATGCTCGAGCCACCAAAACCCATGCTGAGCCAGCTGCCGAACGTGTAGTTGAACACGTGGCGCACGTAGGCATCCGCCTCGTTGCGTGGTTCGAACTCGAAATGGCTCCCAAGATACGGGTGCCGCAGCAAGTCCGCGTGGGCCTGGTCAGGCGGCGGAGTGAAGGCATCTCCCCAGCGCTGGAGCTTGCTCTCCATCTCAGAAAGCTCCGGGCGCCGCGCGAGATCCGTGACGAAGCCCGTGCCGACGATCAGGAAATCGAGGTCGTAGCTCTCACCCCCCGCCTTCAGGATCATCCCGTCCGCGGTTGCTTCAACGTGGTCGACACCGCAGCCGGGGTGCAGGTGGAAGCCGCTGTGGCTCGTTGCCCTACGGAAAGTGTCCGCTGGTGGCAGCTGGCCCATCTTGACGATCTGCTGCACGAAGCGCCAGCGCTGAGCGTCGGGCATATCCGCGTGATGCTTCAGGAAGCCCACGAATTCCGCCCAGCGGTAGGGGTTCACGGTCACCAGGCGCTTGCGGCGAAAAAACAGATGAACTTCGGAAGCTCCGGTCTCGAGGGCCACGGAGGCGTTGTCGAAAGCCGACGCTCCGGCGCCAATCACGCCGATGCGCTTGCCTTTGAGCGCTTCGAAATCGATCGGCCAGCGGGTGTGTGCGTAGCGCTCCTTGGGCAACGCATCGCGGATGATCGCGGGCACCGCCCAGTCACCGGAGCCCTCGATGCCCGTGGCCAGCACGACCCGTCTTGCCCACACCCGCTCTTCGCCTTTGGGTGATGTCAGCGGGATCTCGAACAAGCCTGACTTCTCGTCGTAGTGGATCGCGCCCGCGCGCGTGTCACAGCTGAACTCCACGCCGAACATGCGACGCACCCAACACAGGTATTCGTTCCAGCTTTCCTTGGGGATCAGACCAAGCTCGTCCCAGCTGCCGGTGCCATGCTGCGCCTCGTACCAAGCGCGAACCGTCAGTGCGGGTACCTCTAGATCTGGACCGCTTACGTGCTTCGGCGTGCGCAGCGTGATCATCCGAGCGAAGGTCACCCAGGGTCCCGCCTGACCTTCAGGGTTGGCGTCCACCACCCGCACGCCAGTTACGCGCTCGAGCCCGAGCTTCGCCGCCACAGCGACTCCGCCCTGACCACCACCCACCACCAAAACATTGAGGGCTTCACTGCCGTCTGGTGCTTGGCGTGGGATGACCCAGTCGCGCCCTGGATAGCTGAGCAGCTCGAGCTCGCGCTTCACGCGTGCCTCCAGGGCTTCGAGCCCGACGCCGCCGAAGCATGCGTTATCGGAAATCAGCATCATGGCAGTTGTCCCTCCGCGAGAGGTGCGAGCGCGAGCATGCCCTTGTCGGCGATGAAGCTCACGATGTGATCCAGCCCCTGCCCAGTCTTCAAGTTGCTGAAGACGAAGGGCGCGTCCCCGCGCATGCGGCGTGCGTCACGATCCATGACCTCCAAGGATGCCCCCACATGGGGGGCGAGGTCGATCTTGTTGATCACCAGCAGATCCGAGCGAGTGATTCCTGGTCCGCCCTTGCGCGGAATCTTGTCGCCAGCAGCCACGTCGATCACGTACAGCGTGAGATCCGAGAGCTCCGGGCTGAACGTGGCGGCGAGGTTGTCCCCTCCGCTTTCGATCAAGATCAGGTCGAGCTCCCCCAGGCGGCTCGAGAGCTCGTCCACCGCGACCAAGTTCAGTGAGACATCTTCGCGGATCGCCGTGTGAGGACAGCCGCCGGTCTCCACACCGATGATGCGCTCCTCGGGCAACGCGCCGTGCCGTGTGAGGAACTGGGCGTCTTCCTGCGTGTAGATGTCATTCGTCACCACGGCGAGCCGAGTGCGCTCTCTGAGGGCGCGACACAACGACTCCACGAGCGCTGTCTTGCCAGAGCCCACCGGGCCACCGACGCCAACACGCAGCGGGCCATGGTTCGCTTGATTTGGGGGTGAGGTCCTCTGTGTTTCCATATGCAATTCTCTTCAAGAGCGAAACAGGCGCGAGTACTGCACCTCGTGCAAGCTGCTCGCGATCGCTAGTCCCGGTAGCGAGCAACCGATCTCCGCGTCGTGGAGGTTCGCGCCGAGCTCCACCCAGGAGCTACAGCGCTCACCGATGCTGAGCAGAATACGCTGCGCCGCCGTGTGTCCCAAGATGCCGCACTTGAGCGCAGCTTGAAGCTGATTTTCCGCCCAACCAAAGGCGTAGCCCAAGAGCGCGGGACGCTCACTGATGCCCCATCCCACGCTGGCAATGGCGAACCCCAAAGGCCAACTGGGGAGGGTCGTGGAGCGCAGGCGTCTGGCGTCCTCGAGTTCGAGATCCGCGAGCAGGCGCAGCGCGGCCCGCCCGAGCGCCCGATCTTGCTCGAGCAGCTCGCGAGTCTCACGCCCTGCCGCCAAGAGCTCGCAGGCTTGTTGAAGCGCCCCAGCGTCTTCGCTCTGCAGCGCGCGCCGCATGCGCAAGAGCAGCGGCAAGTCGAAGTGAGCCAAGCTGCGCTCGCCCACGCCGAAGAGGTAGTCTTCCAGGCTTCGCGCATCGGAGAGCCATCCGAGGGCCTGCAGCGATTCCAACCCGCCGGAGTAGCTGAACGCGCCGACTGGCAGCACAGCGCTGCACAGCTGCAGGAGGCGGGCTACTTCCACGGAGCCCGCTGGCATCCCCGAGGATTCAGTCATCGTGGGAGTGCGAGTGGTCGTGAGAGTGCGAGTGGTCGTGAGAGTGCGAGTGGTCGTGAGAGTGCGAGTGGTCGTGAGAGTGCGAGTGGTCGTGAGAGTGCGAGTGTTTGGCGTACGCGCCAGCTTCCGGCTCGAAAGGCAACACCGCGGCGTCTACTTGCACTCCGAGGCCCCGTGCCATCTGATCGAGGACGCTGTCTTGCAGGTAGCAAGCGTAGCCGTCCCCGATTTGCAGCGGCACGTGGCGGTTCCCCAGGTGATAGCAGGCGCGCGCGAACGCCACGGGATCCGCAGAGGCGACCCGACTCACCGGTTCTGGCGCGGCCACCACCAGCACGCACTCCCCGGAGCTTGACAGCAGCCGATCCCCTCCCCTCAAAATGCTGCCGCGGGGAAGAAAAACGCCCGCAGCGCGGCCATCGGACAGGGTCACCTTGAGGCGGCTTTTGCTGCGTGAGTGAAACGGCAACACCAGCTGCAGCGCGGGCTCTGAACCGGCAGCCTCTCCCCCCCGAACTAGGGTCGTGAGTTCGAGCATCAGAACAGGAAGTAACGCTGCGCCAAGGGCAGCTCTGCCAGGGGTTCACAGCTCAGCACATCGCCGTCAGCGCGCACCTGGTAGGTCTCCGGATCGACCTCGATTTTGGGCGTCGCCGTGTTGTGGATGAGATCCTGCTTGCGCACCGCGCGGCAACCCTTCACGGCGACCAATGGCCGCGCGAGCCCGAGTGCTGAAAGGCTGCCCCGATCCAGGGAGAGCTGGGAAACATAGAGCTGGCTCGTCGCGCAAGCGGCGCGCCCGAACGCGCCAAACATCGGACGATAGTGCACCGGCCCCGGCGTTGGGATGGACGCGTTCGGATCCCCCATGGGGGCCGCGGCGATGAAGCCTGCCTTGAGCACCAGGCTCGGCTTGGCGCCGAAGAACGCGGGCTTCCACAGCGCGAGATCCGCGAGCTTGCCGACCTCCACGGAACCAATCTCGTGGGCCACCCCGTGAGTCAGCGCCGGGTTGATGGTGTACTTCGCGATGTAGCGCTTGGCCCGAGCGTTGTCGTGCTCCGCCGGATCCCCCTCGAGGGAGCCGCGCTGCACTTTCATCTTGTGAGCCGTTTGCCAGGTGCGGGTGATCACCTCGCCGATGCGCCCCATGGCTTGAGAGTCACTGGCGATCATGCTGATCGCGCCGAGATCATGCAAGATGTCCTCGGCGGCGATCGTTTCCCTCCGGATCCGACTCTCCGCGAACGCCACGTCCTCGGCGATGCTCGGGCTCAGGTGGTGACACACCATCAGCATATCGAGGTGCTCGTCCACGGTGTTCACCGTGTAAGGCCGCGTCGGGTTCGTCGACGACGGCAGCACGTAGGGCTCTGCACAGGCTTTGATGATGTCTGGCGCGTGGCCGCCTCCCGCCCCTTCGGTGTGATAGGTGTGGATCGCGCGCCCCTTGAAGGCTGCGATGGTCGCCTCGACGAAGCCCGACTCGTTCAGCGTATCCGTGTGGATCGCCACCTGGATGTCGGTTTGCTCGGCGACGCTCAGGCAGTTGTCGATGGCGGCCGGGGTGGTGCCCCAGTCTTCGTGGAGCTTGAGCCCCATCACGCCTGCGGCCACCTGCTCCAGCAGCGCATCCGGCAGGCTGGCGTTGCCCTTACCCAAGAAGCCGAAGTTCATCGGCATGCCGTCCACCGCTTGCAGCATGCGCGCGATGTTCCACGGCCCCGGAGTGCAGGTCGTGGCGTTGGTGCCCGTCGCCGGGCCCGTGCCGCCGCCGATCAGGGTCGTCAAACCGCTCATCAGCGCTTCGTCCACCAGCTGAGGGCAAATGAAGTGCACATGGGCGTCGATCCCGCCCGCCGTGAGGATCTGGCCTTCGCCGGCGATGGCCTCCGTTCCCGGACCAATGACGATGTCTACACCCGGCTGCACATCGGGGTTGCCCGCTTTGCCGATCCCCACGATGCGCCCGTCCTTGATCCCGACGTCGGCTTTCACGATCCCCCAGTGGTCGAGGATCAGCGCGTTCGTGATCACGAGATCGACGGCCGCGGCGTTGGTGAGCTGGCTCTGGCCCATGCCGTCGCGGATCACCTTGCCGCCACCGAACTTGACCTCGTCGCCGTAGTGGGTGTGGTCAGCTTCGACCTGGATGATCAGTTGAGTATCGCCCAAGCGAACGCGGTCCCCGGTGGTCGGGCCGAACATCTCGGCATAGGCGCTGCGATCCATGCGTCGCGGCTGAGTCATTCTCCGCTCCCATCAGCGCTGTCCAGCGGGCCCATGGTGAGGCCCCGGAAGCCGTAAACATGGCGGCGTCCCGCATAGGCCACCAGCGTCACCTCCCGCGACTCGCCTGGCTCGAAGCGCACGGCCGTACCCGCCGGAATATCCAGCCGGAAACCTTTGACGGCCGCCCGATCGAAGTCGAGCGCGGCGTTCGTCTCCGCGAAGTGGTAGTGCGAACCGACCTGGATTGGGCGGTCCCCCGTGTTCTTGACCTCGACGCTGATGCGCTCGCGTCCGGCGTTCAGTTCGATTTCGCCCGCAGCGGGAAAGACTTCCCCAGGGATCATGCGTTGCTCGCTCATGGTTCCTCAAACGATGGGGTCGTGTACCGTGACCAGCTTGGTGCCGTCAGGAAACGTGGCTTCTACTTGGACGTCGTGGATCATCTCAGGCACGCCTTCCATCACGTCCTCTCGGCTGAGCAAGGTGCGCCCGTAATCCATCAGCTGAGCGACGGTTTGGCCGTCTCGCGCTCCTTCGAGGATCGCCGCAGAGATGTACGCCACGGCTTCCGGGTAGTTGAGCTTCAGCCCACGCGCCTTGCGACGCTCCGCCAGCAAGCCTGCCGTGAAGATCAAGAGCTTGTCCTTCTCACGCGGTAGTAGATCCATCCTCTCCTCACTTCATGCACCCAAGCCTGCCGCTCAGGTGTCCCAGATCCTTGGTCGATGGGGCGCTTGACCCCGCTCGAGTTCACGCCAGCGTCCCCAGAGGGCCTCGAACACCCCACGCACAGGCCCGGGTGCATCCGCCAACGCCCTCACCACAACCAACCCATCGAGACGTGTCAAGCCAACCACGAGTCGTGCGGAGTCATCCTTACCGATGGCGTCTCGCAGCTGGGCGTTCGTGTCGGCTTGGTCACAGCTCAACACGAGGCTCGCGAACACACGGCGCCCACCGAGGCCCCAGGGCGCGCCCCGCATGGGGTCGTCCGCCGCCAGAGCGAGCCGTTCATGAAACACCCGGCGGCGCGCACTGCCAACGCGCCGCCAAATGGTCCAGCGCTGCAAGAGCGAGCCACGCTCGAAGCGCTCTCCCATGTGATGCCGCCCCAGGCAGACAATCTCCCAGGCGGCAAAGCCGGACCCCGGCTCCAGCTCGACCTCGGTCTCGAGCTCGAGTTCCGCTTCGTTGAACACCAGCGTTTCCTGGGGGAACCACTCAAGGCAGGCATCCCCAGACACCCGCAGGTGCTGAACACTGCGGGCTCGACGGCCCGCGCTCTTATAGAACTTCGTGCTCGCTGGCGTCGTCCCGAAGAGGCCTCCGCCTGTCGTGACGGCTACGTCGACGGCGAGCAGATCGCCCCCGGCGACCCCTCCAGGCGGGTGAAGCAGGATGGCGTGGCAGGGACTCGGGCCTTCCGGGTAGAGCACCCGTTGCAAAGCCAGCGGTCCCGAGCGCCTGCGGTGGCGGATCACGCTCTTGTTCGCAGCGAGCTCACTCCCGTGCGGAGCGCTGCCCTGGCAGATGAGGTTCAGCTCCGCCCGCCAACCGGGTGTTTGGGGTTCTAGCGCCAGGGCCAAGCCCAACAGCTACCATCCAGAGGGCGCCACGTCTCGGAAGAAACTCACGCTCCCCGCCACATCGAGGGGCCAAACCAGGGGAAAACCTCGAGAGAAAGCTGGCGGAAACCTGCGCGAAACCTGACAGGCGGGAGTCAAAGCTTGTACGCGTTTCCTTGGGGAATTATGCCGAACTAGCGCCTGGCGGAGGTGTTCGGAATGAAGTTGATGGGGATCTGGATGATCGCCGCACCACCCGGCGGTGGTGCGAACGCTCGTGCTGCGGCGACCACCCGCGCGCAGCTCTGGAGCTCGCCCGATTAGAGCTGCAGGCGGCCCTCCATATGCCTTCAGCTGAAACGCTCGCAGGCCCCTCACGCCGAGGAGCCTGCATCACGGTAACCACTACGCAAGTCGCAGATTTGCTACCGCGCGGCAGCGCGCCGGCGGCGCCACAGCCACAGCCCCAAACCGAGCGCGACTAGACCGCGGGGCGACGAACCGCTGCCACCAGGCAGGCTGCAGCCGCAGCCGCCGTCGTCGCCGCCCCCCTTCGAGCCGCCGCCGGCAGAGCCCCCAGCCCCCGCGTCGGGGCCGGCGTCGCAGTCGGAGCAGGCGCCGTCCGGCTGACAGGTCGCGTCGCAACCGTCACCCGAGACCGTGTTGCCATCGTCGCAACCCTCGCCCGCGGTCGCGTTCAGGGTGCCATCGCCGCACTCGGCCACGCTGCAGTCCGCGTCACAGGTCGCTGACTCGCCGCCGTCATCGCACTCCTCGTTGCCGCCGTCGGTGTTCCAGACGTAGCCGTCGCCACAGCGCGCCGGCATGCAGGCTTCCCCGAGTCCGCTGGGACACGAGTCGTGAGTGTCGTCGTTACCGTCGTCGCACTCTTCAGTGGGCAGTCCGCGCACGCCGTCGCCGCAGTCGGTGCGGGTCTCGAACTGCCGCATCATGTCCTGGTCCTCGTGCTCCAGGATGTGGCAGTGATAGGGGAACTTCCCGACGAAGTCTTCGAACTTGGCGATCACTCGTACCACCTCGAAGGGCCCAACCTGAACCGTGTCTTTCCACCCGGTTTCTTCAGGCAACGGGGGCTGACGGGTCCCCGTTGGCACCGGCTTGCCGTCGATTAGCTCGATGGGTTGGCGATCCATTACCTGGAAGAACACGAGGTGCATGTGCATCGGGTGCGTGATGCCGGAGCGGTTCACGAAGCGCCAAACCTCAGTCGAACCGAGCAGCGGACGCTCAGTGATGTCATCCCAGTGCAATCCGTTGATCAGCCAAGCCCGACCGGTGCAAGCGTCGTCACCCTTCTCGAGCTGAAAGTCTCGAGTGAAGAGCGCGGAGGAGACATCCAAGGCATCGATCGTTCGCAGGTCCTGAGGCGCCATGTTCAAGGCACCCGCCTCACTGCCAACCACGAACTTCATGACATTCGTGACCGGCTCGTCGATGCCTCCCTGGGGATATGGGGTTGCAGCGCTGTTCGTCATCACGATTTCGTCCCCAGCGGTGTTGCTGGTGAAATCCAAAATGACGTCGGCGCGCTCCGCGGGACCGATGGTCAGCTCGTTCAAATCGATGGGGTGTCTCAGCAAACCACCATCGGTGCCGATCAGCTGGAAGCTCGCACCGCCAGACAGCGTGAGCTTGAAGAAGCGCGAGTTCGCCCCGTTCAAGATCCTGAAGCGATATCGGCCGCGCTTCACGTCGAGATACGGCCACACCTTGCCGTTGACCAAGATCTTGTCCCCGAAGAAGTGCTCCATCCACATCGCCGGGTACTTGAAAGAACCGTCGGGATTGAACGAGCGATCCTGGATCACCAGCGGGATCTCGAATTCCCCCTCGGGTAGGTTGAGCGTTTCCTCGTGATCGTCTCGGATCACGTAGAAACCGGCGAGACCCATCATCACGTTCAAGCGGGTGATACCCAGAGCGTGGTCGTGGTACCAGAGGGTCGAGGCGTCTTGCCAGTTGGGGTACTGGTACACCGTGCTCTCGCCGGGCAGGATGGTTAGCTCTGGATAGCCGTCATATTCCGCGGGGATATGGCCTCCATGGAGGTGGGTCACCACGCGAGCGGTGTCGGTGTGCGCGCCATGGGGGCAATGGTCTACCGGCAGGATGTGCTTCGTGCGTAGCTGGCCAGTCTCATCCCTCAGATCGTTGACCCACTCGACCTCCACGTTCTCGCCCTTGCGGGCTTCGATCGTCGGTCCAGGAAAGCCAGCGTTTTGGCCATCGCTGTAGGCCCACACCGTGGTGTCCGGCAACTCCGAGTGAAGCTTCTGCTTCATCTCGACTGTAGAGATCCGATAGCTCGCCTCGCCTCCTGCAACACCAGTCACGGGCTGAGCGACCACCGGGATCGGCAATGGATCGACGAACGGCGTGAGCTCCACCTTGCAAGGGTTCGGCGTGCAGCTGCTGCTCGAGCCTTGGAAGACGCCGTTCGCCGTCGAGCAGGCGGCGGCGGTCAGGCTTTGACAGGTAGCATCAGCGTCCGGAAGGCAGCACGCACCCGCAGGCTGCGGGCAGGTGTTGGGCGAACACGTCGTGGATGCTCCTTGGTAAGTGCCGCTGCAGCTGCTGCCCGGGTCCAGCACCACGCTGCAGCTGCCACTGGCCGCGCAGCAGGCACCCGTGACCGCAGGGGGAGTGAACGTGATTTCCAACGCCGGGCGCTCCGCTGCGCTGGCCTCGCGAGAGCCAAAGCGCTGAGAGGTCTGAATCGCGGTTTCGTCGCCGACCAGCATCCAGCCGAGGTTGTTTGCCGGCGTGTTCAGCCAGCCTTGCACATCGCTCACGAGGCCCGCTCCGCTCCACTCGTAGGCTTGCAAGTCAGGACCGACGTTCGTGGTGGCGCTCACAGTGGAGATGAAGTCACCGCCGGCACTCGCCCAAGACGCGCTGTTGAAGATGCGATAGGTCCAGGTAGCGTCGCTGGTCGCCGCCGCTGCGCCTCGACCCTCTTGCCCCGCGGCAACGGAGGTTCCCTCTGTCCACAGGGCAGACACCCGATGCACGGCGACGCCATGCACCGCGGCCCGCGTCCGGGTCATCGTCAACCTCAGCTTGACCGCCGTAACAGTGGAACCACTTGGCATAGCGCTCGCGACGTCGAAGGCCAGCACGCTGCGCCGCACATTGCCCGAGGCGTTTTCGCCGACGAACAGCCCTTGTCCGGCGCAGTTGGCGAGCCCACCGTCCTCCGCGTAGAGCGTGCAGTCCATGCTCGGCGCCAGCGTCACGGTGTCGGCAAGAGCTGGAACCGAAACCGCAAACGCACCCAAGGCCGCGAGCGCAGCCGTACCTCGAAACCGCATGGCGCCGAGTAAAGCAAACTTCACGCCTCGAGCTACGCCCCAGCGCTAAAATTGGCGCACGGGAGGCGCTAACAAGGCGTGCTTCAGGTTGGAGCGGCGTGAACCTGCCGCAATGGATGATCTGAGCAACCCTCAGACGCGGATTTCGCGCACCCGTTGCGGCCTTTGGTCGTGCGCGCCGCAACGACGGACGGGCTGCCACTCCCTAGGGCAGCAGGACGATGGTGGAGATGCTGTAGGCCGGGAGCTGATGCACGAATGCGTTGGCTTTCGAGATGGTCACGTCGGCCGCCCGCACGGGGCTCGCGCTACCTGCCGTGACCTCGTAGACCTCCGCCTTGGTGAAAGCCTGGGTGTGGGTCAGAGCAATGCCCGCGTCCACTGCCGCTCCGGTCTTGTTCAGCGCGACGAGCACCACGCGACCTTCGTTTCCGTCGTCCAAGCTCGCATAGACGCTCGTGCCGGCGACGTCGCTGGTGGTCGCCGTGAGCCCGGTGTTCCCGAACCCGGCGCCCGCACCGTCGTAGCTCAGGAAAGCGTCGAAGGCGGCCCAGACGTAGCTGTCCTGTCCCGTCAGCGACCAATAGCAAGCCGCGAACAGCCCCTCGCGACCGTAAATCCCCAGCACGTCGGCCTGGGCGATGCCGCCCGAGATGTGGTCGGTCCCGCCGTAGTTGTATTCGGTGATCGCGAGCCCCGTGCCGGGGTAGTGCGCGTCGATCTTGCTCTGCATGCGATGGATCAAGTCGATGGGGCCGTTCGTCGAGTACTGAGTGATCCAGCTGTCCTCCGTGTAGCTCGAGTCCCATAGACTCCGCGGGGCCTGTAGCCGCGCGGCAACGATGCCCGCTCCGGTGCTGCTCGCGGTGATGCGCTCTCCCCCACCTTGGGCCTCGGGGTACCAATGGAAGTCGAGCACGTCGATCAGGCGCTTGCCCTCCTGTTGCTCCGCGTTCTTCGCCCCATCGAGGAAGAAATCGAGGTAGTCGCGGCCTGCATTGTCTGGAGCATCCTGCAGGTTCGTCATGCCAGCCCAACCGTAGTTCACGGAGCCGAAGACCTTTGCGCTGGGGACCACGCTCTTGACCGCCTTGGCGTAGTCGACGTTACGTCCCAGGAGCTCGTCATAGCCAACGGGATTCGGGTGGATCCGCTCATGGGTGTGCGCCCAGAGGTCCGGCTCGTTGTCCATGGAGTAGAACACCGTCTTCTGGCCACCTGTTTTTGCGTACGGAAACTTCTTGTCCAGCCAGTACACAAACTCGTCTTGAGCCACGACGCCGTCGTTCGGATCCGGTGTCTCGCTGAGCGCTGATCCCTTGAACGCCTGGCTGACCTTGAAGCGCGTCTGCAGGTAATTCGGCGTCTGAACTACGTCGCCTCCGCCGTTCTTGTCCGCCGCGACGTAGCCAACCAGAGGTACAGTGACCAGCATCGCGGCATCGTGATCGTGGGCAGCTTGAACTGCCGACCGCACTACCTCCCCCGGGGTGCTACCGCCGCCGAGATAGTCGTCGTTTTGATGCAAGTAGTCGCTGCCCGCGTTGGAAGCGTTATTTTCCCAGTTGTACGCGGTCATGCGATTCCCGCCTTGGCGCGCCATCGGGACGTGAGGGTGCCCCTGCCAGTCCGGCTGATTGGTGCAGTAAACGCCTGGAGAAATGCCGTGGCGTGCTTCGCTACTGATATCGAAGCGCACGCTGCCTCCGCCGGGGTCATCGGGCGTGATGAAGCTTGCATCCGTGGGGATCCCAGTGCCTCCGGTCCCTCCAAATCCGCTGCCAGAGCTGCCGGCGCTTCCGGCGCTGCCTCCGCTGGCAGACGAGCCGCCATTACCAGCGCTGCCGCCGCTAGCCGAACTGCCCCCGCTGCCACCTGAAGCGCCGCTGCCTCCCGCGGCGCCGCTGCCACCTGAAGCACCGCTGCCGCCGCCCGAGCCGCCGTCATCACCGCAAGCGACCGCCAGGCTGATGGCGACTCCTAGGCTCAACAGCTGCGGCAGGTACTTGACCCCTCGCGCCAGAGTCTTTCTGCAACTGCCAACCGACGCCTTGTTCGTCCCCATGAGCGCTGAGCCTACTCCGATCCACCGCGACAGGAAGGATCGACCTGGTTAGGCTCGACGGCGTGAAGCAAAAGCTCCGGCTGGTTGTAATCTCTGGCGGCCTCTGCGTCTTGCTGAGTCATCGGATCGGGCGCGCCGAGGCTCGGACTCCGCTCCAGCTCCCGGTCGAATCCTCACGTATCCATGTTCAAAACAGCGCCGCACTCGGCGCTCCCCTCACCCCCGCCAACCCCGACAGAGACGCCAGGTTGAGCTACGTCGCGGGCGAACTGACGGCCAACGCGCCCGCAGAGCGCCGCTGGTGGTACGGTTGGATTGGCGGCTTCGCAGCGCTTTCCGCGGGGCAAGCGTACTTCTTCTTCACCAAGGACGAACCCGCTGAACGCATCCTGAATGCGGTGGGTGGAGGAATGAGCTTCATTGGCCTGGTGGGGCTCCTGGTGCTGCCCAACGCCGGTCGCTTCGCGGATGAAAATCTGGCGGAGCTACCCGAGCGCACCCCCGCGGAGCGAGCCGCAAAGCTCGACAGCGCGGAGCGCATGCTCACGGACGCGCAGGAGGCGACGCGGCGCAAGCGAAACGCCGTCGCGGTGATCGGCCCGACGCTGATAAGCTTCGGCACCGCTGCCTACGTCTGGGCGAAGTACGACGCCGCGATGCCAGCCCTGCGGACGATGGTCGGCTCTCTGGCGATCAACATCGCGCACTGGTGGACGCGACCTACGTCCAACGCCGAAGCCGCACGTCGCTACCGCGGCCAGAGCGCCAAGCTCGACTGGCAGCTCTTGCCCTGGATTTCGCCCCAGGTGACGGGATTGGGGTTAGGGGCAGTGTTTTAGCGCTACTTCTTTTGCGTGAGACGTTTCCGGACGGATTGAATCGCGTCCTTGAGCACATCCGGCTTGCGTAGGCAGGCGTAGCAGTCGTCGCGCCCGCTGCTGCCACAGCCGCGCTTGTTACCCAGGCGACCGAGCAGGTGAAGCGACCGCACGTCCCCGTCCTTTTCAGCCCGCTGCACGAGCTTCTTAGTGGACGCACACGGATCGTCCTTGTCCACCGTCCGGAGCTCGAGCGCGACGCCGAGGGCGGGCGAAGCTTTCTTGCGCAAGTCGTTGCTCATCACCAGCTCCTCTGCAAGCTGCGTGGTGTCGGTGCGCTTGGGCGTGCCCACCCAGATCTCGTAGAGGAAGTCTAAGGCATCCTCGGTGCCGAGCGCAGCCACTGCCTCCAAGGTCTCCGTGGAGAGCTCACGATTGCGCGCGTAGTCTTCAAGCCGCTTCTTCTTCGCCTTGTCGCTGAGCTCGCTGGGGTTCTGCTTCAAGCCATCCATGAACTCACGCCAGCTCGCTCGCAGCGCCGCCGAGCGACCACGAGCGAGAGCCAGCGCCTCCGCGGCGCTGCGCTCATCAGGAGCTTTTGCCTCGAGCGCCTTCATGGCCTCTGCATCCCCGCGGATCACGGCTGCGAGTTCGCCCGTCGGGGCTGGTGCTTCCGGCGGCTCAGCTTCGCTGGCAGCAGGCGCTGGCGGCTCCGGGGCCACGGACGGGGCTGCGCTGGCGAGCTCCGGGGCACTCGGCGCGGGCGCCGCGACCTGCACTCCGGAGGCAGCCACGGGCGTGGTGGCACTCGATCCAGATGAACCGAGAGCGGCACCCAGCCCCAAGCCCACGAGCAGCAGCAGCGCCGCGGGTGCGAGCAGGACGAGCCACAGCGCGGGTTTGCCGCTGCCGACCCGAACTGGCTCGCTCAAGGCCTCGGCCAGAGAGAGCGCGGGCGCTCCAGCGCCGATGGGCGGCAGAGACGGCACCTCGCTGGGATGCGGCCCTGGGGCACCAAACATATTGCCCTGCGGCAACGGATCCAGCTCCGGCATCGCCGCGAGGGGTTCAGTCGCGGGGGCCGCTGGCGCACCCGCGACGAACGCCGGGGGCGGCTCTGGGGCGGGTGCTGCGGCCACGCTGCCTTCCCCACGTGGAGGAGGCGGCGGTTCTGGCGAGATCACCTCGAGGATGTCATCGCTTTCCGCTGCCGGCGCGAGGGGCGGCACGCTGGGCGGCGGGAGCGGCGCCGCGGGACTGGCGACCACTGGCACCTGGGAGTCCGACGCCGGATCCGCAGGATCGATGATCCGCGGCGAACTCGAATCGCTCTCAGACGGCATCGCGAAGCGTGGCAGGATACCGGACGCGCCCGGCTCGGGTTCAGGCAGCTCCCCGGCTTCAACGATCGCGGGCGTGAACATGGTGTCCTCGTCCGACTCCTGCAGCGACCCCGCGGGATCGATCTGATCTTCGATCTCGTCCAGCAGGTTCGCGACCTCCGTCACGGAGTCGACCGCGGCGCGGGGTGGAGCTGGGCGGGCCCTCGGAGGGCGCGGCGGCGCCTTCAAATGTGGCAGCGCTGGCCGAGGCGGGGGCGGCGGGCCCGCCGGTCCGTCTTCCGAGGTGTCGGAAGCATCGGCTTCTGCGTCCACTCCGTAGCCCACGGCGGGCACCAGCACGGGCTCGATGTCGGTTTCGTCGCCCCAACCAGAATCGACCAGGGAGGTTCTTGGCAGCTTCGAAGGCGGCTTGTCTTCGCCCATATCGAGCAGCCTAACACAACCCGAACGCTGACCGCCCAGTCTCCACACGGCTGGTGGAAAGTGGACCGCTGGTCTGGGATCGGCTAGCCCTGCGCTGCGTGGCCACCCTGGAATACAAGCGGCGAGTGCGTCTGCCCGAGGATTTCTTCCTCGACAAGCGTTCGCTCGCGCGTCGTCCGTGGCCCCGCTGGCCCTGGGTTGTAGCGGGTTGGCTCGGGTTTACAGGCCTGTGTTTCGCCATCACAACCGATCGAGTTCCACTGGGGAAGTGGCTGACGGAGGCGCTCGAGCCGGCTGCCGCTGCCGCGCCTCCGAGCCGACCGAAGGAAGCGCCAGCCATCACGACACCACCGGTAGTTAACCCCGCGGAAACGCAAGCGGCGCCGGCAACTCCAGTGGCAGAGCTGGCGGAAGACGCAGCCGAGGCAGACCCGCTAGCCGACGAGACGCCGGCCGCGGATCTCCCAGAGCCAAGCGGCGCCTCTCCGCTCTTGGCCGCTGCCGAGGCGCCACCTGACCAGGACTCGCTCGCCCCAAGCGCTGCACCGCCGGACGCAGACGAGGAGCAGCCATCGACAGGCGACGCTGATGACGTCGCCGAGAGGGCCGCGGAGGCGCTCCCCTCTCCCCCTGAACCCGCTCAAGAAAAACCGGCAGTGGCGTCGCAGTCGAGTGTCGGGACCAGCTGCGAAGCCGCGATTGCGAGTTACCAGGAGGAAATCCGTATTGGCGGCGCGGCGGCTCCCCCTGACCTCAGCCGCGCGCAGTTCGCTTCGGTGCTGGAAAACGGCCGCTATTTCTCCCACTGCGGCGTGCCGGACGCGATGCGTGTCGATATCTGCGCCGCGGTGCGAAACGGTCGTGCCGTCGGTGTGACCATTCGCACCAGCCCTGGAAACAGCACGATACAAGCGTGTATCGCGCGAGCGGTGCGCGGGCTCGGGTTCCCAGCGCATCCCCGGCTGGACGTCACGCGGACGAGCTTCGCCGCGCAGTAACCCACGGTTTCGAACCTAGCCCCTTTTGGGTGGGAGCGGCAGCAACATCGAGACCCGCCGGCAGACCTGTTCAAAGGCTGGGCGCCGCTCGAGCATGCGCTTTTCCATCATGGGAATACTGACGAAGCGGAACATCACCGTGATCGCCACCGCGCCGCTCACCGCCCACCACGCCGCGCTGTTCCCTGCTAACCCGAACAGCGCGAGGCCCCACCAGAACATCATCTCGCCGAAGTAGTTCGGGTGTCGGGACCAGCTCCAGAGGCCTCGCTCGAGCACCTCTCCCGGGCGCTTTGGTCCAGTGACGAACGCCCTGAGCTGACGATCGGCGATGGCCTCGATGCAGATCGCGCCGAGGGTGACGATGGCACCCGCGACGTCCAGGGCCCCGAGCGGCGCGCTCCCGGTGAGCGCGGGCCACAGCGCCAAGCACCCCGCGAACACCTGAACCGTGGGGAAAAGATGGATGCCTGCGAACGAAACCAGCCAGTACAAGCGCCCGGTCTTGCGCCGGAAGTCCTCGTAGCGCCAGTCCTCGTGATCGAGCCCGCTCCAGCCGCGCGCCCAGTTCATGGTGAGCCTGAGACCCCACCAGCAAACGAGCGTGAGCACGATCAGCTGGCGCAAGAGCACGCCGGAGCTGCCCTGGGGCGTCAGCAACATCCAGTAGCCGGCGATGGGGATCGGCGCGACGCTCCAGTACGGGTCATACGTGCTGGAGTTGTCGAGCCACAGACTCGCGGCGAACACCACCACCGTCGCGGCCAGATCAGCCAGCGCCGCGACCAAGATGGGATGTGCGGTTCGCTGCAGAAGACCCACGCCTACCGCAGCCGCAGAGGCGACCACGTACACGGCCACGACGATCCCGAAGGATGCAGCTCTGCCGGGTCGTAGGGCCATGTTGCGTTTCATAACCCTGACCTGTCAGAGTTGGGAAGCGTACGAGCCATGAAACCGCGATCAACAGAGGGCGCGCCTCAGGGCGACGGGGCCGTCGCGGCGGAGCGCGAAGCTGGCAGCGCGGCGGACAGTGAAGCTGGCGGCGCAGCGGACCGTGAAGCTCGCGGCGCGAGGCAAACTCAGCCGTCTGGTCCGCCACTCACTCCACCACTGCCGCGCTTCGACGTCGCCAGCCGCCCGACGGGGCGCGGATATCGCTTGCCACGCTGCAGCGGTTGTCGTGCTCCCCTCGACCACTGTTTCTGCGCGGAACTAGTCGAGGTGGACTGCAATATTCGCGTGCTGGTGATCCTTCACGCCTTGGAGCAGTTCCGCCCGACGAACACGGGTCGCTACGCCACCCAGGTGTTGAAGGGTGCGGAGCTACGCATACGCGGTGGGCGTTCGGAGACTGGTACCCCCGTGCCCCTGGAGCTCGGCGATCTAGATCCCGAAGACTCGAACGTCTTGCTCTTGCACCCAGGCCCCGAGGCGGAGCTGCTCGATGCTCACTTCCAGCAGCCGCCAGGCCCGGTGCGGCTGGTCGTGCCCGACGGCACCTGGACGCAGACGCGCCAAATGTTGCGGCGTGAGCCACGCCTGAAGGCGTTGCGTCAAGTCGTGTTACCGCGGGGCAAACCGTCCATCTACGCGCTGCGCCGAGGCGTCACTCCCGATGGCCTCTGCACCCTGGAGGCGATTGCACGAGCGCTGCGCGCTTTGGGACAGGCGGACGCGGCATTGCGCCTCGAACACATCTTGCTGACCGCGGTACGTGTTGGCATGGCGGCGCGCGGCTACCACGACTGGCAACCACCAGCCTGATCCCTTGCTCGATCGGGCTCTGGCTCCTAGCCTCTGCGGGTGAAGCGAGGTCTACCGATCTGGGGACTCAGCCGGCCCCAGAGGCCGCTCGAGACAGCGCGACCCCAGGACGCCGTGCGCCCAACCTACTGCGTCTGGGAGGTGACCTTACGCTGCGACTTGTCCTGTGCTCACTGCGGGTCCCGTGGTGGTAAAGCCCGGGCGGACGAGCTCGATACGGCGGAGTGCCTCGACGTCATCACGCAACTCGCCGAGCTCGGCGTGCGCGAAGTGAGCCTGATTGGCGGAGAAGTCTACCTGCGAGAAGACTGGCAAACGCTGGTCCGGGCGGTGCGTGACGCGGGCATGACCTGCGGCATCGTCAGCGGCGGCCGAGGCTTTGATCGCACCCGAGCAGCGCAGGCCCGCGACGCCGGCGTGAACGGCGTGAGTATCTCGGTGGATGGCCTCGAAGCAGCCCATGACGAGCTGCGGGCGCTCCGCGGCAGTTACCGCGCGGCAATAACAGCGTTGGAGTCTCTCGAAGCTTGCGGGGTGCGCCACGCCGCAAACACGCAGATCAACCGCTTGAGCCGCGACGACTTGCCGGAGCTCCTGGAGCGGCTGATCGAACGCGGGATCTACGGCTGGCAGCCGCAAATCACCGTCGCCATGGGGCGCGCGGCGGATCACCCGGAGCTTCTGTTGCAGCCTTACGAGCTGCTCGATGTGATCCCGATCCTCGCCGGGCTGTCGGAGCGCTGCGCAGAAGCTGGGGTGCGCTTCGCGCCAGGGAACAACGTCGGCTACTTTGGGCCCCACGAATCGGCGCTCCGGCGTCACTCGCAAAAGGGCCACTGTCAGTCCTGCACCGCGGGCCGCCACACCCTCGGGATCGAGGCAAATGGCGACGTGAAGGGCTGTCCTTCCCTACCAAGCTCCGACTACGTCGGTGGCAACCTGCGACATGCCTCCCTGCGCGCGATCTGGGAGGGAGCGAGCACGCTGCGCTTCAACCGCGATCGCGACACCTCGGAGCTCTGGGGCTTCTGCAAGGACTGCTACTACAACAGCGAGTGTCTCGCGGGTTGCAGCTGGACCAGCCACGTCTTGTTCGGAAAGCGCGGAAACAATCCGTATTGTCATCATCGTGCGCTGGAGCTCAAGGATCAGGGGGTGAGGGAGCGCCTGGTGCGTGGCGTCTCTGCGCCGGGCACTCCGTTCGACTTCGGCGAATTCGAGTTGATCCGCGAGCCCTGGCCCACTTGAGTGAAAACTGAGCTAGACTGCCGGCATGACGCTCGTGCCCTGCCCCGCTTGTCACCGCCACCTTCGCCACACGGAAACGGTGTGCAGGTTCTGCTCCGCCCCGCTGGCGGGAGCGACCGGGGCTCGGCCTAGCGCCCTCGCGAACCGCGCTGGAGCGGCCGCCGCGATCGCGCTGGCGGCCGTCGCGAGCGTTGGCTGTGGTGGTGGCACCCCTGAACCCGAGGCGCCGCCCCCGGTGGTTCCCGTCGACCCAGAGCCCGATCCGGAGACGACGCCGCCGGTGGATGAAGGCAACCCTGTGGTTCCGGATCCGGGCACTCCCGAGGCAGGACCGGGTGATCCTGAGCGCGCCGTCCCAATGTACGGCATGCCCGCTCCCGAAGAGGGACCGCCCCAGCAGTAGTCGTTGGGCGGCGACGGTTTCAGCGGCCCGCCCGCTCGAGTAGTAGAAGCGACCTAGCTGCCGACGGCGTTCAGCCGCAGCGGCGGCGCCTCCGCGTCGACCAGGTACTCGAATTCCTCGCGGAACCGTTCGGGCGTCAGGCCAGCGACCTCTGCGTAGCTCGCGATGGCTTCTTCGTTGCTGAAGTCGTCGCGGCGGAGCCGGATCATGTAGCGGCGCGCGATCTTGTAGCTCTCGGTTTCAGTGTCCACCATACGCACTTTGGTGGTGCCGGTGGCTGCATCGAGCATCTCGCTGAAGGGGATCGGCTTGAATACGCCACGCTGAATGGTGACCATCGCGCCCCCTCCCCCCTGAAGCAAATACTTGGTGGCGCAGTACCCGAGGTCCCGGGTGTACTCCATGTCGAACGGGATGGGGTCGGCGCAGCGCAGTTCGTAGCCGACGTTCTTGGCCACGATGGTCACCTTCAGGCCCAGCTCGTTCAGGCGTGCTTGTACCCGGCGCTTGATCAGATCGCCGAAGGAGACCTCAGCCAATCGCAGGTTGCCGTGGATGTCGCGCTCGATCTCGGGCAGCTCCGCGAGCTCTGCCGGGTCGAGCTTCTCAATCAATCCCTCGGCCAGGATCGCCACGCCGTCGTCTCGGCCCTCCGCGCGGCGCTTGATGATCGCGCCCACCAGCAGATCCACCATTTCGCTCAAGGGCACCGTTTTCGTGCGGAACTCTTCGGCGATCACCGTCAGCGTGCAGCCCGCGCTCTTGCCGATGCCGAGCGCCAGGTGCCCCGCAGCGCGCCCCATGGTCACGATGAAGTACCAACGCCCTGTGGTCTTGGCGTCGGTCATGATGTCCTTGACGATGCGCACCCCAACGTGACGGGCCGTTTGGTAGCCGAACGTCGGGCTCATGTCCGGCAAGTCGAGATCGTTGTCGATGGTCTTGGGTACGTGGACCACGCGCAGCGAGTCCCCTGCAAGTCGCTGCAGGCTCATCGCGGTGAACGCCGTGCCGTCACCCCCGATGGTCACTAGGCGATCCACCTCGAGGCGACGCAAGCTGTCGAGAGTCTCCTCGAGCTTGCCCACCTGAGCTGGATTTGCGCGGGCGATACCGATCGCCGAGCCACCGCGGTAATGGATGCGACTCACGGCGTCGATGTCGAGGGGCGCTACCCGACTGGTGTCACCCCGCATCAGCCACTTGAAGCCGTCGCGGATCCCGAGCACCTCGATCCCCGAAACACAGGCGCGGATCGTCGCCGCAGCGATCACGCTATTGATGCCGGGCGCTGGACCACCGGCTGCCAAAATTCCCAGCTTGCTCATCGAAACGGGCCTCGTCAGTGGCCACGGGAAACCCCCGCGGCCGGACAACAGACTGCCACGGCACGTGTTTCAGGCACGCAACCCGCGAGAACCAACTTCGCAGGCCCTGACAATCCTCTGGATGCAGCGCCGAGGGGTGCCCGCCCTTAGCGCCGACGGGAAACCTGCCCGCTTTCAAGGCGTCGCGCAAGGCCTCGGCGCTGTGGAGTGGGTCTATGTAGCTCCGGGAGCTGGCTGTAAACCACCGGTCCCAACGACCGCCCAGCTAGGGGACGAGCACGATGTCATCGACCCAGACGTCGAACTCGACGTTGGTCCCGACTTCGAACTGCATCGAGTAGAGCTTGTCCGTCTGCAGGCTTGGGAAGGCCATGCCCCAGCCGTCTTGTTGCAGCTCGGCGAAGCTGAGCGTGAACTGCTGCCAGCTTTCGGTGAGGGAGATGTTCGCACCGAATGCGTCATCGCAGCTGTCCTCGGCGGCGGGATCACACTGTCCGCCATCGGCCGACGTCTGAGCGTCACTCAGCGCCACACGGACCGCCAAAGCGCCCTTCCCACTGCGCGCCCAGAAGCTGACGCCGCTGAAGGATGAGGCATCGTAGGTGCCGCGACTGGTGCCGTTGTTGTTCAGATCGAACCCAAAGCCGGCGCCCCAGTCCGTAAACCCGCTCCCGCTCGAGTGAGCCGCGTAGCTGCTCTCGTCACGGGGCTCGCTGAGCGCGCTCATCGCGAAATCACCGCTCTCCGGCGGATCTTGGCTGCCGGTTGCGTCGTTGTAGACGTACCACGCGCCGACACGGCCTCCCTCCTCGGGGATGGAGCTATCGCCATCCTCCATGTCGTCCAACATCGTGCCGCCGCTCACGCTGCCACCGCTGCCGCCATTCCCCGCGGAACCTCCGTTTCCTCCCGAGGGCTCACTGCTCCCGCCATCACAGGCCCCCAGAGCTAGCGCCATGCTGGCTCCAACGACGATCCAACCACCCAAGCTCATGCTGCTCATTGCTGCTCTCCTTCGTCTCGCTGAAGCGGCGTCACTGACACCCCGTAAATTCGATGTCGTCGAGCCAAACGTCGAACGTCGCGCCTGGCTCACTCACCTGGAACTGCACGCCGTAGAGCCGTGATCGGTCCACGCTCGCGGGCCGAGGTGCACCCCAGTCGGACTCCTGCTTCATCGCCCCGAAGGGCACGACGTAGCGCGTCCACTCGGCTTTCAGGGGGACGTCAACGCCGAAGTCGTTGTAGCACTCACTACACTTCTTTCCCTCAGGCGCCGTGTTTACATCAGGCACTTTGACCCGCAGCTTTTGCCCCGCGGAAGCCGCCTTCGCCCAGAACGTCAAGGCGCCGAACTTGGAGGCGTCGTAGCTGCCGCCTTCCTTGAGTCCGAAGCCGACCCCCGCGTAGACGTCCTCGCCACGACTCAAGCTGCCCTGCATGCGCACAGCACCCTCGGAGTCGTGACCAGCGCTCGCGAGCTTGAACTCCTTGCCAGGGTCGACCTTGGAGCCCACCTCGTCGACGTACGAGTACCAGTATCCGTTGTTCCCGGCCTGATCGTCGCCGTCCTCGGCGTCCTCGAGTAGGCCCCCAGGGCAGCTCTGAGCGATCGCCGGGCCACTGTGCCCTGCGGCTGCGATTGGCTCCGCGCCTGCGACTGGTTCGGCGCGGCTTGCCTGCCCCGCGCCGCAACCGCTGACGTTTAGGCTGACCAAAGCCGCAGCCACAATCGCCTGAAGTCCCTTGGGAGATGCTGGTTTACTCATCACGTTGCTCCTTGTGCGGTCACCACCACATGCTCGCATCCACGCGGAAAACATTCACGTCGGGCCGAGTGGCGCTGATCGTGCGCAGGGTGTCTTCATCAGCCGTCGCGGAGCCGAACCCGTCCGGGGTTGAAACCGACGACGGAGGCTGGACACACAGCTCCGACCGCGTCGGGTCGTTGCACTCGCGCTGGTTGTACACGTAGCGGCTGTACTGGATGACGAGCATCTCGTTGCTGACCCAGCTCGAGCGGAACACCACACGAGGGCTCAAGATCATGAACGACTGCTCGGGCACTCGGCTGTTCGGCTGCAGACGATCCGCGCGCGCTCCGACGCCGAACCACTTGAGCATCATCCACTCGAGGTCGGCGCCGTACTTGACCTTGCGCAGGCCATCCACGCGAGAGTTGTCGCTCTTGACCCAGTTGAGCATGCCGTAGAGCTTGATCACGACGTCTTCGCCCTCACCCCACCAATCGAACTCGGGGTCCCTCCAGCTGCCGATCAGGTTGCTCAAGCTGATCTCGTATTGCCCCGCCAGGGTGCTGACGGCTCCGTTTCCGCGACTGCAACCCGCGGCAGTCGGGGTCTCGAAACAATCGCGGGTGTCGAGGTAGTTGCCGGTGATGCCGTGGTCGAACTCTCCGCCGCCGTCGGAGTGGATCACATTGATCGCCGGTGCGACGGTCAGCGCGTCCTTGGCAACCACGCGGCTGAAGCCGGCGTACAGCAAGCCGAAGCCGTGAAAGTCCAGGCGCACGTCGCCGCCGTAGACCATCAGGCTGCCGTCGGGCTGATCTTGCAAGGGGTCCTGGTTTCGGTCCTCTTCCTGTGTCCACGAGGAAAGGAAGTGGAGTCCCACTTCGTAGTCCTGCATCAGCTGGGCCCACAGGTGCTCGTGATGCAGCAAAGTGAAGCGCGTCTTGTTGAACACGTCGGGATCGGGACGGCGGGTGCCGAAGCCTTGCTCCGCCTTCAACGTCACCCCCGGCAAATCGTGCTCGTAGCGCGCGGTGTACCCCATCACGGCGGTGCGCCCGAACAGATAGGTGTCGTACTCTCCCGCGTCGTAGCGACCCATTTCTCCGTACAAACCCCAGTGCGCACCGGCGCGGACCTCGAAGCGGTCTTCGCTTCCGAGATCGGGGGTGAGGGTCACGAATGCCTGGCTGATGCCGAGCTGCGCTTCTTGCTCATTGTACGAAGCGTCGGTGAAGTTGTAGGCCTGGAGTCCGACGGTACCCTTCGCGAAATCTTTCCCCACGGATAGATAGAGCTCCGCCCAGTCGCGCTGATTGTGCCGAGTGTACTGCCAGCTCAGGTACTGATCGTCAGGTGTGAGCGCGTTGTGAAGGGTGGTCGAGCTCTGGCCATCAGCCGGGTTGTCCCGCTTGCCGATCCCAAGCCGCATTGGGGCACGAAAGAAGCCGTGGAACTCCGTAACCAAGCCTTCGGAGCTGCCTGGTCCGCTGGTACTGGTAGGTGTATCCCGACTCTCCCGCTCGGCTCTTGCAGTTTCCCGGGAGCCTTCCGGCGTACTGTCGGTATCGTCACCGCCGACGATCACGGTTTCCTGTGCGGAAACTCTAGACGGAGCCACCACAATCGCGATCAGCACGAACGCAGCGCACAGCGCCAGGTTCAGGCTACGGGAGGACGGAGCAAGCATGCAGCTCGCGCTACAGCGAAACTCGTGCCACGCCGCACCCGCACCCGCCTCCTGGTCCGTCAAGCGAGCGTTCGCGCTGAAGCGCGTAGCCGGCGGAGCGAGCGCGATCCGAGCATGAGCCAAACCGGCCACGCCGGTGATTGATTTCCGCCCGGTACTAGGGAGAGAACGGCACTGGGTGTTCCGGATCGGGAAGATCCCCGGGATCGAGGGCATCCCTGGAGATTGCCCAGCAGCGCTCCGACGAGATGGGCGTTTCTGAGCGCAAGATTGGTCATTTTTGACACCCGCGACACTTTGCTAGCGCGGAAAACTCCGAGTGCGCTGCTCGCCCAAGTCACGGCGCGACCTCCGCGCGGTCACCGGCGCGGGCGGCACGCCTCTCGCAAAGTGAATCGAAGACCCATCAACACCCTCATGGACTTCCGCCGAACTACTCACCCGTTGCGCTGCTGGCTCGCCCTCCTGCTCTGCGCCTTCAGCGTGGGCTGTGAGCCAGAGTCTCGGGCTCCAGAGCCGGGCGTCCTGGTGATCACCGAGAGCGAACAGACCGCCTCCTACGTGAGGAACTTCAACCCGCTACTTGGTGCGGGTCGCTGGGCAGCGAACCACGCGATCTACGAGCCGCTGCTGATCTACAACGTGGCGCAAGGCCGCTACGAACCCTGGCTGTCCACGAACTACGCCTGGAGTGACGATGGGCTAGCGCTGTCCTTCACGACTCGAACCGGGGTGAAGTGGAGCGACGGCGAGGCGTTCAGCGCGCAGGACGCCGCCTTCACCTTCGAGCTCTTGCGCCGCTTCCCCGCCCTGGACATCAACGCCGTGTGGAAATTCCTGGAGCGTGTCGAGACGCTCAGCGAAAACCAGCTCCGCTTGCGCTTCAAGCGGCCTTTTGTCCCAGGTTTGTACTACCTCGCGAGTCAACCCATAGTCCCTGAGCACACCTGGCGGGACGTAGAAGATCCGGTCACTTTCGCCGATCCGAACCCGGTGGGCACGGGGCCGTTCACGGAAATCGAGAGCTTTCAGAGTCAGGTCTATCAGATCGGGAAGAACCCCAACTACTGGCAGCCGGAGAAGCCCAAGCTGAAGGCGCTGCGGTTCCCTGCGTTCCCGGCCAACGACCAGACGAACCTGGCCTTGATCCACGGGGATCTCGACTGGGCGGGGACCTTCGTCCCGGCGATCGACCGCACCTTCGTCAGTCGCGATCCGGATCACCACCGCTACTGGTTCCCGCTGATGCAGGGCAGCGTGCTGCTGTATCCGAACCACACGCGCGCGCCGCTGGATGACGTGCGCGTGCGCAAGGCGCTGAGTCAGGCGATCGACCGCAAGAAGCTGGTGCAGGTCGCGCTCTTCGACTACTCGCGCCCCGCGGACGCGACGGGCCTATCCGACGCTTACGCGAAGTATCGCGACCCCCAGGCTGTCGCGGCGGGCGACTGGGTGAACTACGACCCACAGCAAGCAGCCACCCTGCTTGACTCCGCGGGGATCAAGATGGCCGCCGACGGACTGCGCCACCTGCCCTCGGGAGAGCCGTTCGAGCTCGAGATCAACGTGGTGGCGGGGTGGAGCGACTGGGTGCGCTCGGCGCAGGTCATCTGCCGAAACCTCGAGCAAGTCGGCGTCAAAGCCACCCTCCGCAGCTACGACTTCGGTGCCTGGTTTCAGAAGCTCCAGCGGGGTGACTTCTGGCTCAGCCTCGGCTGGACCGAGGAGGGTCCAACGCCGTATTCGCTCTATCGCGGGTTGATGGCCACGGAGACGAAGCAACCTTTGGAAGAAGAAGCTGCCACCAACTGGCACCGCTTTGCGTCAGCAAAAGCCGACGCCTGGTTGAGGGAACTCGAGCGCACGACGGACCCGATGCAAGAACACGCGCTCTACGCCTCTTTGCAGCGACTGTTCGTCGAGCAGGCTCCTGCCTTGCCACTCTTCCCGGACGTTTCCTGGGGGGAATACAACCTCAAGCGGTTCAAGGGCTTCCCGAATGAAGCGGATCCCTATGCGCTCCTCACCCCCAACAAGGCTCCCGACAGCTTGTTGGTCCTCACGCGCCTGGAGGCGAAATGAAGAGCTTGAGTCGGGCCTCCGCGGGGCTGAAGTTCGTGCTGCGACGCCTGGGGTTCTACCTGATGGCGGCTTGGGCCTCGATCACGCTGGCGTTCTTGATCCCTCGCTTGATGCCGGGCGATCCCGCATCCGCGATGTTCGCGCGCTTCAAGGGTCAACTCAAACCCGAGGCGATGGACGCGCTCCGCCAGGCCTTTGGCTTCAGCGACGCCCCGCTCCACCAGCAGTACCTGAGCTACCTGGGACACGTGCTGCGAGGGGATCTCGGGGTCAGCATCAGTCACTTCCCTGCCAGCGTGAACACGGTGATCGGTGGGGCGCTCTTCTGGACGCTACTGCTCGCTGGCGTCTCCGTGGTGTTGAGCTTTGGCGTTGGGACCGCCCTCGGCGTGATCAGCGCGTGGAAACGCGACGGTAAGCTTGACCGATTCGCACCCCCTGCCCTGATCTTTCTCGGCGCTTTTCCCTACTTTTGGCTCGCGATGCTGGCGTTGTTCCTGCTCGGTTTCGAGCTGGGTTGGTTTCCGCTGGGACACGCCTACGCAGATCACCTCACGCCGAGCTTCTCTTGGGGTTTCATCGGTAGCGTTCTGAAGCACGCGATCCTCCCGGCGCTGACCATCGTGGTCGCAACCCTCGGGGGCTGGATGCTGTCGATGCGCAACACGATGATCTCTGTCCTGGGAGAGGACTACATCAGCCTCGCGCAGGCCAAGGGCCTCCACAGCCGGCGGGTGATGTGGACCTATGCCGCACGGAATGCCTTGTTGCCCAACGTGACGGGTTTTGGCATGGCGCTCGGCTTCGTCTTGAGCGGCTCGCTGCTGACGGAGATCATCTTCTCCTACCCGGGTCAGGGCTATCTGTTGATTCAGGCGGTGAGGAGCCTGGATTACCCGCTGATCCAGGGATTGTTTCTGACCATCACGCTCGCGGTGCTGGGGGCCAACTGGCTCGTCGACATCGCGTACGCTTGGCTCGACCCGAGGACGTGATGAGGGGTCTGCTCGCTTCGAAACAGGCGGTCGTCGGCCTCTCCCTGTTACTGTTGTTCGCGCTCATCGCGATCGTCGGACCTTACCTCGTGCAGGATCCAACCGCGTTCGCCGGCGTGCCGCTCGAGCCGCCTTCGGGTGCTCACTGGCTCGGCACCAATGGGCAGGGTCAAGACGTGCTGGCTCAGACCATCGCAGGCGCGCGCATGTCGCTGCTGGTTGGGTTCGCCGTCGGCTTTGGGGTGGTGGCGATCGGCGCCGTGGTTGGCACCGCAGCGGGCTTCTTCGGGGGCTTCATCGATGACGCGCTCAGCCTGCTGATCAACGTCTTTCTGATCATGCCGGGTCTCCCGCTGATGGTCGTGATCGCCGCCTACCTGCCTCCTGGACCGGTGACCATCGCTTGGGTCTTGATCTTCACTGGCTGGGCCTGGGGAGCTCGCGTGATTCGCTCCCAGACTCTTGCCCTGCGGAACAAGGACTTCGTGTCCGCAGCCATCGTCTGTGGTGAGCATCCGCTGCGCATCATCTTGTGGGAGATCTTGCCAAACCAGAGCGGCCTCCTGGTCTCGTCATTCATTGGCGCCACGATCTACGCCATCGGCGCTCAGGTCGGTTTGGAATTCTTGGGGTTAGGAGATGTGTCTCAGGTGACGTGGGGCACCAACCTCTACTGGGCTAGCAACGATGCTGCGCTGCTGACGGGTTCCTGGTGGACGTTCGTGCCGACAGGGCTGTGTGTGGCCCTCGTAGGGCTCGCCCTCGGGCTCCTGAATAACGCAATCGATGAGCTCTCGAACCCGCGCCTGAAGCGAGAAAACGCCTACGAACGCCGGATGCGCGAGGCGGGAGTCACGAGCGGCGGCGCGACGGCCGTGCTGCTGAAGCGTCGCCCGTCAGTGCCACCCGCCGTTGACGCGGTCGAAGCGCTGGGGGGCGAATGAGCCTGCTGGAAGTCTCGGATTTGCGGATCGACTACATCACGCAGGCGGGAGACGTCTCCGCCGTCGACGGCGTCTCTTTCCGCGTGGACGAGGATCAGATCTTCGGGCTCGCCGGGGAGAGCGGCAGTGGGAAGTCCACGGTAGTCCAAGGGATCTTGCGCCTGCTCAGGCCTCCCGCCGCGATCACCGGAGGCAGCGTGCGGCTACTCGGGAAGGACCTGTTGGCGATGAGCGAAGCGGAGCTACGCCGAGTGCGCTGGCGGGACGCCTCGCTCGTGTTTCAGAGCGCGATGAATGCGTTGAACCCCGTGCTGCGCGTTTCCGAACAGCTCACGGACGTGATGCTGGCCCACGAAGCGCTCTCACCCCCAGCCGCACGGAAACGCGCGGAGGAGCTACTGGAACTCGTGGGCATCGACTCGACGCGCCTCGATAGCTTCCCCCATGAACTCTCCGGCGGGATGCGGCAACGGGTGGTGATTGCCATCGCCCTCGCTTTGCGCCCGAAGCTCTTGATCATGGACGAACCGACCACCGCGCTCGACGTGGTGGTGCAAAAGGAGATCCTCGCGCAAATCGCGGAGCTGCGTCATCGCTTGGGCTTCTCCGTGTTGTTCATCACCCACGATCTTGGGCTCATGCTGGAGTTCTGCACGCACATTGGGGTGATGTACGCAGGCAAGCTGGTGGAAGTGGCAGAGGCCGATGAGATCTATCACCACCCGCGGCACCCCTACACCCAAGGCCTGCTCGCGTCGTTCCCCGATACGGCAGGTGACCAGACGTCCCTCGAAGGCATCCCCGGCTCACCTCCCGATTTGCTTCATCCACCGCCAGGCTGCCGCTTTCACCCGCGCTGCAGCCAAGTGCAGAAGCGCTGTCACGCGGAGCTGCCCCAGCTCGTCTCCCTGGGGGGCAATCACCTGGCCGCTTGCCATGTCGCCCGTCAGCCGTAGTCACCTCGCGGAAATGACCCATGTCCACCTCTGAACCACTGCTGGAGCTGCGCGGGCTCTCAAAGACCTTCTCCCAGAGGCGCGGGCTCAGCATGCGGCACGTGCACGCCTTGCGAGACGTCAGCCTGCGAGTCCACGCGGGCGAGATCGTCGCCCTCGTCGGAGAGAGCGGAAGCGGCAAGAGCACGGCGCTCAGGCTCGCGGCGCGACTCACCGACCCGAGTACGGGCGAGCTTTGGTTCAACGGGCAAGCGGTGCCACTCAAGCGTCGCCCGGGCGCCGAGTATCGCCGCCAAGTCCAGCTGATCTTCCAGGACCCGTTCGCTTCGCTGAATCCGGTGCACCGCCTCGGCTACCACGTGGAGCGTCCACTGGTTCGCCACACGCGGCTGAGCAAACGTGACGTCGAGCAGCGGGTGCTCGAGCTGTTTGACCAAGTTGGGCTCAGCCCCGCCGCGGAGTTCGCCAAGCGCTACCCGCACCAGGCGTCGGGCGGCCAACGTCAACGCGTCGCGATAGCGCGCGCGCTCGCAGTCACCCCACAGCTCATCCTGGCAGATGAGCCGACCAGCATGCTCGATGTGTCCATCCGCGTGGGGATCCTCAACCTGATGCGGGAACTCAAGCAGGAGCGCAACATCGGCTTCCTCTACATCACGCACGATCTGGCCAGTGCGCGCTACATCGCCGACCGAACACTCGTGCTGTATGCGGGGCAAGTCGTGGAAGAAGCGAACAGCGCCGAGCTGATGCGCGAGCCGCTCCACCCGTACACCCGGCTGCTCCTGAGTGCGGTCCCCCGGCCTGGAGGCAACATCCTTTCGCCCTTGGCGGCGAAGAGCGGCTCCCCGAATCTTCAGCAGCCGAGCGTCGGCTGCGCGTTCGCCGGGCGCTGCCCGGAAGCCGTTCAACGTTGCCGCGAGGTAACTCCTGAGCTTGCACCTGTCGGCGCTGGCCGCAGCGTGCGTTGTCACCTCATCGAGAGCACTCGACTCGTGCGGGCGCCCGCCACCAGCGGTCATCTGGAAGCGCTTCCGCTTGTAGCGGCCCGTTAGCCAGCGCCTGGGCCAACTGCGCTGTCAGTCGCCGGCGAAGGCAACGACGACCTGCGCTACGGAGCTGTGTTGCTCGAACAGATCCGTTGCGGCATCCATGTCGAGGGGCACGCCGACCTCGTGAGCCAAGACGATCAGCCCCTCCACATCAGATGGCAAACTGGTGATGGCGTCCCAGCCGGCGATCGGCGTGGCGAGCACCTTGGCCAAGGCGACGGACGCGGCCGCGGGGACCTGGCTATTCGGTCGGTGGTGCTCGCTCAGGGCGATCTTCAGGTCCGGAATCGGCAGCTTGCGAGAGATCACGAGACCCGCTCGCTCGTGGTAGCGGGCCGCGGCCTTGAGCTTCGTGGCCGGCCCGAGCTTGAGCCCTTCCTCACGCTCGTAGCGATCCAACAGCTGAAGGACCACCGGCCACCCCACATCGTGGAGCAGACCACACACGAACGCCGTGCCGCGGTCGATGCCCTGCTTGGCAGCAACGTGGCGCGCGTAGAACGCCGTCGCGACCGAGTGCCGGTACAGCTCGCGCATCAGACCAGCGAACTCGCCGGCCGTGAACACGTTGTCCTTGCACGCCACCACCAGCGCGATGTCACGGATCCGCATGGATCCCAGCTGAGCGACAGCGCGATCGATCGTCGTGATCGCCACCCGCGCACCGAACGCCGCCGAGTTCGAGAGCCGCAACACTTCCGCCGTGAGGGACGGGTCCAGGGCTAGCTCGGAAGCGATTTGCCGCAGATCACTCTCCGGGTCGAGACTCAGCTGAAGCAGGCGGCTGGCCACGGCCTCGAGCACCGGGACCTGGATCTGACCGAGGTCCAGAGTGTCTTCGAGCCATTCCTCGACGTCCGTGGGCAACGGGTCGCCCTCGGAGTGGGCCACCTGAAGCGCGAGGAGTGGCTCGCGCACGAAGGCAGGAGCAACGGACGGAGCGAAGGCTGAGTGCATGCATCTCCAAACGGCCGTTCGTAGAAAGCCTGAACGCATTCAGTGCTTTCTCACCCCCCTGCCCAGGATGTTGGGCTTGCCCGGGCCCGCCACCCCAGGATGTTGCGATGCGCCGTTTTTCAGCGAAGTTCCGCCACTTTCTTGCGTGATTCCGAAGAGATTCGGCATCGACAAAGCCAAGGGTTTGGGGTTACCTGCCCCTTCCCCTGGCCGTCTGCGCAGGGAACGGGCGGTCAGCTCCGCCCCAGGACACCCCGAAGCGGGTGCAAGCAGCCTTGATCAGTTCAGCAAGCGCTCAGACCCATCAGCCCAGCGAGGCCCACTCCGCCGAAGCCCGTGCGCCCCAACGCGCCCTCGCGTTCGTCCCGGAACTCTTCATCTACACCGAGGCGATGATGGTGGAGGGCCCCACGAGCGGTCGTGGGAAGCGCCCAAAAGACGTCGAACTGCCGGTGATGAAGCTGCGCTTCAACTACGGCGGGATCCAGGTGCGCCCCGAGGGCGACGGCGATCTCGACGACCTGGACTTCGATTTCGATCTCGACGGAGAGATCTCGAGCGGCCCCAAGTCGGACGTGGTGGACCGCGATCGGGCGGCCGAGGCCCGCGCCCAGTGCATGCTGGAGACCTTCGGGGCGGTGGATCTGAGCTGCGTGGAAGACGTGATCCCGCCGTTCGGCTCTGAGGCGGACTACCTGGTCCAGTCGAGCAACAACGCTCACTCTCAGTGCTCCTTCATGGCGCACGCCGTCCCGCAGCTCCGCAAGCTCGGGTGGCGCGTCGAGATCCACAAGGACTTCCCCTACCAAATCGTGGAAGGGCACGTGCCCTGGTACGCCGACGTCGATCAACCGGACGACGACGCGCCGGGTTGGTTCAGTCTCGAGCTAGGCGTCGAGGTGTCCGGTGAGCGGGTGAACCTGCTGCCGGCGTTGGTCGAGCTACTCGACTTCTGCCCCGACTCCGAGAGCCTGGACGCGCTGCTCAAGCTGCCTGCCCGCTACCGCGCGATCCCGGTTGGCCCCAATCGCTACCTGCCGATCCAGCCGGAGCGCCTGAAGCATCTGCTCAGCGTCTTGCTCGATCTGTATCGCGGCGGAAACAAGGGCGAAGGCGGAGTCATCGAGTTCGACCCGGGTGCGGTCGGCTGCCTCACTCAGCTCGAGGACGCCATGGGCGAGGCCGGGACCCAGCTCAAGTGGACCGGCGCCCAAGACGTCGTGGAGCGCGCTCGCGCCTTGAGCCGCGCGCCAAGCTTTGTCTCCGAACCCGTGAGCTTGAAGGCGACGCTCCGCTCCTACCAGCACGAAGGCCTCACCTGGATGCAGCACCTGCGAGAGCACGGCGCATGCGGGGTGCTCGCCGACGACATGGGCCTCGGCAAGACGCTGCAGACCATCGCTCACCTCACCAAGGAGAAGGAAGAGCACCGCACGGATCTGCCAAGCCTCGTGCTGGTGCCCACCAGCCTGATCGGCAACTGGCAGCGCGAGACGAAGAAGTTCGCGCCGCACCTGAAGATCTGCGTTTTGCACGGCCCCAAGCGCCATGAGCGCTTCGAGCGCGCCAGCAAGGCGGACGTCGTCCTGACGACGTACCCGCTGTTGGTGCGCGACATCGATCGCCTGGAGGAGATGGACTTCCACTACGTGATCTTGGACGAGGCGCAGGCGATCAAGAACCCGCGCAGCCAAATCGCACGCACCGTACGGCGCCTCAACTCAAGGCACCGCATGTGCCTCACGGGCACCCCGGTCGAGAACAACCTCGAGGAGCTGTGGTCGCTGTTCGACTTCTTGATGCCGGGTCTACTCGGTGAAGCCGCACGTTTCCGCGCGGCTTTCCGTATCCCGATCGAGCGCGAAGGCAACGACGCCCGGCTCGAGGCGCTACGCCGCCGCGTGTCTCCCTTCATCCTGCGTCGACTGAAAGAGAGCGTCGCGACGGAGCTCCCGCCCAAGACGGAGCTCGTGCGCCCGGTAGAAATCCACGGCGACCAGCGTGAGCTGTACGAAGCCATCCGCGTGGCCGCTCACGACGACGTGCGCAAAGCGATCCGCAAGAAGGGCTTCGCCGCCTCGACCGTCGCCATCCTCGACGCGCTGATGCAGCTCCGTCAGGTGTGCTGCGATCCCCGCCTGGTGCACGTTGCGGGTGCCTCGGAGTGCCAAGGCAACGCGAAGTTCGAGATGTTCTTCGAACTCCTCACGACGCACCTCGAGCAAGGGCGCCGCGTGCTGGTGTTCAGTCAGTTCACGCGCATGCTCGCGCTGATCTCCCAGGAGCTCGGCAAGCGCAACACGGGGCATGTGGTGCTGACGGGCGGCACCGCGGATCGCCAAGGGTTGGTGGACCGCTTCGAGGCGGGTGAGGTCGACGTCTTCCTGATCAGTCTGAAAGCAGGCGGCACGGGTCTCAACCTCACCAGCGCCGACACCGTGATCCACTACGACCCCTGGTGGAACGCCGCCGCCCAGGCACAGGCTACAGACCGCGCCTACCGCATCGGCCAAAAGCGCCCGGTGTTCGTCTACAACTTGATCGTCAGCGGCAGCGTCGAAGAGCGCATGCTCCACCTGCAACGCCGCAAACGACACCTCGCGGATACGCTGCTCGGCGGAGGCTCCGCAGCCCCCAAGGCGATCAGCGAAGAGGACATCGACAGCCTCCTCGCCCCCCTGGACGAAAACGAAGACGACTGAAACGTCGCGCGTCGGGCTCTCTACCCAAGGGAACCGCCAAGTTTTTGGGGGTGAGGAGCGAGCCGTTAGACATCATGAGAAGGCGTTTCCAGCGCCTGAGGAAACGTGCGCGCTGCTCCTTCCCGGGGCCTGATCCGTTGTGCCAGCAGATGCCTTTTTCAAAGGGAACCGCCAAGGGCGCCAAGGACGCCAAGATTTTCTTGGGCAGCAATAAACGCATCCGCGCGGCAACATCTGGGCGACTCACGTAGCGCGAACGGGCGCACTGCAGCGCGTCGCGGGGTGCGGAATCTCAATCCCCAAATCCTTGGCGCCCTTCGCGTCCTTGGCGGTCCATCCCTCTCATGACGCTGAATCCGCTCTTCGGCGCACCGGCCGCCTCGCGTCTCAATCCCCAAATCCTTGGCGCCCTTGGCGGTCCATCCCCAGCGACCAGTGACCAACAGCGACCGTTCGGCACTCACGACGTCTTGAGCCTCCAATCCTTGGCGCCCTTGGCGTCCTTGGCGGTCCATCCTAGCAACCAGTGAGCACCAGAGACCGTTCGGCACTCACGACGTCTTGAGGCTCGAACCCCCAATCCTTGGCGTCCTTGGCGTCCTTGGCGGTCCATCCCCTCTCACAGCAGTGAAGCTGCTCTTCGACGCGTTCCAGTTCCTTGCGTGTCTATCGCAGAGGTCACACTCAGCGGGTGCGGGTCACTTTGGACAAGCCCCGCGGCGTGTCTGGGTCGAGGCCCTTGGCAACCGCCAAGGCGTGGGCGAACTGTTGGCCGGGCACGACGCTGACGATGGGGCTCGCCCACTCGGCGACTCCGCGCGGCAACTTGAGGCTGGCTTGACCCCGACGGCAGAGCTCCGTGTCATCGCTCAGCACGACGACGTGGGCTTTGCGTTGCCTGAGCAGCTCCACGAGCTCACTGGCTCCGGCGAGCGCCTGCCCGCTAGGTGCGATCACCAGGCATGGGAAGCCTTCGTCGACCATCGCCACGGGTCCGTGCAGCAGATCAGCGACCGAGTAAGGCTCGGCCACGATGTAGCTGGTCTCCTTGATCTTGAGCGCGACCTCGAACGCCGTGCAGTAGTTGAACCCTCGGCCCAACACCAAAAACTGGCTTGAGCCGGCGAATTCCTGCGCCAACGACTCGATCTGCTGGTTCTTGCTGATGGCGGTGCGCACCGCACCAGGCACCGTCTCGAGCGCCTCCCAGTTGCTCTGCTTTCCGCTCAGGGCGGCGCTCAGCATCCCAAGAGCCAGCAGCTCGCCGGTGTAGGTCTTCGTCGCGGCGACCGCCTTCTCTTCCCCCACGGAAAGAGGGATGCAGGAGTCAGCGCTGAGAGCGAGCGGCGAGCTCGGATCGTTCGTGATCGCCAACGTGGCGCCCCCCTGACGCCGCGCTTCCTCGACCCACGAGACGATGTCCGGTGATTGACCCGATTGGCTGATGCCAATGGTCAACGCGCGTCGCATATCCGGCGGGGCATCGTAGAGCGTGCACAAGGACGGCGCCGCCAGTCCGACACCCAGGCGGTTGTGTGCGCCAAACAGGTACTGCGCGTAGCGGGCCGCGTTGTCCGAGGTTCCACGCGCGGCGATCACAACCCAGCTAGGCTGAAAGGCGCGGATCCGACGCGCTGCCTCCATAGCCGCCGAGCGTCCTAGCTCGAGCAGTCGCGCTAGCGTCTTCGGTTGTTCTTCGATCTCACTCAGCAGTTGACTCATCTCAGCTTCCTCTGGAGGTGCGGTTGCAAGAAGCGAACCGTTTCCGCGGGCAATCGGCTCGCGGGCTGGTTCGGCTCCGCGGGGCAGCCCCAAATCCGCGCTGGGGAGGATCGGGGGGATCCGAGGGATCCCTCGGATCCCCCCTGCAATCGTGTCCATTGCGTTCAGAACCGATGCTCATTCTCGAAAGCGCGGGAAATTGCCTACCTCGGCACCCGCACTTTGTTGCTGGCACACGGCGTGCTGAGTCCTGAGCGATGCCGCTAAGGCCTGGGATCTCCAACGGTAAGCTCTGGAATACTCCGCCGTCGCTGAAACGCTGCGGGGGCGGCCAGTCACGAATCGCTAGCGTGGTGTTCGCCGCGCTGCTGGCGTTGGGGTGCGACGTCGGTGAGTCCGGGTCGTCGAGCGCTGAAGGCGGCAGCTCAGCTGCTGGGGCGTCAGGCGCTGGTGCGAGCGGCGGCGCGGCTCAAGGCGGAGCGGAGCAAGGCGGCTCAGGCCAGGGCGGCTCAGCTCCCGGCGGTGCGGGTCAGGGCGGCTCAGCTTCGGGCGGTAGCGGCGGAACGCCGGAGCCCGGCTGCACGACGGCGACCGACGCGGCGCAGCCCTTTGGAAACCACCAGCTCGCGTATACCTCGGGTGCGATTCTCCCCAGCCACCAGAGCCAAGCACAGCTGGACCAAGCGGTGCGCGACTATTATGCCGCGTGGAAATTTAGGTACCTGGAGGCTGGCTGCGGCGATGCTCGCGCGTATGTCAACGTGCACAACAACGGGCTGACCGTCAGCGAAGCCCACGGCTACGGCATGCTGATCGCCGCCTTCATGGCCGGCGCGGACTCGAGCGCGCGTAGCACCTTCGACGGCCTGTTTCGTTACTTCAAGGATCACCCGAGCTCCGGCGACGGGCGGCTCATGGCTTGGAAGCAGGGCGAGAGCTGCACCAACGTCGACGGCTCAGACAGCGCTACCGACGGCGACCTGGACATCGCCTACGCGCTACTGCTTGCGGACAAGCAATGGGGCTCGAGCGGCGAGGTCGACTACCACGCCGAGGCGCTCAACGTGATCAGCGGCGTCCGCGCCTCCGAGATCAGCGCTGGGGGCTACCTCAAGCTTGGCGACTGGGTGGATAGTGGCGACTACGCCAACGCGACCCGCTCCAGCGACGTGATGCCTGGGCACTTCGCGAGCTTCGCCGCAGCGAGCAACGACAGCAGCTGGACGACCCTACTCGATCAGTCCCTCGACATGTTCGCGACCCTGCAGGCGAACCACGCGGCAACGAGCGGACTCATACCCGACTTCATTCAGAGCCCCTACGCCTCCCCCGCCCCCGTCGACCCTTACTTCCTCGAGAACGCGGCGGACGGCGCCTACGGCTACAACGCCTGCCGCGTGCCGTGGCGTGTCGGCGCCTACTGGCTGACCAGTGGTGACGCGCGGGCGAAGCAGATCCTCGACAAGCAAAACGCCTTCATCCGAGGCGCCAGCGGCGGCGATCCTTGGTCGATCGCTGCGGGCTACGAGCTGAGCGGTCAGCCGTTGCCGAACTCCGGCTACAGCTCTCTCGCGTACATCGCGCCGTTCGGCGTCGGCGCGATGAGCGACGCCACGAACCAGGATTGGCTGAATCAACTGTGGGACACCGTGATCACGATGGGCCTGGCTGACGAGTACTACGGCGACACGCTCAAGCTCTTGAGCCTGATCGCCATGAGCGGCAACTGGTGGACTCCCGCCGCCGCGCCGTGTCCTGACAACTGAACTCCCACACTGAACGTTTTCCCACGGAACCAAACTGCGTGCTTCACTTCTCCTCTCCCCCAACCCCTGCCGCGGCGAAACCCATCGAGTTCGATGGCGCCGCTGCGCACGCACGGTTCTGAGGCTTTCCCCCGTAAGAAACCCGCAAGGAGCTAGACTATGAACACCGCTGCCCTACTCACCCCGCCCCCGCCGCCGTTTGACGTCGCCCCGATTTCGGAGAGCATGGTGCGAGCGATTCGTCCTCCCTGGCAGCGTCAGCTCACGAGCTTCTACGCACTGCAGAACGTGATCAGTCGGCGGCCACAGCTGCCGCTGTATGTGATTCAGTGGGACGGTGAGCGCGGTCTCGAGTGGATGGAACTCGGAGTGCCCTCGGACAACCTGAAGCCGTTCCACTTCGAGATCTTCTACGGCAAGGAGTCGAAGCGCGATCAGTACTACCTCGAGTGCCTACAACGCGCGAAGCTCGCCCAGAGCCTGGTGGTAGAAGAGCTGTTCGGCTTTGCGGACCTGTTCCTGCCCATCAAGTCAGACGACAGCGGCCAGACGTTCCTCTACGCCGGGCAGTTCCTCACGAAGGAGCCGGAGTGGGAGTGGCTGGCTGAGAGCTGGCGTCAGCTGACGGGGCGCGAACCCACGAGCGCCAACGCCGACTTCGTGCGCTTTGTGCGCATGGCGTTGAGCCTGCCGGTGCTGTCCGCGGAGCTCTTGAGCGGTCTCGAGCGCTTCCTCGGCTTCTACGCTGCGTTTCTCACCGCGGAACCGGGGAGCCTCGACATCCAGCAAGACGTCGACGAGCTGAACAGCACGGTGTTCGACAAGCTGTGGCCCATCGACGTGTGGGTGGAGAGCGCGATCAGCGCCGACAAGTTCCACATGACGCCCTGGTACTACGAAGGGCAACTCACGGACTGGCTCAAAGAAGGCATCGGCATCCAGCGCCTGCCGACCACGGCCATGACGCTGATGCCCCTCGAGGCGCGAGTCGAGCCGATGGATCCGGTGCGGGCGATGATTCGCAATGCCCGCATCCAGCGCGCGCTGATCGCCTATGTGCGCGAGTGGCCGGAGACCGCGGCGGTTCCGCTGGCGGACTACGGTGTCTCGTTCATCACCTCACCGCTGCGTGGCAAGAGCGACGTGCGTCAACGTCTGGAGCTGCGTGAGCGAGCGGAACGCCTGCAGCAGTTCGTGTACAAGCAGTTCGGGCTGCGCTCGGTGGTTGGCATCGGGCGCTCACTGCCTGCGGGTTCGTCGCTCTACGAATCGCACCGCCAGGCGGTGTTGGCGCTCCACCTCTGCTTGCAGCTCGAGCAAGACGTGCTGTTCCACGAGGATCACTACGGACGCGAACAGGTCACCTACAGCCAGCTACAAGACGCCGCGACGGATCTGTCGGAGGCATTTGGCCGCCAGCGCGAGACGGAGATCAAGGTCGCTGCGGATCGCTACGTGCGACTGGTCCTGATCCACAGCGACGAGCGCATCGAAGTCGTGCGCTCCCAGTTCCTCGCGATGCTCTTCCAGCTCTTCGGTGCGATTCAACGCCGCCACCCGATGCGACAGGAGGCGCGGGACCGTTTCGCGGCGGATCTGACCCGCCGCGTGGAAGAAGCGACCACCGCCAGCGAGATCATCGACACCTTCAAGGCGGCGCTGGAACGCCTGGCGTTCGTCTCCCAGAAGTCGCTCGAAGGACCCAAGGTGATGCGCCTCGAAGCAACCCTGCAGTACCTGAAGGAGAACTTCGCCGAGCAGCTCCGGCTGCCCGACGTGGCGCGCAAGGCCGGCTTCAGCGTGCCGGCGTTCAGCCGCGTGTTCAAGCAAGCGACCGGGACGTCATTCCTCGCGTACGTCCGCGCAGTGCGCGTGGAGCACGCCAAGCGCCTGCTCGCGACGACGCCCCTCACCACGGAGCAGATCGCCCAAGCTTCGGGCTTTCAGTCGCAGCACCACCTGATCCGCTCCTTCAAGAAGGTCACCGGGGACACGCCGGGCGCCTACCGCAAGGGCAGCGGAGCCTGATCCTTACGGAACTGCCAACAAATCACAAACGGCGCACCCGAACAGGTGCGCCGTTCGCCGTTTGTCACTCCTTGACAGCTATTCGGCGCTCGCCGTCTCGAGCAAGTCCGGCAGCTGCAGCGGTGGCAACGAACGCGCCGAGTGCACCACGCGGGTCGCCACGTTGAAGCCTGAGACTTCAACCGCGAGGGGCGCAGCAACGGTCGTCGAGCCACTCACGACGCGCTCCTCACCGGGGCGCAGCGTCACGTAGTTGTCCTCCCACAACACCGGGAGCACATCCGAGCCATCTGCGTCGCACAGCCGGAGCTCGACGAAGAAAGCGACCCGGGGCCCAGGGTTCTTCAACTTGACGTCGAAGCGCTGCACGCCGGGCTCCCGTCGCACCCGCAGATCCGCCGCAAAATCGCCTGCCTCCGCGAGCTGGCTCAGCGCGCGCAGATCCGCGAAGCGCTTGACCGGGGTGTAGTACCAAGTGCCGTTCGGGAAGTCGATTTCGTCTGCCTCCGCGGGGATCCAGTACCAGTTGCGACTGACGGATTGTCCGCCTTGGAGGAGCTCGAGATCGAGGAACACGACGCCTCCAGGGCTGAGCCCTAGGGCCTCGACGGGCGGCAGCTCGAGCACACGCAGCGCGCCATCTGGACCAACGCTCACGCTCTGGGAGGCGGAGAAGCGCAGCTCACCGCCGAGCCCATACACGCGCACCAGGAGCTCCAGGTCTTCCACGGCGCGGCGATAGTCGCTGGTGAGCCAGACGGCGTGATCGTCGTAGCCGTACAGCACGTGGAGCGGTTCAGAGCCCCGTTGAGTGCCGAAGAAGCCGCCCGCCGGACGCAGGTAGTAGTCGTAGAGGTGCCAGATCAGGCTCGGCCAGGCGTTGTTGAGCATCCACTGCACCACGCCGGTCGCGCGGTACTTGTTGCGCGCGTACGCCTCGAACATCGCTCGCTGACCTTCATAGGTCAAAAGCTGCGCCTTGCGTGCGAAGTCGGCGATGCCTGTGGGCTCCCCCAGGCGTTCGCGCGTTGCCTCGAGGAATAAATCGAGGTTGTGAAACTCCTGACCACCACAGTGAAACTTCCAGGTGTCGTCCGGCGGCCAGTGGTTCTGCGCCGGGAGCATGCGCTGCAGGCTCTCGAGCGGCGGCACAGCGACGCCGGGGCAGATTTCGCTCGCAAAGCCGAACGCGCCGCCTCGCTCCTGGTCCGTGAGCCAGTAGCTTGGCGGCACGTACTCGTACGGGCCCACCATCTTGATCCCACTCGGCCCAGTCACGGGGGTCGGCTTGTTGGCCGCTGAAGACTGCTTGCAGTTCGGCCACGCTTCCGCGTCAAACACCTCGAGGTAGCTCTGCTCGACCCGCGGGGGCGGTGGGAAGTCGCTGCCGTACCACCAGGTCAGCATGCTCGGGTGGTGAGCGACCCGCCGCAGCTGACTTCGCAGGCTTTCGGCGGCGACGCCGTAGTCTTCTTCTTTCCAGTTGTCCCACCTTTCCCAGTGATCACAGCAGCACCACCCGGCGATCACCAGGAGCCCCAGCTCATCGCAGCGCTCGAGGAAACGCCCGCGCTCGAGCATGCCTTCGAAGCGTATTGTGTTGAGGTTCATCGCGACGACGTACTCAATCTGGCGCTGATCGCGCTCCCAGTCGGGTCGCAAGAAGAGGTCCGTCGCCCAACCGGCGCCGCGGATCACCAGTGCTTCGCCGTTGATGCGGAACAGCGTGTGCTCGTCAGGGGTGAGTTCACTTGTTACCTCGCGGATCCCGAAGCGAGCTTGGCAGCGATCGCTCAAGCAGCCTTGCAAGCTGGCGGTGACTTCCAGCTCGAAGAGCGGCTGCTCCCCCATCACTCGCGGCCACCAGAGCGGCGGATCGTCGAGTTCGAGCTCTGGGTGGGCGTCCGCTCGCCACACGACTTGGCGGCACTCACCAGGGCCGAGCTCGACCTGGGCCTCCAGCACGATCCCCAGAGCCGCGATGTCCGCTCGGAGCTGGACACGCTCGGTGTCGCCGCTCAAGTTGTGGAGCTCCGTGTGCACTTCGAGGCGCGCTTGAGAGCCGCCCTCTCCACGTAGCACTCGGCTCTTCACGAACGCTCGGGTGACTCGCACCGCGCCCACACCTCGCAGCCAAACCTCGCGCCAGAGTCCGAGGTTCTTGTCCGGCGGCGACGGGTTCCAGTCCACCCAGGTGATCGCCAGATCGTCCTTGTTTGGCGCCTGGACGGAGATCGCCAGCACGTTCGGCGCGTCCCGATGCACGTAGTCGGTGATGTCGAGCACGTAGTCTCGGTAGGCGCCGACCAGCGTTCCCTCGTCGGCCACCAGCTCTCCGTTGATCCACACGGAGCCACGGTAGTTGAGACCATCGAGGCCGAGCAGCACGCGCTCTCCGAGCTCGGGGGGAGTCTCGAACGTCGTGCGATACCACCACGGAACAGCAAACGGGCTGTCTTCTGGCATGTCGTGGTTGGAGAAGTTGACCGCGGGGGGACCCTGCCCCGGAACGTCGAGCAGGCGCTTGCCAACGAACGGCTCGGGGTACACCCCAGCGTCCACCAGCGCCCCGAGCACGGTGCACGGCATGCTGATCTCGAGCCAGCCAACTTCCTTGCGGATCAGCTCATCGCTGCCGGCGCCGGCGCTAGTGCTTAGTTCTCGGCCATCTCGACCCACGCGCGCGCTGGAGCCCAGATGCCAACCTGCGTTGAGGTCGATCCGATTGTTCACGTTGTTCTCGCTTGCTTGGGTTCGGCGGTTCGCTTCAGCGCGGCGCTTGCATCGCGCTCGCTACGAGCACCAGGTTCGCGTTGTAGTAGATGTCGGGCTCGGTGACGGACCACCAGCCGTTGCCCCACTCGCCCTCGGCCTCGAAGCCACCATCCCAGAGGTCGCTCTGCTCTGCGTGCCACAGCGTGCCTGCCGGCAGCCCTGACCGCAGCGGCTTCGGGTTCTCCCAAAGGATGGTTTTCGCCGGTGCGTTGGGAGCCAGCACCTTCATCTCCATCGCGTTGGGGCCGCCGATCAGGTAGCCTGGGGGAGGCTGCTTCTGGGTTCCCCACTCCACGTGATACATGCGCTCGGGGCCCTTCCCGACTCGCGTCACCATCGAGTAGGCGTTGGGGTTACGACCGAGCACCCAGTGCCATTGATCCCGAGCCGCTTGCCTGGCCCACGTTGCCTCGGGGAATAGCTGACTCACTTCGTGCAGCACGTGGGCCTTCTCGAGCAGGTTCGAGTTGTGACCCCAGTAGTAGCCATCGAGTCCCGTCGCGCAGCGGTACCCGTCTTTCGTCTCCACGCGAGCGCGGAGCGCCTGGGCAGCAGCCAGCAAGCGCTTCTTGGCTTCATCACGCACATCGCTCGGGGTCTTGTCGTCCTTGGCTAGCGTGATCAGTGCCCAGCGGCTCAGGTTGCCCCAGGCGCCGTCGAACAGCTCGTCCGCCTTCGCCTCGGTGGACACCTTGAGCCAGTGCTTCACTTGATCCAGCGCCTTCGGCACCCGTAGGTTGCGCCACACTTCGGCAGCCGCGAGGAAACGCGCACCGTGGTCGGTCTTGAACTCAGGCCCGTCGTCCCACAGCGGTTGCTCGCTGCCCTTGTTGTCCACCATCACCCGCTCCGGGTGCTGCTCGAGCCAGGCCCAGGCGCGGCGGGACGCCGCTTCTGCGCGCTTCGCGAAGGCGGGATCCCAGCGCTGAAAGACGCGGGACGCCAGCGCCAGCACGGCTGCTCCCTTGGCGGTGCTCGCGCTACCGACCCCGCCGATCCAGCGCGGCTTCTTCTCCTTGTCAGCGGGCCCGGCCTCGGACCAGTCGAACACCGCCTCCCGGTGCCGGAAGGCGCCGCTCGGATCTTGCACGCTCAGCACCCAGCTCAGCCCGTAGCGCGCTTCATCCAAGATGTCGGGGATCCCATCACCGCTCTCGGGGATGTTCTGCGCCTTGTCCGCAAACTGATCCGGGTGCGCGTCGTAGGCCATCAAGAGCGCCTCGGCGGTGGGCGCCGTCGAGGGCACGTACATCTCGAAGTTCCCAGCGTCGTGCCAGCCGCCTTCCACCTTCCAGTGATGCTTCTTCGCTGGGTAGTCGTTGTAGTCCCACGCCGTATCCGCGTGGGTATGACACGCCGTCTCCCGGGTGTAGCTGGTGCCTTCCCACTCGGCGAAGGGCGCTTTCAGGGCGGTGCGGCAGCGCTGGAAGTAGAAGTGCTTGAGCCCGGCGATCAGCGACTTGTGATAGACGTCGCTTGCGATTTCGAAGGGAAAGCTCTGAGCGCCGCTCTTGTCTCGCAGCGTGTACTTGCCCGGCGTCTTGAACTCGCTGAAGTCGACTTGCCAGACCGGGTCCTTACTGGCCGCATCGATACCGCGCGCGCTGACCTTTGCCGCGGGGATCGCATACGCCGTCTCCCCGGCTGCGTTGACCACCCGGGGCTCTTGAGGCTCGACGTTGAACACCGCGACTTTGGTCCACTCCGGGGGGTAACCGACGGTGTCCACCTTGATCGCCGGCACGTTTTTCCCAGGCATGGCTGGAGCCGCCACGGGGGTCTGTTTGGTAGCGCCTGGCGCCTGGCCGACGATCACACTGTCGCCGCTGCCGTCAGCCACGGAGTCGCTGCCTTGGGCTGGCTGACCCAGACGACAGCTCGCTGTGGCGCAGCACGAGCCGATGAGCAGCGTGCCTAACCCCAAAACCCTGGAAATCCGTCGAAGCTTCATCGGGGCACCGTTTCGCAGTGGCAGGTATTATCCGCACGGATCACACAGGTCTCGCTCCCCACACAGCCAGCGCAGCCGCCTTGAGGATCCGCCTGGCAGGGCAGGGTCTCCGTCCAGTAGGCCGTCAGGCTGCCGTCTTCGAAATCCTGGTACGGCAGCCAAAAGGGCGGATACGACGGATCGCCGCTACCCACCTTGGAGACGTCCACCGCGAACATCCAGAGCTGCGTCTGGTCGGCGGCGAGGAAGCCGTAGTCCGCCCGGGTGTTGAAGGAGATGAAGAACAGCTGATCGCCGGCTTGAGAGAAGGGCGCGAACTTGGGCCAGGAGCTCTTCTTGCCAAGCCCCGAAGCCGCCTCGCTCGGCGAATACAGCGTGCCCCGAGTAAGCTCGATGCAGTCGCTGCCTGGGCAGGTGTAAGGACCGCCGGAGGTCCTTACCATGCGGATCAACCCATTGGGCGTGGCCTCGGAGGTCGTCTCGAAGTCGTTGCTGCCGCGAGTAGCAGACATGAACGCGAGCCACTTTCCGTCGGGAGACCACGTTGGGTAGTAGTGGAAGTCGTTGCCCGACTGCGGCACCAAGATCTTGGGCGCTGACAACACACCGCCACTGAAGCCGAGGATCGCGATCCCCGAGCGACAGGTGTCGCTGGTCCACACGCAGCCGAACTGATCCGTGTCCCCGGTGGCGTCCGCCAAGGTGACGGCGATGGCGCTGCCGTCTGGGCTCCACTCCGGCAAAATAGGCAGCTTTTCCGCGCCGAACAGCGGATCACCCAGGTCCCAGCGCTGGATCGTGGTGCCGGTTTGGGTCTCTCGCAGCTCGAAATAGGGCGGCCATCCACTGACATCCACGCCGTTGATCGCAGCCATGCTTCCGTCGGGAGACAAAGCCACGTTGTGCCCGAAGTAGTTCGTTGGGCCTTGGGTGTTTCCACCACTGAACTCGCCGGTTGGGAACGGCGTTGGGCCTTCGGGGGGTCTGACGTAAGGGGTCGTCGGATCGTCGGTGGGCGCTGTTTGGATGGCCGCGATGTCTTCACCCTGCTCGGGCGCCACGGCGAAGGCGATGGTCTTGCCATCGCGGCTCACGCTGTGACACGCCACGCAGGCGTAGTCGTTGGTGGCGGAGTTCGGGATGATGTAGTCCACCGCCTCGTGGGAGCCGAAGGTGGCCCGCTTGATGCTGCGGTTCTTCGACGCCCAGTAGTAGAGCGCACCGGCGACCGGCCCCGGTGAAAACTCGAGGGTGGTCTGCGCTGACTCGGTGATCACGCCGCCTGCGCTCGGACCACTCTGTCCGTCGCTACCAAGCAGGCGCACCGTGAAGGGTCGCCCCGCGAAGCGTTGTCCGAGGGTGAGCCACTCGTTGCGCGGCAGATCGATCACGCACTGCGCGTCGCTGCACGGCACGTAGAAGTGGTACTCCGCGTCGCCGCTCAAGACATCGATGCGGAACACCGTGTTCTGCGCGCTGCCTTGGCTGAAATGAAACGCGATCTGCCCGAGGTTCATCGGGTGCATGGACTCCGCGAGGGGGTACACTAGCGAAGCTGCGCCGTCCCCAGTCGTTGCCCCAGAGAAACGGTCGCGGATGTCGTCGGGCAGCGACGGGTCCTTGTAGGCGCCGGTCGCTCCCGGATCCTCGTACTCGAAGGCGGGTCCAATCGGTTCGATGCTGCCGCCGCTGCCTCCGCTCCCCCCAAACCCGCCAAAGTCCGAGCCGCCGCTGCCGCCGTTAGCAGCGCTGCCGCCTTGCCCGGAGCCGCCGGACTGAACCGTGTTCGCGTCGCCCCCTGCACTGCAGCCGCCCGCGAAGCCCAGAGCCGTCCCCGCACCCACGGCGCAGGCGCTCCACAGCGCGGCGTCCAGCCAGCGCGTCAGCCGTGTCGTTCGCTGCTTCATCGCGCCTCCATCACGAAGCAAGCTACCAGGCGGAAACAACGCCCGATGGCGGTTTCCCGTCCCTTGAGATGTTCGTTTTGGCTTGTTTCGCGGCGCTCGGAGGCGGCAGATCCGGCGGCGCTCGATCCCAAGGATCGCGCCGATCCACACGTCTCGCGGCGCTCCGTAACCGCCCTGACACCGTCAGAAAGCAGCCACTGGACGCCGCCCCGGCCACGACTACGATGCCTGACCGTGATCGACGTCATCAATCCTGCCACCGACGAGCTCATCACCCAGCTGCCAGAGCCAGAATCGGGCCAAGTCGCAGCCGCCTTTGCGCGCGCTCAGGCCGCGCAGAAGAGCTGGCAGGCGACACCTTACCCCGAGCGGGCGATTTGCATCGCGCGCTTCGCCGCGCTGTTGGACGAGGAGACTTCGGCGCTCGCGCTCACCACGACGCGGGAGATGGGTAAGCCTATCGCTCAGGCCGAGGGCGAGGTGAAGGCGCTGCAGGGTCGCATCAGTTTCTTCCTGGAGCGCACCGAAGCCGAGCTTCGCGACGAGCAGCTGCTCAGCGCGGATCAGGGCGGCACCGCCGAACGCATCCGTCATGAGCCGTTGGGGGTGATCGGAAATATTTCTGCCTGGAATTATCCTTACTTCGTCGGCGGCAACGTCTTCTTGCCGGCGCTCCTGACGGGCAACGCGGTGCTCTACAAGCCTTCGGAGCTCGCGAGCATGACCGGCGAGTACCTAGGCCGCTTGCTCCACGAATCGGGGATCCCGAAGGACGTCTTTCAGGTGCTGGTTGGTGGCCCCAGCGTGGGCCAGGCGCTGCTCGATCAGCCCCTCGGCGCGATGTTCTTCACGGGCTCGAACGCCACGGGCGCCCGCATCGCCAGCGCCCTCGCCCCGCGCATGATCAAGTTCGCGCTGGAGCTCGGCGGTAAGGATCCGGTCTACCTCGCCGACGACATCGACCTCGGGCACGCCGCGGAGAACATGGCCGAAGGCGCGTTCTACAACACTGGGCAGAGCTGCTGCGCCGTGGAGCGCATCTACGTCCACGCGAGCCGCTACGAAGGCTTCCTCGAAGCGTTCGTAGCCGCCACGCAAAAGCTCAAGCTCGGCGATCCCGAAGAGCGCGACACCTTCATCGGCCCCCTCGCCCGCCGTTCAGCCGCCATCAGCGATCTCCAGAAGCAGGTGGACGAGGCCAAGCAGCGCGGCGCACGGATTTTATTGGGGGGAGAGCGCGCCCCACGAGCCGGACACTACTACCAGCCCACCATCGTCGCCGACGCGCCGCAGGACTCCTTGATCATGCAGGCAGAGAGCTTCGGCCCGATCATCGGCGTACGCGCCGTCAAAGACGATGCGGAGGCCGTCCAGCTGATGAACGACACGACGTACGGCCTCACCGCCAGTGTCTACTCCAAGGACGAAGCCCGCGCCCTCAAGATCCTCGAGGAAGTGGACGCCGGCACCGGCTACTTCAACTGCTGCGACCGCGTCAGCCCGCGCCTGCCGTGGACCGGACGCCGCGGCTCCGGCATCGGCTGCACGCTATCGACTTACGGTATCGAAGCCTTTCTGAGACCGAAGGCGCTGCATTTACGGCCGCCAGCGTGGTGACGCGCTTCACCGCTACCGCTGTTGGGCACATCGAGCTGAAGCAAGCGCAAGACGGGATCAACGGTGAGGTGCTAGTGCTCGCGGAGACTGAAGCCGACGGCCTGCGGCTCGAGCTGCAGAAGGCTTCTGAGTACGACGAACAAGACGTTGCGCTCGCGATGGACACTACTGCCTGTGTACGGAATGGGGCGCCTGTTTGCTATGGCGGCGTGAAGGCTTGGCGGTTAGTCGGCGACTCACTCGAGATTGAGCTCGATGAGCAGGCGGCGGCTACGCTGGAGACGTCGGGCTTCCTGGTGCATTTCCCCAAGGCACTACATGGGCTGATCGCCGAAAAGCTGGCCGCGATTCTTGGTGAAGCGACTCTCACACTACCACTCGTGTGGGCACATCGCTTGCTAGGGTGTTGAGCGGCCGTCGGCTCATCCCATCATACCGCGCGCTCCTTCGCCTTGCGCTTCGGCGCAGGGTTGAGCTCAGCCAGCGCCGTGTCCAGGTCGGTGACTTCGTACCAGGGACCCTTGTAGCGATGCCTAAAGATGACCCGTCCGTCTTCGAGCTCCCGGGCGCCCCACGCCTCGAGCTTCCACTTCGCCAGCTTCTTCAGCTTGCGCTTCCTATCCAGAGCAAACACGCAGACATCCTTCTCCCCACACGCAATCAGTACGGAACCATTTCGGGCGCTCTGCAAGCGTGTGACCCGGACCTTCTGGTTCGCCACTTCCACGGGGTTCAGTGGATCCGTCGGCGCCGCTTCGAAGATCCGCAGTGATTTATCGAGAGCCACCGCGAAGGAGCGGCCTCCCTCCAGCCACGCAACGTCGTGCAGCTCGAGGTTCCCCTTGCCGTAGTAGTAAGGTGGATCCCGGTACCAGCTGGTGTGTTCGCCACTCTCGAGGTCGAGGCAATAGGCTTCGCCTCCGTAGCGACCGGTGCTTGCCGCAAGGAGGCGCTTTCCCTGAGGATCTGCTTTGAGCGACCTCTGCCGAAAGTATGGAAGCTTGGCGTCGCACCGCTCCCCCTCCTCGCTGAGCCAAAACACTCGCTCCGCCGCGTAGCTCTTCGGCAAGAATCCAACTGGACGCTCAACGATGCGAGCTACTACTTCGGCCTTTCCGTCGTCCGTCGCCTCAGCGAGCTGAAGCTTCGCGAGTACCTCTGCGGGCCAAGAGACCTCGGGCTCGTTCAGCTCCTTGGCAAATGGGGCCAGCCCCACCGTGCCTCGCTTGCGTTCCGTCTCGAGGATCTTCCGCAGCGCATCGTCTGCCATGGCAACGCGCCCGTCGACACGGCCTTGCTCGAAGACGGGATTCGCGGCGGGAACCGGCAAGCTGGACTCGACACTCGAAGCCCAGTGGGTCGATAGCTGGAACGCGGGTTTGGGTGAGGGCGCGCCCTGAGCCTTCGACCAGCGCGTCCAGGCGTCGTCGGAAGCGATCCCCATCACTCCGTGAAACGCAACCTCCTCGAGGGGAACGATCTCATGCGCAGCGAGCGCGAACCGCGTCACCGGGCCCATGAAGTGCGGCACCCGGGCGTAGCTGTTTCCACGCTCGCCCACATCGAACATCGCGAAGCGATCCGACCACTGCCATGGCTTGTCTGAGGGCTCCGCACTGCCGCTCGACAGCGCGAACTCGTAGGCTGCAGCGATCCGCAGTAGTTCGTCATCCGTCGGAGCACGGGAGAAACAGAGCGTGAAGCAATGCCCAGCGTTCCCTCCCTCCGTCCAGTCCGATGGTTTGTGTCCGTAGAATCGAAACGGGTAGTCACTCGCGGGCATCGGCTCTCCTCTCATGAACTGGCGATGAGAGTGCACAAGGCTCACGTCAGATTCTTGAGCGGAGCGTGATCAAAGCTTGAACGCGACAACCATCCAGAGCTCCGGGCGCTGTCACCGTGGGGAATCAACAACTGGCCGAGCGACGCAGAGGGGCGTCTGCGCACGGCGCTGATTGAAGAACCCGACGAGGATGTGCAGGCGGAGATCGCGATGTTGCTAGCGGGCGAACTCATTCCCGACGACGACTAGCGTCGCGAGCGAATAGCCGTTCGTCGCGACGCTCCGGGCTTGGTCAGAGCAGCGTCGCGGGGTTGTTGGCCTCCTTCCTGGACGAGTTTCGAACCGCGGTGGCGAGGTGGCTGGGGACGTGGCTTGTTAAACCGCCTCCTCGACGGATTCCTCTTCGTCGGGGGCAACCGTGAACACGAACTCGACTGCAAGTCGTTCCTGATCGTTGAGGCTCTGGCGCAGCGCATGCCAGACCATCTTCTGCCGCTCAGCCTCATCCATGCCCGAGAAGGACCCGGACACGACCGTGGCGATGATCGATCGATCAATACCGTGAACGTCTATCTGGGGAGCCTCTAGCTCGAGGTCACGAAGCGCGGCCGTAATCTTTTCGCTCAGGTCTGCCATTCTCTCAGGTCCTAGGGTAGCGCACCCACGATCCTCCCGCCCACACCTTCGACCATGTCGACCCAGGTCTCGACGGTTAGCTTGGGCAAATGGACGGTGAGTGGGACGCCCCTTCCACGCCGCGGGAGCGGGTTCTTGTCCGCACGATGAACGATGAGATGCCGCCGCTTCATCAACGACTCCATCTCGTCCTGGTCTGGGTCGAGGACCGTGGGCTTGAGCCCGATGCGGTTCAGAGCCGCGGCGACCTCGGTGACGCTGTTGTAGTTCGACCGCTGGAGCCGGGCGCGTACGGCCTCCCGTATCAGATCGTCGACGGATCGCCCTCTGAACGGGTGAAGCTCCCCCAATGTAAACTTCGGCTTCGTCTTGTCTTGGCCATCAGGAAAACCGATCTCGTTCAACACTTCCTCGCTTGCCGCAGGCAGAATCTCCTCCGAGCTGGTCCGGATCACGTCTTCCAGGGTCGCATGCAGCAGCACCACCGCCGCCCTCAGTACGTCGACCTGTTGAACCGAGGGACGGCCGGCACCCGGCGTGTTGAGGGTGTCGTACGCCCCTACCAAGCTCCTCACGCGGGCGATATTGGCTCGGAGGTTTGCTGCAATTCGCTCTTTCACTTCCCGATCCATACCGCGCCGCAGTGTAGCATGCGCAAGTCGCTTCCGTCGGTGTAGAGGACGCACAGATGCGATTCCTCACGGTCCCGTCTTGGCCAGGCCCCGCCTCTGGCAACCGAGGCCATAGGCCCGGAACCAAGGCCCTGGCTTCCCGATGATCACCACACGGAAACGGCGGACGCTCCGCGTCGTGTGGTGCGTTCTACCCAATCTGACCCGAAGCCAGGCATTGGGCCGCGAGACTGAGTGCAGGTTCGAGCACAGCCGTTCGTCGCGACGCTCGGGGCTTGGTCAGAGCAGCGTCGCGGGGTTGTTGGCGTCCCCAACGGGATTCGAACCCGTGTTACAGCCTTGAAAGGGCCGTGTCCTGGACCTGGCTAGACGATAGGGACTTGAAGGCGCTGGCTTGGTAAGCGACGCAAGGTCGCGATTCCAAGGCACAAAGCCGGCTGAGGGCGGGCTTTATAGCCCAATCTCACCTGCTGACAAGCCAAAGATGCTGCTCATCTGTCCGGTTCGCGCGGCGGCCTTATCAGGGAGGCTTTTCCCTTGCTTTGCGTCAGCCGAGGCGCTCGAAGAGCCAGCGCGTAGCAAGCGCCGTCGCCGCCGCTGCGCTCAGCACGGCGATCCAGGGCCGCTGAGCGCGCAGACGGCTGACTAGCGCCCACAGAGGCAGCATCACGAGGATCTGCCCGAGCTCGACCCCAAGGTTGAAGCCAAACAGCGCGCGCCAGCTGAGGTCGCCAGGGTCCGCCACGCCCTCCCCCAGCGCCGCCGCAAACCCCAGCCCATGAATCAACCCGAAGGCGCTGCTGAGCCACACGCCAGAGCCCTTCGCCCGCTCGCGGCGCGCCAGGTAGCACACGCTGAAGAGCCAGGCGCCGCCGAGGCTGAGCGTCGCCGGATAGCCCGCGAAGGCGCTGACCAGCACGAGCAAGCCGAGCCCAAACACCAGCAGCAACGCCGGCGGCTCCTTCAACAGGGCGCCGAGCTGCTGCTCCCGGTTGACTGAGGAGGCAGACGGCAGCGGGACGCTGATCAGCTCGGTTGCCAAGAGCAGGATCGAAAACGCGATCAGCGTCTCGACGATGGATGTTTCCACATGGATCCAACCGCGACTCGCGGCGATCAGCGTGAGGCTGTGCCCGAGGGTGAAACCGGTCACGGTCTTTGCAAGGTCTCTGAGGCGCGCGCTGCAGAGCAGCAGCAGGACCAGAAACGTGAGGTGGTCCGCGCCAGCCCAGATGTGCCTCACCCCCAAGAAAAGCCACGAGGCAAGCGACGGCTCTGGCGGCTTGCCCTGGGCGGTCAGCCACGGCAGCGGGCGCTTCGTGCCAAAGCCCACGGCGACCAGCTCCGGGCCCTCCCCCCGGGCGAACAGCAGGCTGCCGGGACCGCCGAGCTGCGACTCGAGAGAGTAGTTGCCGCTGCCCGGGCACAAAAGCCGCACTCTGAGCCGATACCAACCGGGCTCGGCCCGCGGCTCGCTGAAGCTCTCAGGATCCACACGGCAAGGCCATGGCCCCCGCATCACCGTCACGTCGGCGATCAAGGAGCGCTGGTAGCGCTGCGGGGAGATGCTCTTGTCCCGCGCCTTGAGTCGCGTCGTTGGGATCGACAGCTCGAGGCTCAACGCGTTGCCCTTGGCCTGGACGACGCGCACATACCCGGCGCGCTGATCGTGAGCCGAGGCCACGCCGCTGCAACAGAACACCCAGAGCCAGGCGCACACCGCCAGGCACGTTAGCTGGAGCGCGCGCCTCAATGCCGCTCCGGAGCGACGCGCACCGCACGCACGGCACGCAAGTGCGAGACCAACTGGCGCAAACGCACTTCGCTCTGGCGCCGCTGATAATCCGCGCGGACCTGGGGCTCGACCGCGGCGAACGCTGGCGGACGCTCCGCCCGACGCGCCTTGACCTTGGCCACGCCCCAGGCGTCATCCAAGCGGAATGCCTCTGAGATCCCGCCCTCGGGCAGCTCACTCAGGGCGTCGCTGACGTCGCGCCCCAGGTAGTCACGCCACTTTCCGACGGGCACCAACCCGCTCGGCAGCGGCAGGCTGGCCTTCGCATTGCCGCGCGGCACGGTTCCACCGCGCCACAGCTCCACGGCGAGCACCGCGTCGTCCGCTGCCGAAGGACCGCGAAAGAACACCGTCTCGAGCTCGAGCTGCGCTGCAGGCGCAAAGCGCGCGGGATTCGCGCTGTAGTGCGTGAGCAGCTCCGCCTGGGTTGGCGCCTTCACCGGTGCGGCGTTGCTCGCGTCGATCAGGTCCCGAACCAGCGCGCCCCGCAGCCGCACGTCCGTGTGGTGCAGGTCGAGGCGCAGCGCTTCTTGCAGCAGCAGCTCTTCGTCCACCAGACGGTCGAGCACCGTCTTGCGGTCGATCTGGCTGAACCCCGCCTGACGCAGGCTCTGCAGCGTCGCGTCCACCTCGCTCTCGGGGATTTGCCGCTCACCCACTTCAGCCGCGATTCCCGGAGGCAACGCGCGTTGCGTCTTGCCGAGGCCAACCCCCATGGACGCGATGCCGGCGAGCATGCCCACCAAGAGCAATGTCGAGCGCAGCTCGAGCGCCGGCACTCGCGGCTCCGGCGCGTCCGCGGAGGCAGGTCGCTGCTTCGGCCATTTCAGCTTCACGGCCGCTCCCAAGGTTGGGTGTTATCCGCCTCCCCGATCACCAAGCGCTGCACCTTCCACCCATCGCCGCGCTTGATCAGTCCAAGGTCGATGCGCCGCTGGTCGCGATGTAGATCGCCCACCTGGGTGGCGGAGACATTGAGCAGTCCGACGGCGCTGGCTTGGTCGCCTTGAAGCGTCACCTCCACCCGCTCGACCTCGAAGAAGAGTTGCGGTCGGCTCGCTGCCAGGCCCTCCAAAGCCTGCAGGTTCGCGTCGACCCCAACGTAGCTGCCACCGCCGGCGATCTGCACCTGGGTGGACTCATCGAGCCAGCGCGTCATCACACCGCGGAAGCGCGAGGCGCGCGCGGCGGATCCCTCGGTGGAGGTGTACGAGAGCGCACTCGCCAACTCACCGAGATCGCTCTCGAGGCGACCTTGGGGGCTCTTCCACAGCAACACGGCCGCAAACAACAGGCCGAATCCCAGGAGCCAAAGTAGGCGTTTACGCTTCATGGACCGTTCGAAGAGAGGAGAGACAGCTTGCCAGCGAAGCTGCTAGAGTCCCTCGGAAAAATGGCAGATGCGCAGGGCAAAGAAGGCGACGAGACGCTGCTGATGCGCCGAGTGGCGCGGCCATCGTCGCGGGAAGCGGGCTTCACGCTTCACGTCCTGGAGGGCCCAGACAAGGGCAAAGCGCTGGTCATCGACGCGAGCTTCCCTTCCCGCGTGTTGGTGGGGCAGAGCCCCTCATGCGAGTTCAAGCTGACGGATCGCCAGGTGTCACGCCGCCACTTGGCCTGTGAGTCCGCAGGAGAGCGCCTACGCGTGACGGATTTGCAGTCCCTCAACGGCACCATGGTCAACGGCGTCTCCCTCGGTGAGGCTTATTTGCGGGGGGGAGAGCGCATCGAGTTGGGCTCGACGGTGATCCTCGTGGAGCTGTCTCGCGCCGCCGAAGACGTGCCGCTCCCCACGGCGACGAAGTTCGGCCGCACGGTGGGCGCCAGCGCGGCCATGCGCAAGCTGTACCCGCTGTGTAAGCGCCTGGCGCAGACCGACGTGGCGGTGATCATCGAAGGCGAAACCGGCACCGGCAAGGAGGTGCTCGCAGAGAGCCTGCACGAGCAGAGCCCGCGCGCTTCAGGGCCCTTCGTGGTCTTCGATTGTACCGCTGTGCCGCCAAATCTAGTTGAAAGCGCGCTGTTTGGACATGAGCGCGGCAGCTTCACCGGCGCCACCGAGACGCGCCGTGGCGTGTTTGAAGAGGCCCACGGCGGCACGCTGTTGATCGACGAAATCGGCGATCTGGACATCGACTTGCAGGCCAAGCTCTTGCGCGTGCTGGAGCGCTCCGAGGTGCGGCGCATCGGCGGCAATCGCTTCATCAAGGTCGACGTGCGGATCCTCGCGGCAACTCGCCGGAACCTCGACGACGAAGTCGCCGCGGGACGTTTCCGTGACGACTTGTTCTTCCGCTTGGCGGTCACGCGCATCGAGCTACCGCCGCTCCGCCACCGCAAAGGCGACATCGCGACCCTGGCGCGGCATTTCTGGAAGCGCATCTCGGATCCGGGCACTCCCATCCCGGACGGCTTCCTCGAGCGCCTCGAGGCGTACAGCTGGCCGGGCAACGTGCGCGAGCTACAGAACGCCGTAGCGCGTCGCGTGGCCTTGGGTGATCTCGCCGTCGACGACGTGCGCATCAGTGAGTCCCTGGCCGCGCCGACCGACGTCGCGGCGCCCGTGAGTAGCGTCGGTGGAGACAGCACCATCGAGCGGATCCTCGGGGAGAATTTGCCGCTGCCCCGTGCGCGTCAAAAGCTCGTCAACGAGTTCGAGCGGCGCTACGTGGAGCGCGTGCTCGAACTCCACGGCGGCAACGTCGCGCGCGCAGCCGAGGCATCCGGCATCGCCCGGCGCTACTTCCGGCTTTTGCGAGCGAAGCTGCGCGAACAGCAAGACGACTGAGCCCTCGCCAGCTCGCTACAGCCGAACGTCGGGCTGGACGACGCCGCACTCGTCTCCCGTGTAATCAGGCGTGGCGGTGCCGTCGCCGTACACCTCGCCGTCGCGGCTTACCCTGACGTGGATCGACCTGGGCGTGCCCTCGGTCCAGAACGAGTCGAGGCTGCCGTCGTCTGCGAACTCGACGACGTGGATCAACTTGCAGCTGGTGGCAGCCTGGGTGGACGGGGCCGTCTTCACATCACCTAGCCGTTTTGACGCTCCGATCGACTTGATGCTCACCGTGCACAGCTCCGACTTCGCATCTGCATTCACGCTCACCTCGTAGGTGCCCACGGTCTGCAGGGCCTTCGGGAGCACGAGTCTAGCGTGCGGCGGGATGTACACAGCGGGACACCACCCCTGATCGGAGCCTATTGGCCTCGACGACGGCTCTCCCACGCCGAGCCACCATACCGCCCCAAACACGCACACACCCACCACCAATCCCAGGATCGCTACAGGTGCGATCGCCCAGACTGTGGAGTCGCGTCGGGACCGCCGCACAGACTTTTGACCAGACATGCAGCGTACCTACGGATCGAGTGGAGATCCGTCGGCAGCATCCGCTCGTCAATACCGTGCGGCAAAAGCCGTGTGACCTCGGTCAAAGGACGGTTGCCGGAACCCACTGCTGCACGCTAAGTCACGGAGCATGCGCGTCTTCGGCCTCCTATCAGCTCTCATGCTCGCCGCATGTGGCCCGCCCCCATCCGCCTGTGCTCCTGCCACCGCGAGCGTGCCGGCGCAACCGACCGCTGAACCCGCGCCCCCCGGCGACGCGGCAAGCGTGCCGCGGAACGCCTCCGCGACCGAAGCGAGGGAGCCGGTGGACCCGAAATCGGAGTCGATCGGCGGATTCTCGTCAGGCACGACCTCTGACGACGTGATCTCCAAGCTCGGCGAACCCGACAGTCGCCCCGCGCGCGTCGAAGAGGGTGCATCAGGCGAGTTCGTGGTGAGCTGGAAGTGGCAAGCCCAGGGGATCCTGCTCGAGATGGCGAGCCCCAGCGCCGACGGACCGCTCAGCGTGCGCGGGCTCTCCATCCGCGCACCGAGCCAGCTCAAGACCTCAAAGGGCATCGGGATCGGCGCGTCGCGTGCCGACGTCGAGCGAGCGTATCAAGGGCTTGGTTGGAAAGCGGGCGACGATGGAATCGCCCCTCAGCCGAACGAGTTTTTGATCGGCACCGTGTACGGCGGCACACGCTTCCGCTTCGACGGCGACGCCAAGGTGGAGTCAATCGAAGTCGGCGCGTGGGCTGAGTAGTACGCTCAGCCCCATCGGTTTGTGTTCAGCGACTCGAATGTTCACTACCGCGCGGCAAAGGCGTCGACCTAGGCCGAAGGACGGTTGCGCAAAGCGCCTGTCGCGCACACAGTCATGAGTCGTGCGTGCCTTCTACATCCTAGCTGGTCTCGTGCTCGCCGCGTGTGGCGCTCCGTCAGCAACCCGCACGCCTACCGCACCGCGTCCACCGACGGATGCAAGCGCGGCTCAAGTCGATCCTCCGCGCGCGCCACTGAGCCCTCACGCCAGTGGCACCCCGGAACTCGCCGAGGGGACGGTTGAGTCAGTTGGTGGATTGTCCCTCGGAACGAGCGCCGATGCGGTGCTCGCCAAGCTGGGCGAGCCCGACGTTCGCGAAGAAGAAGGCGAACAGGATGACGGCGACGAGTTCGTCGTGCGTTGGGAGTGGCGAGCACGAGGCGTCGTCATCGATATGCTAGGCACCACCCCCGACGGGCCACTCAGCGTGCACAGCCTTTGGATCCGCGCGCCGAGCAAGCTCGAGACATCGCGGGGTGTTGGGATCGGCACGCCTCGCGCCGAGGTGGAACGGCTGTACCAAGGGCTCGGCTCGGATGACGAGGACATGGTCGACCCCAACGAGTTCGTGATGGGCGATCTGGCGGTGGAGACAACCTTCCGCTTCGATGAACACGAAAAGGTGCTGTGGATCGCGATCGGCCCGTGGGAGTAGTTCCTCCGCCCACGCACCTCGGCACTTTCTTCAACTCTTCAGCGCCTCAGGGCTTGGGTTTGTGACCCGTTCTTCGCGTCGGCGGGCGCGCCCCGCGGCGTCGCTCAGGCTGAGGGACCGATTCGGGAGCTGGCGATTCGCCCGCCCCGGCGCGAGCTTGTAGTTCCGCGAGGTAATCTCCCAAGCTATCGAAGCTGCCTTCCCAGAACTGCCGGTAAGTCTCGGTCCAGTCCGCAACTTGCTTCAGCGGCGCCGCCTCCAGGCGACACGGGCGCCACTGGGCTTCCCTGCCCTGGCTGATCAGCCCGGCTCGCTCCAGCACCCGCAGGTGCTTGGAGATCGCCGGTGCACTCATGCTGAACGGCTCGGAAAGCTCCTTCACCGTGGCGGAGCCCGCAGCGAGCCGCGCCAAGATGGCCCGCCGCGTTGGGTCTGCGAGCGCTGCGAAAGTGGTACTCAGTGCGTCGGTCGCCATCACATCTCCAGGAGGTGTGCCGCCAGCTTGTCGAGGGTCTGGAAGCCGTACTCCACGGCGCCGAATGCGATCTTCTGCGCGCGCAGCTCCGCCGTTGGATGCAACTGCCGCAGGGTAACGACCGTCTTTCCGTTGCTCTGCTCGTCGAAGGTGACGGTGACGCGGAAGAGCTCCTCGTCATCGTCCTTGTCTGCGCCGTGGTCGAACACCAAGAGCTCCGGCTTCCGCACCTCGAGGAACAGCATGCGGTTGCCCCAGTGCGTGCCGTCCGGCGCGACGAAGTCGAATCGCCAGCGCCCCCCCACCCGAATGTCGATTTCATGGGTCGTCAGCTCGAAGCCTTTGGGCCCGAACCAGCGCACGATGTGCTCGGGGTTCGTCCACGCCTCGAACACCAGCTCCCGCGGCGCGTCGTACACCCGCGTGATCACGATTTCCCTGTCCAAAGCCCACTTTTTCTCGCCGATTGCCTGATTCATGACCGCCCTCGCCTGCCTCCCTTAACCTCAAGGTTAATTAACTCTTCAGTTATGTACGCGGGCGCGGGTCACTTGTCAATGCCGACGTCACATGACCAATCAACTGACAGCCCCGTATCACGATCGAGAACGACACCTGACACGCCCTCGGCGCACCAGTGTCTCCGCGCGGCAATAACTGAGCGAACCTTGTGCTTACCCCTCTGAAGCGCGCGCAGCGGCGCCGGCGAGCTACTCGAGACTGAAGCGCGCACCGGGAGGAAACACCACCCGGTAGCTCTCCGCGTCGTCCGCATGATCCACGTCGCTGACCGCAACGATCACGCCGCACTCACTCAGCGGGTTTCCGAGGATGGGCGAACCGTGGAGCACTTCGAGCACCCGCGACACCGCAGCGTCCGCATCCCGCGTGGTGAGGAAGACCGTCATGCGCTCGGAGGCTGCCCCGTAGTCGTAGCCGTCTTCGCTGAACAGCTCCGGCCAGCGCTCCACCAAGCGACCGGGAAGCACGTAACGCAGGTCGGCGTCAGGGTTTGGCAGCGCGGCTGGGTCGAGCTGAATCGCGATCTCGGCCATGGTCTAGACGCTTACGGTGGTGTCTCGAGTCGCTCCCTCACCCCCAACCCGAGAACACGGGGAATGTGCGTAGCACGCAGGTTGTTTTCCACGCCTGATGACCAAGATCAACTCGGGAGCGCCGGTGACCGGTGCGGCGTCGATCCAGATAGACGCGATGCCTGATGTCGTGTGGGAGGTGATTAGCGACGTGAACGGCTGGCCAAGCTGGAACCCAGACGTAAGCGGCGCGCAGCTGCTCGGACCGCTCGCTGTAGGCACCGAGTTTCGCTGGAAGGCGGGGCCTGGAACGATCACGTCCACGCTCCTCGAGGTCGAGCCGCTCCGTGAGATCAGCTGGCGTGGGAAGAGCCTCGGCGTGAGCGCGTTGCATGTGTGGCGCCTGCGACCGGCGGCGCAGGGCGTGACCCTGGAGGTCGAAGAATCGCTGGAGGGGCTGCCTGCGCGGTTGTTCCGAGCAAGCCTCAGGCGAACGCTGGAGACCGCACTGCAGAACGGTCTGACTGCAGTCAAACTGGAGGCCGAGCGCCGGGGGAGCTGCGGAGCCTAGGCGTGAAGGTCAAACGAACTCGACGTCGCCCTTCGCCAGCGCGGCAGCGCTGACCCCCTCAGAGCGCTGCTTGGCGCGATCTCGGAGCACCGCTGCGACGCGATCCGTGGGGCAACGCTCGATGCACTCATCGAAGCCGCTGATGGCGTCGGCGTAGCGCCCCGCGCGATACGCGCTCAACGCCTTGTCGAAGACAGGCAGTGTCTGGCGCTTCGCGCTGCGCTGGGCCTCGGGATCGCAATCGAAGACCTCCACGAGCGCCAGAGGATCTTTACGCCCGTGGACCCGTACCTTGCCGAGCTCCCGTAGGTCGTACGCCGAGGGATTGAGCATGCGCCACATCACCTCTTCCGAGATCAGCACCGGTGCGCCCAGCGTCTTGGTGGCCGCTTCGATGCGTGCAGTCGCATTCACCGTGTCACCCACTGCGGTGATATCAAGGCGCTCCTCGGAGCCGATCGTGGCCAGCATGACCTGACCCGAGTGCAAGCCAGCGCCGAGCTGCAGGCTACCGACACCCGGGATATCCCGCTCCCGGTTCATTTCCTCAAGGGAACGCACCATCTCGATCACGGCGTCGACCGCGGCGTCCGCGGCGCCCATGAAGGACGCCATGATGCCGTCCCCCAGGAACTGGATCACGATCCCTTGATGCTTACGAATGATCGGGCTCATGCGTCCGAAGTATTCGATCAGCATGCGATAGCCCTCCTTCGGATCCAGTCGCTCGAAGAGCGCGGTGAAGCCACGGAGGTCGATGAACATCGCGGTGATCTGGTGAGTCGCAGCGTCGCCCAGCACCAAATCGACCACTCGCTCTCGCCCGAGCGGAGGGAGGAACTCCTTGGGAACGAAGCGCTCGAAGGAAGCAGCCATGCGCCGCGTCTCGTCGTAGAGCCGGGCGTTCTCGATGGCGACCGCCGCCTGGGTCGAGAGCAGCTCGAGCACCATGAGGCGCTCGGGCGTGAAGGCGCCAGGCACCAAGTTGTTCTCGAGATAGACCACGCCGACGCGCTTGCCTTGATACGCGATGGGCACGCAGAGCACCGAGCGTGTGCGCTCCCCGGCGTGTTGGAAGCGGCGATCGTGCCGCGCATCTTCCACGACCAGCGGCGCGCCTTCGTCGAACACCTGCCGCACCACATTGCTTTGCAATGCGGCCACGTCGTCAATCGGCGTGCCCCGTGGGCAGGGAACGGCGCCGTCCACATCTTCAGCGACCTCGACCCGCAGCACACCGTCCCGCGCCAACATCAAGAAGCCCTGGGTCGCTCCCGCGTTCTGCATTGCGACGGCGAGCACGCGCTCGAGCAGCGCGTCGATGCGCATTTCAGACGCCAGTGCCGCAGTGGCCTTGAACAGCGACTGCACATCGAGCGAAAGATCCGAATCGGTCGAGACTTCAACCGTCGAGGTCAGTGAGCCGGTGGTGACCTCGCTGCTGCGCACGGCGCTGAGGCCCGGATACTCCGCCTCCAGGAAATCGACCTTCGCAGTGGCGCCCCAGCGTTGATACGCGGCGCGCGCTTCCATCAGGTACGCCCGGGCCACTACCCGACGCCCGCGCTCGGAGTAGAAGCGCCCGCAGAGCTCGCAGGCGAGCGCCTCGTGCTGCACGAACGCGCCCGCGCGCGCCAGCTCGATCGCCTCGTCGTACTTGTCCATTGCCTTCACGAGGTCGCCTTCGACCCGCGCGCGTTCCGCGTCGATCAGCGCAACGCGGTGCGCGTGGTTTGCCGCGCAGAAACCGCTCCAGAGCTCCAGCATGGCGCGGTGCTCGTCGACTCCAGCCAACAGCGCGGCGCGCTCTTCGTCGCTTACGCTGCTACACAGCTGTAGCGATGCCAGCGCGCCGTAAAAGCGACACGCCACGAGCATGAAGGTCGCGGGCACGGCGTCCCCGTGCTCGAGCCCACGTGCAGCCGCTTCCGCTGCCCCGGCGTAGTCCGCGAACAGGAAGCGAACCTTTGCTGCCATGGCGTAGGTGACGGCGACGCCGCTCCGGTAGTTGATCGCCTGATAGCCCTCGATGGCCTGATCTTCGTGAAAGTCCGGACCGATCAAGCGCGTAGGGTCCGCTGCGCGCCCGGTGAGGTTCTCGATCGCCTGACGGATCTGCACCATCACGTGCGCGGCTGCGTCCTGCTGCAGCTCGAAGCACACCCCGACGTACGTCGCGAACTCCTTGCGCAGGTGTTCGAGCTCAACACCGGCCCAGAACGCGCTCGCGAGGTGGATCTGGATCCCCCAGCAGCCGTATTCGACGTCGCCGTTGTCCATCCCGAGCAGGTAGACCTCACGCTGGTCCTCCAGCGTCTCCCGTAGCGGCAGATTCCAGATGCGGGTGAAGCCGAAGATCAGGTGGTGGGGGCGAGGGCGCAGCGAACGGTCACCGAAGCGATCCAGGAGCAGCAACGCAAGCTCCGACTGCTTATAGGCAATGTCGCAGAGATTGATGGCTGACAAGAACAGCCCGAATAGTCCAAAGCCGTAGGCTGACTGCCGCGCGACGCCTTTCCGCACGGACATGTCGACCATGTCGAAGGCGAGCAGCGCCAAGAGGCGCGGACGCGCGAGGAACGCGGCGGCGCTGACCGCCACCTCCAGGCGCATGATCGCGAGGCCGACAGGATCCTGTGTCTCGGGTAGCGCGGCGATCTCGTCGTTCGGGCGATTGTTCAGCAGCCCGAGGGTAGCCACCAAGCCACGCTCCACGTCTTCTGCGGTCGGGTCTGCGATCAGCGTGTGACCCAGCGTGGCCAGGGTCTCGAGGGCGAGCTCCAACGCCTCGATAGCCTTCTGCCGCCCGACCAGCGACAACGCCCGGACCTCTTGGGCCCGGAAGCTGTCGAGAGGCGAGCGGGAATGCTTCAAGACCTCGTCGGCAGCTTGATCCATCGCGTCGGAGTCGCCTGTTAGATAGGCGGCGCGCGCGGATTCCACGCCCACGTCGAGGGCATACGCATAGTCGCGCTCCCAGGCTTCTTTGCCGCTCAAAGCGGCCGCACGCCGGAAGTACGTGTAGCCATGAGCGTAAGCAGCGGACTGCAGCGCACGCTGGCCAGCCGCGTAGTTGAGTCGGGAGACTCGATCTCGGGCGACGGTGTCTTTGATCAGCTCCGTCGCCTCGTTGAAGTGCTCGACGATGTCGAACAGGTGGTAGTCGAGCTCCTCTTCGCTGAGGCCGTCGAGTAACGCCCAGCCCAGCTTCAGATGCGTTTCCCTTCGGATCCGATCGGGGATCAGCGAGTAAGCCGCCTGCTGGATGCGGTCGTGGCTGAAACGGAACTCGAAGTTTGGCACGTCGCCGTCACTGGCTTCCCAGTACGCGGAGCCTTCTGGACGAATCAGGTCCTCGTCGAGGGCCTCTCGAAGCGCGCTCTGCACCTGACGGGCAGTTTGACCGAGCAGGCTGACCAGCGTGCCCAGCGCGAAGCGGCTGCCAATCACGGACCCGAGCTGAAGCACATCGCGCGTCGCCGGCGCCAGCGTGCCGATCGCCTTGCACATGAAGTCGACGACGTTCTCCGTTACGTCGAGCACCTGGAGCTGTTCGATATCCCAGGTCCAGCGTGCGCCGACGGGGTCATACGAGAGCAACCGATTCTGATGCAGCGACTCCAGAAAGCGGTTCAGGAAGAACGGGTTGCCTCGAGTCTTCGCCAGGCAAAGCTCGGCGAACTCGCCAACTTCTTCTGAACTTCGGCCAGTGGTGTCAGCGAGCAGCGCGGCGACGTGATCCAGGCGCAACGGGCCAAGCTGGATGTCGCGGACGACCACACTGGCCTCACGCATCTCGCGCACGATCTGGGTAACCGGGTGCGCTTCATTCACCTCGTTGTCGCGGTAGGCGCCGATGAAGAGGACGTGGGAGATCTCGCGGTCGCTGGCCAGTGACTTGATCAAACGCAAGGACGGCAGATCCGCCCACTGCAGGTCGTCCAAGAACATGATCAGCGGGTGCTTCGGGCCGGAAATCGCCCTCACGAAGTGGCGCATGGTGCGCCGCAACCGGTTCTCACCCTCGGTGGACGACACCTGAGCCAACACGGGTTGAGGCCCGATCAGGGTCTCGACTTCTTGGACCAGATCCGTCAGCACACGGCCGTTGGCGCCGACCGCCTCGAGGATCTGGCCTTTGAACGCCGAGCGAGTCGCTTCGTCCTCTCGCAGGATCTGCGTTACTACCGCACGGAAAGCTTGGGCGAGGGAGTCGTAAGGCACGCCGTGCTTGAATTGGTCGCACTTGCCGCTGCCGAACACGCCCTTGCACTCGAGGATCGAGCGCTGAACCTCGTTGACCAGGGTGGTCTTGCCAATCCCCGAATAGCCGGCGACCAGCAGCGCTTCCGTAGCGCCTGCCGCGACCCGCTGGAAAGCCCCCAGCAACGCCGCCGTCTCCCGTCGACGACCGTAGAGCGTCTGCGGGATGACGAAGCGCTCGTGCTGATCGCGGGTTCCAAGCTCGAACTCGCCAATGTGCCCGCTCTCCTCGAGCATCGCTTTCGCCCGCTCGAGGTCGAACAACAGACCGCTGGCGCTCTGGTAGCGATCATCGGCGCGCTTCTCCAAGAGCCGCATCACGACCCTGGAGAGCGGCTCCGGGACCTCTGCGTCCACCTCGTGGGGAGCGAGCGGGGTCTTCGCGATGTGCGCGTGCACGTATTCGAGGGTGTCGCTCGCAGCAAACGGCAACTCGCCCGTCAACAGCTCATACAGCGTGATCCCAAGCGAATATAGATCCGTGCGGTAATCCAACACCACGTTCATGCGCCCGGTTTGCTCGGGAGACATATACGCCGGTGTTCCCCGCACGGTGCTGGTGGTCTGGGCTTCCACCGACTCCCGACGCAGCATGCTGCTGATCCCGAAGTCGATCAGCTTGACCTGCCCCGTCTCGGGGTTCCGCACGATATTGCTCGGGTTGATGTCCTTGTGGACGATCTGGCGTTCGTGCACCACGGCCAGCGCCCGAGTCACCGCGACCGCAATCTCCAGGCACTCCGCCAGGGAGGGTCGGGCGTCCGCAATCTGAGAAGCCAGCGAACTGGCGCCGAAGTCCTCGACGATCAGCCGTACCACGCCCTCCTCTTGCTCGATGCCGAGCGCCCGCACCACGCCGTCAGAGGCGGCGAGGTTCGTGAGGTCGAGCTCCCGCTGCAGCGCGGCTATCTGCTCAGCCGACGGGTAGAGTTTGCGTAGTTGCTTGACCACCACCGCTTCGCCGTCGGGCTCTCGGACGCCGCGGAACACGACCGAGTCGGCGCCGTCGCGAAGTCGCTGAAGGGTGCGGTGGGTCGTCATTGGATCAAACGTGGATGCTCTGCGTCGCTTCCGATGGAGCGTAGTACAGGTAAGATAGCGGCCGTGAGGCGTCTGCCTGGCGGATATGGGCGTCCACATCGCTCAAGCGGGACTGCAAGGTCTGTAGGAGCGGCGCCACCGCAGGATCGGCGAACGGCGAGTACTGACCGAGACGATTCAGCTTGGCGGTGAGCGGCCAGTAGATCGCGACGGACTCATAAGCCAGATCCTCCGGCGGGAACATCTGGCGCAGCGCAGCTTCTGTATCGGACGCGTTTCCGTACGGACCAGGACCATACACGGAGGTCGGCCCGCTTGGCGCGAAGCAGAAGTCGTACAAGGGGTAGTTGATCGATGCGTGGTAGGAGCTCGCGCGGAAGATGATCTGGGCGACTAGGTCGATCAGGTCGTCCACGCCGGTCAGGGCCGTGAGGCCTTGCAGGCGCCCGCCATCCTGGGCACCCATCTCTCGCACGAACGCGGCCACTTCGCCGTCGCGGAGCACGTCGGCGTCCTGCTTGTAGTAGAGCCGCAAGTAGCTATCCACCCAGTCGCGCATCACCGGCCAAACCTGGAGCGAGTCATCGCGGAATGGATACTCCGGGAGCCCTTGCAGATCGTCCACCCCGCGGCGGGCGAAGTCTTTAGGTGGCGCGGACTCGCTGAGCCTGAACTCCGACAGCCCCTTGAGACACACCTCGAGTGAGTCATCCAAGGTTGGCGACTGCAGGCGATCGATGATTCCTCCGGGATTCACGAGCGTGGTCTTCGTGATCTCGTTCGCGATCAGCGTGTACTGAAAATGCGGCTCGAGGAGCACCCGTACGGGGTGCTCTTCTGCCAGCTGTCGCCGGGCCGAGAGCACGACGCTCTCCAGCGCCAGGTGACACAGGCCGAAATGCACGATCAGGCCGCCCTGGTTCGACTCGGCGCCCATCAGCGCTGTACGCGCCATCTGCCAGCTCACGCCATCGCGGGGCGTGAAGATGGGCGAGTCCGGAGTCTGACCGCACTGAATCGCGATCGGCATCAGCTTGCCCCGCCCGCCGCCCGCAGCGGGCTGCCAGGCGTAGAGCGCGATCGGCGCAACCAGGTACTTCTGCTGGCCGTCGACGACGCCGCCAGGTACGCCGGCGAAGAGCCGATAATCGGTCGTGTAGCAACGCCCTTCCGCGAGCGCCTTCTCATAGCTGTCGGCCCCGTTCGTGGCACGACTGTACAGTTCATCGGTCACCCCGAGCTGAGCCGGGCGCTCGTTGACCCGGGTCAGCATCGTGGGGTTGTAACCAGCGACCGCTTGCCACGCGAACATCTCATCGCTGCGCCAATTGTGGGCTATGGGCGGGGTGCGCAGCTTCACGAACATCTCTTCGTAGTCTTGAGGGTCCTCCGGCCGCCCTCCGTCGATGTCACCCACAACCTCCCGCTCGAGCTGAGAGCGCAGCTTGCCGAAGTTGTCCGGCTCCGAGCCGTCGAACAGCCGCTTGAAGCGCTCGGCGATCTCCCCCGCCTTCTCCTCGCCTTTCCACAGAGCTTTGTTGGCCTTGACCTGCAGCGTCTTCTCCCCCACTCCGGCCCAGTAACGTGGGTCCGACTTGTCGACGAGGGGGACCTCCTTCGCGTTCGCCAGGTTCTTGTAGCTGTAGTCGAACTGGTACTTGTCCCGGGCGTGCTCCAGCTCACGAGTGCGTTTTCTAGGGTTCGGATCGTCTTGTGGCAGCGAAGGTAGCATGACGTTTCCTTGCGGTTATATGCTGATGCTCTGAAGGATCTGCGAGGGCCGCAGGTACGGGTATGACATCAGGCGGTTCTTATCCCGCTCTTCCGTCGCGCTTTCGACCTCAGAGAGGGCGCTGCGAAAGCGGGCCAGCGAAGCCAAGACCCGAGGATCCACGAACTGCGTCAGCGGATAGTGCCCAAGGGTGCTGATGCGCAGGTTGCTCAGCAGGTACACCATGTTGACCCCCTCACACGCGAGCCTCATCGGGGGCATCATCGCGGTGTACGTGGCCTCGTCGTTCGGCGTGTCCTTGGTGGGTGGCGGCAAGTAACTCGCTCCCGGCATGTTCACGACCATCCCCATGAAGGGAAACTGCGAGAAGTTCACCGCAGAGTGCTGGGCCGACGCGACGAACACGATTCGGGTCACGAACTCGACCAACTCATCGACCGTCCTGGGCACCGGCACACCCGGGATGCGGCCACCGTCCTCGGCGCTGATTTCCCGGGCGAATGCCGCGAGCTCCTCGTCTCCCTGCACGTCTTGCGCTGACGCATAGTAGTGGCCGACGTAGTCACCTACCCAGGTCTTGATCGCGGCCCAGACCGGCAAGACATCGTCTCGATAGGGGTAGACTGGCAGTGCCGAGTCATCGACTTCCCGGCTGCGCAGCTCCAAGTTTGGATCGAGGTTGTCCCAGGAGAGCGTCTGCAGCGCCTTTCGCACCAAGCCGCCGAACTGGTCGATGCGTGGCCCGAAGCAATGATCCACGGTTCCGTCCGGAGCCGTGAGGCTGAACTTGGCTGAGTCGTTGATCGCCAGAGTGTGATCGAAGTGGGGGGTGAGGAGCAGCGAGAGTGGATGATTTTCAGCCAGTTGACGCCGCGCGGCGAGCAACACGGCTTCCATCACCAAGTGCGTGCGCCCGAGGTGGGCCACCCCTTCGTGAACGGCCGCGTCAGCGGCCTGCACATGGGCCATCGCCATGCGCCAGTGCCAGCCGTCTGCGGGAGTGAACAGCGGGAACTCCTTGCCAGGGGTTTGCCCACACTGAATCGCCACGGGCCTCAGCACGCCTGTGCCCCGCTCGACGGCAAACAGCGCCATCGGCGCGGAAACGTACTTCTGTTCGCCGTTGGTCTTGCCAGAGATCACTCCGGACAACACCTCGTAGTCTGCCAGGTACACACGACCTTCGCCGAATGCGGCCTCCAGGCTGTCCCCACCGCCCATCACCTGCGCGTAGATCGCTGGCGTCACCGGAAAGTGATCCGGCATCCGATTCACGCGGAACAGCACCATGGGGTTCGCTCCGGCGATGCGCTGCCAGGCGAACGCCTTGTCGAGTTCCGAAGGCGGACCCGAAAAGAAGCTGACGATGGGTGGCTTGTCCCAGGTCTGGAAGATGTTCTCGTACTCGCGCCAGCTCTCAGGACGCCGCGTGGAAATTCCTTTACTGATGTCCCCCGAGAGATCGAAGAAGCGACCGCGAAACTCTGAAGGCTTCAGCTCGTCGAAGATCTGACGGATGGCCTTCAGCGGGTTCTTACTGAATAGCGCCTCCGAAGCGTGTCCCGCGGTGTTCTCCGCGATAGACGCGTAGATGGGCAGTGACTTCGCGGTGTACTCGCGACCGTATTCGTCGCCGTCGTAGAGCTTCACGGCGGTCGCGACACCCGGCGGCCAGTCGTACACGTAGCGGTACCGTAGCTGGTTTTGGAACAGCTTTTCCTGACGCGTCGGATCACTGTCCTTCGAAGGCAACATCGGGAGCATGCCTTGGACTCTATCAAGCCCGCCCCAGAGTTGAGTGCCTATCTGTGTCCGAAGTGCCTAGGTCATTCGGACCTGCAGAGCTACCTACCTATGCCCACATCAAGCGCTCTGCTTGGGGCAAGCGTTTGCGCGACCGACTCCGTATGGTGCAACGCAGAAACAAGCCACACGGATGGGGCGACCTTGATAGGTATATTGATAGCTGTCGCGCGTTACCGTGCGGCATAAGTTCGCCATCCGAACCACCAGCGATCACTGCCAGTTCCGCACTTGACCAGCGGCCGCACGTCCGAACGGCAACAATGCCACAAAACGTAGGCTATCACGCCGGAATCAGGCCTCTGCTATGCTCCGTCAAGAGGAACCGCTCCCATGCCTGGCAACACCAATACCTCCGCTCGTGTCACCCTAACCGTCGCCCCCTTCCATATCCCTCCCGTCGAAAGCGTGCTTGTCGTTGGCAGGCGAGCGCCCATTGGCGCCAAGGCGATGACTAAGGCCTTCGACGAGATGTTGCCCAATACCTTTGAGCGCGTCGAAGTCGACAGCCCCCTCATCGAGGCACTGATCGTGCGCCGTTCCCACCTGAAGCGTTTGCCCGAACAGAGGCTGGTGGACCTAGTGTTGCGGCACGCTGAGCGCCTGATGGAGGACTCGGAGATGCTCCAGGTGAAGTTGGAGATCGAAGTGGTGGCCAACGAGGAGTTCGCTCTGTGACCTTCGGGTCGATCGGGGACTACATGTCCCCGCTGAGTGAGGCCTCCCCACTCGCCACCCTCGCTGACGTCGAACCGGCGCTCCGCCAGGGGTCACCTGCCTTTTTTCGAGAGGGTCAGTCTTGGCGCGGAGTGGTTGCGGAGATGGTGGCCGGCCAACCCCGGAGCCGCCGCTTGATCGATCTGCCTTCGCTCGAGGTGGTGGCCGCCCATCCCGATTTGGACCCCAGCGAGCTGCTCCGACTCGCCGATCCCGCCTTCGCGTTTACGCCCATCGTGCGCGGCGAACAACTGGTCGGCGTGGTCGATCGTCGCCGCCTGGCGGTGAGTCTCGATGACGAAGCGTTCCAGACCGCGCTGAGCGCAGTCGAAGGCACTCGGGTCACCGTGCTGGGCCTGCTCCACGACATGGCAAACTTGGTCACGGTGTTGCAGGCCGAAGACCTCGGTCCGCGGGTGGGAAGTTCGATGGAACACCTTGGCCTGCTCGTGCACCGCATGCGAGCTCTGCAGCTCGGCTACGATCTTCAGAGCACCGAAATCGAGATCGGCCACATCCTCCAGAGGAGTCGCCCGCTGTTGGAGCTCCAAGCCGGCCCGACACTCACCTTGGTTATCGAACCAAGCCAGCGTGAGATGAAAGTCCGCTGCGTGCCGGGCCTAGTGACCCGGTGCCTCGCGAATCTGGTCTCGAACTCGAAAGACGCAATTCAGGGGACCGGTTGCATCACGCTTCGTTCGGGCCTCTCGAGCGACTTGCGAATGGTCTTTGCAGAGGTCGCGGATGACGGGCCCGGAGTCCCTGAAGCTCTAAGGAGCCAAATTTTCGAGCGCGGCTTCTCCACCAAGAAGGGGCAACACTGGGGCCTCGGTCTCTACGCCTTGCGGCGCGCTGCTCGACGAAATGGCGGCGATCTGAAGCTCCAGTCCGGCGAGCCCGGTAATTGTTGTTTCCGCTTGGAACTGCCCCGCGCTGAGGAGCCCGTCTAGTCCCACGGCAGACGCACGCGACCCGCTACTGCCTTGAAAACGCCAGGTTTCCGCAAGCCGTACCGTCTGTATAATCGCAGCAGTGACCGACAGCTGCAACCCAACCAACCTGGAAGAGGAGCTCGCCATCGCGCGGGGCGCGCTCGATACGGCGGACCATCGCCACGCCGCCCACCACCTCGCTGCGGCGCTGGTGACCGCCCCCGCGGGGCTCGAGGTCGCCCAGTTGGTCCGACGATTGTTCCACGCGACCCGGGATCCTCACAGCCTGATCCCTGAGAAGATGTGGACCGGAGACGCGTTGCTCAAGGCACGCTTCTTCGAGATCGCGAATGCTGACGACGACGCCATCAGCTGGCAACTGATGGCCCAGGCAGCAGCGAAACAGCAAGCAGTCCTGAACCTCGATCCGTGGCTCGATCCCGAGCGTGCCCGAGCACTCGATCAGGACCGGCTCGGCCGCGAGCTATCCAAGGTCCTCGATAGCCCCATTGCCATCGAGCAGCTCTGGCCTCTGCTTGACTTACTCAGGCGCCAAGGCCCACTGAGCACCTGGCTCAGTTTCCACGTGGTAAGATTGCTCAGGGCCCGCAATGAGTTCACTGAGGCGCTCGAGCTCGCCTCCGCCACGCATGCCCGAGAAGCGAGCTATTGGTCTGCCACGTCCCTGGCGAGTACCTATCGAGACATGGGTAAGCTCGAGGAGGCCGTTGACGCCTTTCGTCAAGCGGCAGCCCTCGACCCGGCTGACGCCGCCGTGTACCTCGACTTGGGAGATATCCTGCTCGATCTCCGGCGCCCCGCTGACGCTGCCATTGCCTATTCCGAAGCTCTCACTCGAGATCCCGACAGCGACTGGGCCGTCGCTTCCCTGCCCTACGCTGAGTGGCGGTCAAATCATGCGGCGCCTCACGCACAGCGGATCGTCGAGCTCGCACGTGCGGGCAACTCCCGGGCCCGCGCCCTGATGGCACACGTAGCGCCCTTCGACGCTGGCTTTCGTCACCCGGCAAGTTCTTTGGTAAACAGCTTCGCGCTCGCGGAAGACAAGCCGATCCTGCGCTGCGCGGTCTCCAGTATCGAGGCACCGAGCTGCGTGCTGGCGATCCAGCTCGAATCGGGATTTCGCGGGCAGAACCCTCCTTTGGTCAACTGGGGCGAGATCCCCGAGCCAGATCCCAGGCTGTCCCGCGCGGAAACGTCCGTGCGGCTCTGGACCTACCAAACCGCGAGCGGCGAGCTCGAACAACACGCGATGCCCGCGTTGCTTCCGCCGACCAATCCCGCGCTGCGCCTGGTCTCGAGCATCGCCACTACGGATTACGATCTCGAGCGCTGGTGGCAAGCTGCCACTCTGCGAGCGTCGGAGCTATCGCCGGACTTGGCTGAGCAGTTGTTCGCCTGCATGTTGCACCCGCCTGCCACGCCGGAGGGCGAATACGCCTGGAACTGGCTGTTCAAGGTGCAGATCGCTGCGGCGCTCCTGCTGGTTCAGGCCAGCCCGGACTGGAGCGCCGCTCAAGGACGCCAGGCGCTGTTCGACTTGCTGAACGGGCCCATCGACTGGACCACCAGCGCTGGGATCATTGCGAGCTGCCAGCTAGCGCGCGCGGTCCCGCAACGCGTCGATGACGTCTACGAGTTGCTTCGGCCCTTGCTCGTGCCCCCGCGCTACCCCGCGGAATGGGCAAACATTGCCGAGGTGTTGGTGGAAACCTTGGGCTGGCTCCCGACGCTCGACGACGACTTTGCGGCTTGGCGGAACGCGGTTCGCGAGCAGCTGGACGAGTAGAGTTCGAGCTTTACGTGGCCAAAGAGGTCTGGGCATGCTGCCCTACGCATGACCTCACCCCCAAAATCAGCTTCAAATTCGCCGGCGCTGGAGCCCCTGTCGGGGCGCGTGATCGTCACCGGGGCAAGCGGATGGCTGGGGCGTCGACTCGTGGCTGCGCTGCTCCACGGCCTGCCTGGCGTGCCGCCTTTCGAGAACCCTCCAGCGCTCGCTGAGTTGGTGATTGGTATTCATTCGGCTGACGCAGCCCTCGAGGAGTGGGACGACCCTCGGGTGCGCGTGGTGAAGGGCGACTTGCGCGACCCGGACTACGCCGACCGCCTGTGCAGGGATGGTGATGGATCCTTGCTGCTGCACACCGCTGGCTTGATCCATCCTCGCCGCGTCAAGGATTTCTACGCGGTAAATACTCAAGGCACCCAGCGCGTCTTGGAGGTCGCCGAGCAGCAGGGGGTGAGGCGCGCCGTCGTTGTCTCTTCGAACTCGCCCGTGGGCTGCAACGCCTCGCCCGAGGCGCTATTCGATGAAGCGACGCCGTTCAATCCCTATATGGGTTATGGGCGGTCAAAGATGCTGATGGAGCAAGCGACCCTCGAGATCCAAGAGCGGGGCAAACTCCAGACGGTGCTGGTCCGGCCGCCCTGGTTCTACGGTCCGTATCAGCCCCCGCGCCAGACGCTGTTCTTCGAGATGATCCGCGCGGGGCGCGTCCCGATCGTCGGCAATGGGGAGAACCTGCGCTCGATGGTCTACATCGATAACTTGTGTCAGGGCCTACTCCGCGCCGCGGCGGTTCCTCACGCAAACGGCCGCGTGTACTGGATCGCCGACGCAGAGCCCTACCCGATGAACCGCATCGTCGACACCGTGGAGCGCCTGATGGAGACCGAGTTCGGGTTCCAGGTGGCGCACAAACGCCTGCGTTTGCCAGGGTTTGCCGGGGAAGTCGCCACGCTACTGGACGGCGCGCTGCAGCGCGTGGGCGTCTATCAGCAGAAGCTGCACGTGCTGGGGGAGATGAACAAACACATCGCCTGCAGCGTCGCCAAGGCCCGCTTGGAGCTGGGTTACACACCCACGGTCGCCCTGGAAGAGGGCATGCGGCGCAGCATCCAGTATTGTATCGATCAAGGGTTACTCCGGCCCTGAGTCTCCGAGCCTCGCCCATGACCGCCTCGACCAACGCGCCTCTGGCCCATAGCAAGGGACGTCGAGTCGTCTTCGTGCTGGCCGGTCTCTTGTCGAGCGCGGCGTTCATGTTGCTCGCCGTGAGGCGCCTGGCGTTCGATGACGTCACGCGGGCGCTCACTCACGCGGAGCTGTGGCCTTGGCTCCCCCTGGGCGTGCTGAGCTACCTCGCGGGCCATGCAGTGCGGGGGATCCGTTGCCGCCGCCTCGCGAGCGGAGAGGCACGCCTCACCCGCACGACCGCGACGAATGTGGTGGTGCTTGGGTATGCGGTGAACAACATCCTCCCTGCGCGCCTCGGTGAGTTCGCCCGCGCAGCCATGCTCGCAGAGCGCAGCGGGCTTCCGTTTGCTCAGGGCCTAAGCATCACCTTCCTCGAACGCATCCTGGATGGGCTGATCATGCTGGGGCTGCTGGCCGTCGCGTTCTTCAGCCTGCCTCAGTCGACCCACCAGGGCTGGCTCGGCGCCACCCTGCAGATCGCCGCGCTGGTGTTCTCCGTAGCGCTGGTTGGGGTGCTCGCCGCGGTGCTGGCGCCGAGCTTGATCTTGCGCTGGACCAGCCGGGTCGCCCATCGCGTTGCCCCGCGGATGCATGATCGGTTCGTGCGCGTGATCGACCAAGCGGTGCGCGGAGTGGCTTACCTGCGGGAGCCGCGGGCCGCGTTGGGGATCGCCGCGTTGAGCTTGCTGGTGTGGCTGTGTGAGGCGGGGCTCTTCCTGTGTCTGCTGCCTGCCTTTGGCCTGGCCTTCGACCCACGCTTGGCGCTGCTCGCGATGACCGTGACCAACTTGGGGATCTTGGTCCCGTCGAGCCCCGGGTTCATCGGCCCGTTTCACTTCTTCTGCATGCGCGCGCTGACCGCCGTCGGGATCGCCGAAGCCACAGGTTTCGGCTACGCAGCGCTGGTCCACTTGGCCTTCTACGTCCCGATCACGCTTTGGGGTGTTGGCATCATCGTCGCCTACGGCTTCCGCCTCGGGGCGAATCTGGACGCACAAAAGAGCGCGTCTCCTCTCGGCTTGCTCGACCCCGGGCAACGTTTCCTAACACCTGGGGAGCGCTCGGATCCGGCTCCGTCCGCGATCACCATCGCGCTGTGTGAAGCGTTGATCCCGGAGGAATCAGCGGATGTCCCTGCTCACGCTGAAGTGGTGAAGAGCTGCGCGAGCTTCACCGCCGGTCAGCTCGCGGCGCTGCCGTTTCGCCTGCGCGTGTACTACGGGGTTGGGATGCTGGCGCTACGTACGGCCACGTTGCTGCGGTTCGCGCGGCCGTTCTGCAAGCTCGACCAGCGCCGCCGCCGGCGCTGGGTGGAAGCCTGGGCCTATGGAAGACTCAGCCTCGGCCGGGCGCTGCTCAGGGCGCCGCGGAGCACGACGCTCCTCGCCTACTACGAGCACCCTGCGGTTCAAGGAGCGCTCGGGGTCGAACCCTCCTCGAGAAGTGCGGCAAGCGACGCAGTGATCTTGCAACTCAAACCGGGGCGGCGCGCGAATGGCTGAAGCGCCTCAAGACGAAGCCCAGGTCCTGGTGATCGGCTCCGGCGCCGGTGGTTCCACCGTGGCCTACGAGTTGGCCCGTCGCGGCTTCGACGTGGTGGTGCTGGAGGAGGGTGGCCACTTCGAACTGGCCGACTATGGTCAACCAGCACCTGTTGCCATGCGGCAAATGTATCGCAAGCGTGGCATGACGCCGATCCTGGGAGGCGTCCCCATTGGATACGTCGAGGGCTGTTGCGTTGGTGGCAGTACGGAGATCAACAGCGGGTTCTGGCACCGAACTCCACCGGAAGTGCTGCTGCGCTGGCAAACTCAGCTGGGGCTCGACATCGCCAGTAGCGAGCTGGACGAGCACTTCGAATGGGCCGAGCGCGAGCTACGGGTCGGCGTCAGCGAGCAGGCGTGGCCGCCCAGCACCGCCGCGTTTGCACGGGGCGCAGAGGCCATGGGCTGGAGCGCCTGGGAAGTGCCGCGCGCAGCGCCAGGCTGCAAACACACCAACGCGTGCGCCGCTGGCTGCCCAACGGGCGCCAAGCAGGGCATGAGCCGCTCGCTGCTACCCAAGGCGAAGGCCCTCGGGGCGCGAGTGATCGGCGGCGCACGGGTGGTGCGCTTGCTGTTGCGCAAGGATCGCGTAGACGGCGCGCTCGTGCGCGTGCAGACCGCGGACGGCGTAGAGCGGCTACTGCGCATTCAGGCGGAGCAAGTGTTCGTGTGCTGCGGCCCTACCGAGACGCCTTCCCTGTTGCTCCGCAGCGGGATCCGCTACCACGTCGGGAACAGCTTGCGCGTGCACCCTTACCTGAAGGTCGCCGCTCGTTTCCCGGAGGCAATGCATTCAGCAAGCAGTGTGCTCCCATTGCTCCAGGTCAAGGAGTTCTGGCCAGATCTGTCCTTTGGTGGTGCTTTCTTCGGCAGTGGACAGCTAGCGATGACCCTCAGCGACAACTGGCCACAGAACCGAAGCCAGATGAGCAACCTGAGCCACCTCGCGCAGTACTATGTAGGCGTCCGAGGCACCGGAAAGGGCTGGGTGCGCCCCACGGCGCTCGGCGAAGATGCGACCCTCGTGCGCTACGACTTGTCGAAGGACGATCTGCGACACCTCAGCGTTGGGCTGGCGCGGCTCTCGGAGTTGCTGCTCCGTGCGGGAGCTAGCGAGCTGTTCCCTAGCGTCTGGGGCGTGGGACCGTTCAAGCGCCCGGGAGACGCTGCGCGCTGGCTCGAGGAGCAGCTGCCGAAGCGAGCGCTCAGCTTGGTCACGGTGCACGCCTTCTCGTCGTGCCCCATGGGGGAGCGTCACGATCTGAGCGCCGCGGACTCCCAAGGCCGCGTGTGGGGGCTCCAGAACCTTTGCTTGGCAGATGCCAGCGTGCTGCCGGACTCCCCGGGCGTGAATCCTCAAGGCACGGTCATGGCCCTCGCCCGGCGCAACGCCGTGGCGTTCGCAGACGCGCAGTGAAGCCTGGCAGTGAACCGCAGTGAGCCTGCAACGCTCGGCGGATCGATGCTAAGGGCGGTGGACGTGACGACCCTAGTAACCGGCGGTTCGGGCTATTTCGGCGAAATCCTGGTGCAGCACTTCAGCGCCGAGGGGCGACGGGTCCGCGTATTCGACAAGGTGGATAACGCCGATCGCTCCGCCGACGTGGAGCTCGTGCAGGGCGACGTCTGCGACTACTCAAGCGTGACCCGGGCCATGCGCGGCGTCGAAGAGGTGCACCACAACGTAGCGCAGGTCCCGCTCGCGAAAGACCGGGAGCTGTTCTGGGCGGTGAACGTCGAGGGCACACGCAACGTGCTCGAAGCGGCGCTCAGGAGCGGCGTGCGCAAGGTCGTGCTGACGTCGAGCAGCGCCGTACACGGGATCCCTCCGCAGAACCCGGTGACCGAAGCGACCCTGCCCGCGCCTCGGGAGGCGTACGGCCGCGCGAAGCTCGAGGCGGAGCGGGTCGCTCAGCAGTATGTGGAACGCGGCCTGGACGTGAGCATCGTACGGCCGCGCACCGTGCTCGGTCACGGGCGCCTCGGGATCTTCAGCATCCTCTTCGACTGGGTGCGCCGAGGGAAGCCGCTGTACCTGTTGGGCTCCGGCAACAACCGCTACCAGTTCGTGCATGCTGACGATCTGGCCGCTGTGTGTGTCGCAGCCGGCAAACGAGCCGGCGCCAGTATTTTCCTCGCGGGAACAGACCGCTTCGGCACCATGCGGGAGCTGCTGGGGGGCCTGGTCCGGCACGCAGGGAGCCGTAGCAGCATTCGCAGCTTGCCCTTCACGGCAGCCACGGTGGGCATGCGCGTGACGAGCAAGCTCGGGTTGTCGCCGCTCGGCGACTACCACTCCTTGATGTATGGCCGGGAAATGTGGTTCGACATCACCCAGACTCGCCAGAAGCTCGATTGGCAGCCACGCTACTCGAACCACGAGATGATCACCGACTCCTACGACTGGTACGTCGCCCACCGCGAAGAAATCCAGGCTCGCCAAGGTGCCTCCCACCATCGCTCGCCGGTACGCCTTGGGGTGCTGGCGCTCCTGGAGCGGCTGCCGTGAGCGGCCTGCGGTGGGTTTTGCTCAGCGTCGCTCCTTGGCTGCTGGTTGGCTGTCCGAGCGCGACCTGTGACAGTCCTACACCTTGCCAGGACGCGTTGATCCTGGGGCTCCCAGGAGCCGGCGCAGGCGACTACACGCTGTCCATGGAGCTCGACGGCCAGCCGGAGAGCTGTGACATCACGCTGGACGGCGCCGGGAGCGGCAGCAAGACCTGCAGCTCGGAGGCCCTCGACGTCGGTACGCTCGATGGGGCGATTTGGGCCTATGTTTACGGCACCCCGAGCCAGGTAGATATCCACCTGGAATTTGGCGGTCAGACCCTATTCGAGCGCAGTGTCTCTCCTGAGTATCAAGATCTCAGCAAAGACAGCCAGAACTGTGTCAGCTGTCGCCAGGCAGAGCTCGACTACACCGCGGAGTAGCGGGCGCGACGCCGAGCTGCGAAAGCAAACAACAGCGCGCCGGCCACGACGGCGATATCAGCCACGTTGAACACCGGCCAGTGGCGAACGTGGAGGAAGTCCACCACATGACCTCGAACCATCCGCTCCCCGAGGTTGCCCACAGCCCCAGCCAGCAGAAGTCCCATGGCGACTCGCTCCCCCAGGTTGAAGGCCCGCCAGCGCAGCGCCGCGTACCCGAGCAGGCCCAGGGTCACCAAGGCGCCGAGGAGCGAGAGCATTAGCACTCGTGGCTCGGTCCCGATGTGGTTCCCCAGCAGGCTGAACGCAGTGTCGGTGTTCTCTGCGTAGCGCAAGTCGAGCACTCCGGGCACCACCGGCACAGGGCCCTGGCCGCTCAAGTGGGTTACAGCCAGTTGCTTGGTCGTGTGGTCACAACCCACGACCCCTAGGCACAGCAGCACCGCAGCCAACGTCGACCAGTGTCTCACCCCGCGGTCAACCGACGAGCCCCGGGTTCATTCCACGAGGGTCGACGAGCAGCGCTCAGGTTAGTCGAGGCCGCCCTTAACGCGCTGGAGGCTTGAGCTCCGTGCGTCCGTCCAGGACCACCACGTAAGTCTTGTCTGGCACGACTCGGCTCGGCCCCTGAGGCGTGTGCACCAAGATCCCCGTGGCAATGCAGAAGTCCGCCGGACGCTGGCGCACGCAGCGCTCCACCAGGTACTCGAGCTCTTCAGTGATCGCGCGGGCTGCCGCCTGGGTCAGCTCAGCCAGCGTCGGGACGTGCTCGCGGTCGCCGAGGTGCCCGAACCGGCGCCTCAACAAGCTCATCTCGACGTCGTGGGGATCGATCTCGTCGAACTCCGGGTTGCTCTCGGCGCCTGCCACGAGCTCGCTGCGAAGCTTCGCGAGCGCGCCGCAGGCCGGAGTCGCCTTGGGCTGCCCAGGGCGCGTCACCATGCCGAGATCGCCGCCGTCCGTGCCGACATGGGTCATGCCCATGAGCAGGAAGCGCTCACGACCACCAAAGCGTGGGGCGTGAGACAACGCGGCTTCGAACCCCGTCACCCCGAGCAGCGGTACTCCGGCAAGGCTAGATAGATTGAAAGCCTCTCCCCATGCGTCAGCAACCGCGTCGATGAAAGGACTGCAGAGCTCGTCGCGACAGGCGGCGACGCAGGCGATGGTGTTCTCTGCGTTGAAACCGTGAGGCGCCAACGCGCGGGTCAACCAGTCCACGTAGTCCGTCTTCAGCAAGCAAGGACCGAGGGACGTGCGCACGCTCTGTTCGATGGCTTCGTCGAGCATGGCGGCGGAGAGAGCATTGGGGGAAACCACGAGTCGGTCATGAGACAGCCGCGCGGCGGACACAAGGGACGATTCGCCCTAGCGCGGCAGAAACGAGTCAGAAACGGCCGCTGACGCGGTACTCGTACAGTTCCTTCTTCGAGTTGCGCTTCCGCAGCATCTCCACGCGCACGTCGACTGCGCGCAGCTCCCTCAGCATCTCTGCGTAGATCCGCTCCGTAGGCACAATCACGCCGTAGAACGTCGAGTTGCCCACGATGTAGTCGACGCTACCCGGCTTGTGGATCAGCTCCGCACAGCGCACGAGGTGCGCCCAAGCGTCTTCGAAGTAGCGCTCCACATAGCGCGCCAATAGCTCCGCGTTCTTCGCTTCGCACTTGCGGATGTCGCGCAGCGCACGTTGCAGGCTTCGAGGCCGAAACGCGTCTCCCGCTTGCCAATGGGCGAGTCGACTCGTTGCAACCCCCCACGTCCCGCCAATCGCTTGCCAGTCGAGTTCCCCCGCCTGCCGCGCGTGACTCAGGTGCCCAAGCCAGTACATGTATGGGCGGAGCTCGCGCACGTAGCTCATACGGTTGGCGTACGGCGGAGATGTTACGACACGGTCGAAGCTGCCAGTTTCGAGGCCGCGGAGGCTCCTTGCGTCCGACTGAAGAATGCTCGCGCTGACGCAGGGCGAGTCTCCAAGCGCCAGCAACACCGAGGTGAGCTCCGACTCGAACAGCTCGAACACGGCGAGCCGGTTGCCTTGGCTATTATTTGCCGCACGGAATGACATTGACGGGTGGTTGAAGGCGGCGTTGGAGACGCGAATCAAGGTGCGACACAGCGCCAACTCCAGCGCGTCTCTCAGCCAACCGCGACGTTTCGCTCGTGCGTCGATCTCCCCGCGGATGCGTCGCAAGGCGATCAACGCCTCGGGCGACCACCAGCGCTCGATCTGGTGCAGCGAAGGCACCTCCGCCAAGGGCCCTTCGTCAGCCAACGCCCGGAGCAATGCCTCACACGGGGCCTCGAGCCGGGAGAGCTGCATAGCAGAGCAGGTGCGTGTCTTGACTCCGGCGAACCACACCAAGAAGGGGTTCACGTCGGTGGCGAAGCTCTTCACACCCCGAGAGGCTCCGACCAATGGCGTGGTCCCGGTTCCGCAGAACGGGTCCAAGAGACCAACACGAGGGGGTTCGTGGGTGAGGAGCTCCTCCACTAGTCGCAGCGAGTAGGCGGGCGTCAAGCGCAACAAGCCGTGCCGGCCGAGGCCCTGGTTGTGCTTGAAGGTCAGCTCGACGCGCTGAGGTACGTCTGCACGCGCCACGCGATCCGCGGGCTGCAATCCTCGAATCCGTTTCCGCGGGGGATCTGCACTGGCACTTCTCACGCTTCACCCCGTACGAATGGCTCCAGCGCCCGGCTGAGTGACTCCGCCAAGCCTCGAGGATCAGCCGGGTTGAACCAGCGAAAGGGCTCGAGCCAATGCGCTGGTGCCCGGAGCCGTTGGTTTCTCCGGCTGCACTCAACCAGCAAGCTGAGCGCCGAATGCTCCGCGTAGAACCAATCGAGTTCCATCCCCGGCGCTGTGAACCCGGGCACCCAGCGCGCGGACTGCAAGACCCGATAGGCGCCCTGCCCCGTCTCTCGCCCGATGCGCTCGGCCACACTCGACGCTGCGCGGGCCTGCGCCGAGTGGTGACTCGTGCGGCGCCAGAACGCGCCGTATGGGTGCAAGACGACACCTCCAAAGCTGTGCAGAGAGAGCCCACGGTCGAGCCGCCGCCCGCGCGCGAGCAACGCCGCTTGGCTGAATCGCTCAGCCAGCATGCGCACCTCGGGCTCGCTGGCTGGCGCGCTGCCCCGGGCGAACAGTGGTCCAAGCACCCAGCGGGCGAGACTGAAGCGGCCCCAGTAGCGTGGGAAGTTTCGGTTCAGGTCCACCCCACGAGCGTTGTGCCGAACCATGCGGCGACGTCCACGTCGCAGGTTCACTTCCACGCGACGAACCCCATCTGGATTCGCCAAAGGCACGAACCACAACTCGCGATCTTCGGGCGGCCCGCCGCTCAAGCGCTCCATCAACGCGAAGCACGTCTCCACGCCGATCCACTCCATGGGGTGCAAACCGCTGATCACCAGGCTCTCGCGAGGCGCGTTTGAGTTGCCCAACGCAACACCGAACAGAGGCTCTCCCCGAACGCTCTCGCCGAGTACCTCCAATCGGGCACCAGCCGCCTCCAGACGCTCCAGACGCTCGAGCCATCCCCGATAGCCCGTGTAGCCCTCAGCCGCCGCACTCACCGCGTGGACCGGCTCCACCGCCGGATTGGCCGCCAAGGCCGCTGACAGCGCCGCGTGCATCAGCGGCTGCTACCACACCAGGCTGAGGAGCTGTAGCGCCACGATCCGGTGCCTTTGCTCGCGGGTCCGCTTGTGTCTATGGTCCCGCCGCTTTGACCACCCCTCCCGCCTCCACCAGCGATCTCAGCCCCTCGATGCCCGACAGCGGGGACGCTGGCGATTCGAGTTCGCCCTCAAGCGAGTCCAGTACCGGTCAGCGCCGTGGTTCGGCACAGCGCGGTGATTCGGCGCAGCGCAATGATTCGCCACAGCGCAGTGAGCTAGCAAAGCGCAGTGATGGAGTGCCGTTTGGCCTGATTCGAGCGCTCTTCATCGGCTCCGGCTTTACAGGCCTAGTCGACCAGATCGGCTTCTCGAAGTACCTGTCGTACGTCGTTGGCTCCACGGCGTATGCGGTCAGCGCCGTCCTGGCAGCGTTCATGACCGGTCTCGCGCTTGGGGCGCACCTTGGCGGCAAGCTCTCGAGTCGCGTTCGGCGTCCGCTCCTGGCCTACGGCGTGCTCGAGCTGGTGGTCGGAGCGGCGGTCGCTGCCGCGCCCCTCGCCTTCAAGGCGCTGACGCCCATGTACTTGAGCCTGCTGGCGAAGGCGCCGGATTCGCTGCTTTTCGCCAGCGTCGTTCGCTGGTTCCTCGCGGTACTGTTTGTGGTCGTTCCAACCATCGCCATGGGCGCGACGCTCCCGCTGCTTTCGCGGGTGGTGGGTAGCGATCTGAGCGATGACTCCCAAGGCACCGCTCAGAAAGAGAAGCGCCTCGGTAAGCTCTACGCAGCAAACACACTGGGCGGCGCGCTCGGCGCGTTGATTGCTGCCTACTGGATCCTGCCGTTGCTTGGCCTTGCGGGCACACTGATCGCCTCAGCGGTCGGCAGCGCAGCGATTGGCCTCTTGGCGATGGCCCAGGGCAGCCGCCTCGAAGCGCCTCAGGTCCCGGAGGAGATCGCGGCAGAGCGGTCCTCGCTGGGTCTGATGTTGCCCACGCTGGCATTCGCCTCTGGCGCGCTGGTTTTCGCCTGTGAGGTGATCTTCACCCACCTGCTAGCGCTGATCATTGGCAACAGCGCCTACGCGTTCGGGTTGATCCTCGCGGTGTTCTTGATCTGCCTGTTCGTCGGTGCGTCCTTGGCGCCGCGCGTGCACCTGCGCTTTGGTTCCGCGGCGTTGCCCATCGGCCTAGCTGCGGCGGCGCTTGGAATGGCGATCACCCTACCCGCCTGGGATCGCTTGCCGATGTTGTTCGGCGGGCTTGGCGCACACGTCACCTCTTTTGCCGGGCGTGAAGCGGTGCGCGCTGGGGCGGCCTTCTTGATCTTGGTGATCCCGACCACGCTCATGGGACTGACGTTTCCTCTCTTGCTCCAGCGCGTGGCAGCGGATCCGCGCGTTGGCGCCCAGGTTGGACGGCTCACGGCCATCAACACCCTGGGAGCCGTCGCCGGCGCACTGCTGACGGGCTACTTGCTGCTTCCCAAGCTGGGCTCTGAGCGCGCCTTGCACAGCGTAGTCTGGATCTTCGGCGCGCTGGCGCTCGCGACACTGCCTGCTGTGGCACGCAGCAAGGCCAAGCAGCGTAGTGGCACACTGGCTGCGGCGCTCGCGGCCATCGCACTACCCTTTGTATTTCCTGCGTGGAATTTGGCGCGACTGACCAGCGGCGTAAACGTCTACTTCGAAGGCTGGCAGAAGCCCGACGAGGTGCTCTTCCTACGGGAAGACGTGCACGGAGGCGTGACCACCGTCACCAAGAAGGAAGACCTGTACACGCTGTACACGAACGGCAAGTTCCAGGGGAACAACGGCCACGAAATGCAGGCCCAGTACTCCTTCGCGCATTTCCCAAGCATGTTCGTGTCCCACTGGGACAACGCGTTGGTGATAGGCCTCGGCACCGGTACCACCCTTGGAACCCTCAACGGCTACCCTTGGAAGCAAATCGACGTCGTCGAGATCTCGCCTGCCATCGCCGAAGCCGCGCACAGGTACTTCGGCATGGTGAACGATCACGCGCTCGACGACCCGCGAGTGAAGCTCCATTTCGACGACGGGCGCAACTACCTCTTGGTGCGCGCGAAGAAGTACGACTTCATCGGGATGGAGCTTTCGAGCGTGTGGTTCGCGGGAGCCAGCAGCCTCTACAGCAAGGAATACTACGAGCTCGTTAAGCGGCATCTGTTGCCCCACGGAATATTCCAGCAGTGGGTGCAAGTGCACCATATGGAGAACCACACCTTCGCGCGCATTCTGAACTCGCTCCGCCAGGTGTTTCCCCACGTCGCCCTGTTCTACGCAGGCGGGCAAGGCGTGCTCGTGGCCTCCGAACAACCCCTCTCGGCGTCCCGGGCGCGCTCCGACCAGCTCTCGGCGCTACCTGGCGTGAAACGCAAGCTGGAGCCGGGGGCGCAGCTGGTCGACTTGCTGAAGTACCTGCTCCTCACCGGCAAGGACCTCGATAGTTACATCGACGACGAAGCGTCACGTTCGAACGTGTCACTTCCGGAGCTCATCTCGAGCGACGACAACCTGTTTCTCGAGTACGCCACGCCGCGCGGCAACGTTCTGCCGTGGGGTCATCGCCAGATCCTGCTCCAGGAAATGTCACGCCATCAGTCCCCGGACGCAGCCGCGGCGTTGATCGCGCCCTGAGTCCAGAGCCGGAGCTGCAGCTGAGTCCGGAGCTACAGCTGAGTCCGGAGCTACAGCTGAGTCCGCTCAGTCCGCACTGAGGCTGAATCCACAGCACGAAAGCGCTCTGTCTCCACGCTCCTTGGCCGGTCCAGGTGTTCCCCCCGGGAAGACTCCGCAGAGGTTTGAGCCGCCAAACAGTCGGCCCAAGGTTCTGGCCACGAACGCCCGCGCGCCGCCTTAGCAGGCTGACGTTTCGCTAGGGTCGTGATACTCGAGGAGGATGCGCCTTGCTCTCGCGGCTTGCATCGCTTTCGCAACGTTCGGCTGTGCCAACACGATTCAGCGTCTGGACGGCGAGATCCCGTTGGCTACTGGTCCCGCACGCAACGCCTGCGAGAAGAAGGACTGGCTGGTCATGGCGCCGACGAGCTACGAAGTCGTGCTCTCGAAGGCCAAAACGAGCGAGACGCACAGTGACGGAGCTGCGCTTTACGACGTAGGCGGCAGGGATCCGAAAGATCTTCCGGAGCTCGGGCCCCGGCTGGACAACGATCCCATCCTGGAGCGCAAGGCGGAGGAAGTGGCACCTCACGACCGCGATCGCACCATAGCCATGGTGCTCGGCGGCCTGGGCGTTGCCGCGGTCGGCACAGGGACCACGCTCTTCATCACCGGCTTCGGTGAGAAGACCAACGCTCAAGGCGAACCGGAAACCGACAATGACACGACCCAGATCGTCGCGGGGGCAATCACGGCGGGCGCTGGGTTCATCATTGGCATCGTTGGACTCGCGGTGAACCCCGATAGCGCCGAGCGCGCAGAAGCGGACGCATCGCGCTACGTGTTCAACCCGAGCAAGGACGATCCGCGGCGGGTCAAGGCGCTGATCGAGCGCCACAACGCACGGGTCCGCCAGCGCTGCGACTCGGGCGCGGGGGTACCCGAAGCACCAGTCGACGCGCCAGTGCAGAAGCCTACGACCGAAGAGGCGGCGCCATGGCTCCAGGGTGAAGGCGCGCCTCCCGCCGCAGCCCCAAGCGGCGACGCGCCCGCGCCGGACACCGGCGAGTAGGCGCTTTCGACCCAAAAACTGCACAAGGGCCGGCGGTGACGCCGGCCCTTCGCAATTCTGGGCCGGCATCACGCCGGCCCTTCGCCTTTCAAAGCCCTGCGTTCGAACTCAGACTGCCGCGCGCAGCTGGGCCAGCGTCGAAGCGTCCGAAGTCAGGCGCACGACGTCTGCGGCTTCGCGCCGCGCCACCTGCCCGGTGTGCAGGCGAGCGAGCTTGGTGATCGAGTCACACAACTCGCCAAAGCCGTAGCCTGCCTCGCGGGCGATCTTCGGCAACAGGCTGGTCTGCGTCATGCCCGGCAGGGTGTTCACCTCGAGGACGTACTCGTTCTGGCCCTCGGTCACCAACAGGTCCACGCGCGCAGCACCAGAAACCTCGAGCGCGTTGGCGGCACGCTCTGCGAGGTTCAGTACCCCACGGTAACGCGTCGTGGGAAGACGCGCCGGCTGGTGATAGCGCGTCTTGCCAGGCGTGTACTTGGCTTCGAAGTCATACACCCCAGACAGAGGCTCGACCTCGATCGCGCCAAGCACTCGGCCACCGAGGATCCCCACGGCAATCTCCTTGCCCTTCACGAAGCGCTCGATCAGCACGCTCTCGTCGTACTTCTTGGCTTCACCAACCGCCTTCGCAAGCTCGACGGCGTTCTTGGCGACGCTCAGCCCGATGCTCGAACCTTCACGGCGCGGCTTCACCACGACCGGGAAGCCAAACGAACCGTGAACCTCCTCGAGGTCCGCCATGGTGTGCTGCGGTCCGAACACGTAGTACGGCGGCGTGGGCACGTTGTGCAGCCGAAACAGCTCCTTGCTCTTCAGCTTGTCCATCGCCAGAGCGGAAGAGAGCACCGACGAGCCGGTGTAGGGCACGCCGAGCACCTCGAGCAGTCCCTGCACGCAGCCGTCTTCGCCGAGGCGACCGTGGAGCGCCAGAAACGCGACATCCATCGGCGCCGCCTTCAGCGCAGAGAAGGCGTCGACCCCGGGGCCCAAGACGATTGGAGAGACGTCCCAGCCTTGCTCGCCCAGCGCCTCCGAGACAGCCTGCCCAGACTTCAGGGAGATCTCGCGCTCTGCGGAGCTTCCGCCCATGATCACGCCCACACGCTTTGCACTCATTCGCTCCTCCGGGGCGACCGATGACAGCGGTCAACCTGTCGTTAGCCGCTAACGGACAAACGCCGCAGCGGCCAAGTTTCAGGCCGCGCGTTCGCTGATGGTTGGCGGACGTGGCGCCTCACCCCCAAATGCGCAGGGTTCATCCGCTGCTGGAAGGTTTCCCCCAGGGAGATCCAGCGCGGAAACGCGCACTTGGTCTACGAGACCTCAACCAGAATCGCGGTGATGTTGTCCTTGCCACCGCGCGCGTTCGCGAGATCGATGAAGCGCTGCACGGATTCCTGACCGCCACTGGCCGCCAGAGCCGGGATCTCTTCGGTGCGCAAATAGCCGTGCAAACCGTCGGAACAGAGCAGGTATTGATCGCCGAGCTGTAGCTCGATGACGCCGGTATCCACCTGTACGTAGTCGCGATTGCCGACAGCGCGCGTGATCACGTTCTTGTGTCGGCTGTGCTTGGCTTCCTCCGCGGTGATGAAGCCTTGCTTGATCTGCCAAGCGACCAGCGTGTGGTCCTCCGTGAGCTGGGTCACCTGGGTATCCCGAATTTGGTAGATGCGGCTGTCACCCACCTGAGCCGTCACGACGAAGCCATTCAGGCTCATCATCGCCGTGATGGTCGTGCCCATGCCGCTCTTGCCCTTGTCCATCTCTCCGATGGCGTACACCATGTAGGTCGCCGCCTGGACGGCGCCTTCCAGCAGGCGTGAAGCGGCGGCCAGGGTGCGCTCGTCAGGCACCTCGTGGGGTCGGAGCTCCGCCTTCCCACGCTTCACCATGCCGTACACGGTGTCGATGGCCTCTTGGCTGGCGACTTCACCCGCAGCGTGACCGCCCATGCCGTCGGCTACGACCCATAGCCCGAGCTGGTCATCGCGCATGTACGCGTCCTCGTTGATTTCCCTACGACGACCAACGTCAGTTGCTCCATACGAAAGGAGCATGAGCGGGTCGGACGGTTCGCTCATCGTCTCGTAGCCTACGAGAAACCCCAATCCCGGGGAAGCGCATCTTGACGCCACGCCTCAGGATTTCAGACTCGGGGCGGAGTACAGTGCGGCGCTGTGAGATCGGGGCCGTCAGGCGCCGGTTGGTTCAGAGCCGGGTGGTGGGGTGATTGATTGAAGGCTGCAAGTTTCGTCGTGGAGGCCCATAGCGCGGCCAAGGTCGTGAAGGCTCTGGAGAGCTGCGTCGAGCGGCTGCGTGGACCGCATTGGCCGAGTCCCGCGGGCACAGAGCCGCTGGAGAATTCCTCGAAGGGAGCGGCGCTTGTGTTCGTATGTGGGCAACTGGCGCAGGTGCTACCAGAACTGGCGGAGGGGATCGCAGCCGCCAAGCTTGGGATCCCCGTGTTGATCGCAGCCGGTACCGCAGTACTGACTCAAGCTGGCGAGGTCGAAGACCAGTCAGCAGCCTCGGGCCTGGTTTGGACCGGAGGTCGCGCAGAGCCCGTGTGCGTCGACAGCCGCAGCCCCGAAGACCTCGGGGAAACGCTCAGCCGCATGATCCAGGACCGCACGGCAAAGACGGCGCCGACCGTCCTGTTGTTTCCCCGCAGCGAAGGCTTCTCCCCGGAGGCCCTGAGTCCACTCTACGAGTCTAGGGGAACGCCTCACGTCTTCGGCGGCGGGACCATCGGCCCGCACGGGGCCTACCTGGTTCCGGCCCACGGAGCGCCAACGACGGGCAGCGCTTGCCTGCTGTTTTTACGCGGGATCTCCCCGCCTCAGCTACGAACCTCACCCGCCTGTCGGCTACTCACGCCGCTGCGTCCCGTCACCGAAGTGCGTGGCCCGATGGTGCTGGAGATCGACGGAGAACCAGCCCTCGATGTGCTCAGTGAGGCCGGACAGGAGCTCGGCGAGGAGCGGCTGATGTTCGTGGCGCTGGCGCCCGAGGAGGGCGGCGCCCCAACCCTTGGCGGCCGCGCGGACGTGATCCTGCGGGGAGTTCAGGGCGTCGATCCGGTGCGGCGTGGGATCCTCGTGAGCGACGAAGTGCGAGAAGGAATGCGGCTGGGCCTCGCAGTGCGCGATCCTCAGGCCGCTCGCTCGGATCTCGATGCCGTCACCCGGGAGCTGGTGCGAGACATCCGCGGTGCGGCACCGAGCTTTGGGATCTACATCAACTGCGCTGGCCGCGGCTCGAAGCTGTATGGCCAGTATGACGTCGACACCCGCATCCTCCGCCAGCGCTTTGGCGAGATGCCCATCGCCGGCATGGCCTCCGCATTCGAGGTCGGTCCCCATGCGGGGCGCCCGGCGCTGCAGCTCTTCACCGGCGTGCTAGGGCTGTTTACCGCGCCTTCCTGAGCCGCCTGTTCCTACCTCAGCTGCCCTGTTCCTCCTCAGCCGCCCCTTTTTCCTCCCGGAATCGCATGCCTACCCAAGCTTTGATGCGCGGCCCCAAGAAGCGGCCTCTCGGTATCGCGGACGCTGCGCTCGCGGCCATCGTCGTGATGGTCGTGGGATTGATGATCGTCCCGCTGCCCACTTGGCTGCTGGATCTGCTGATCGCGACCAATCTGGCGACCTCCGTGGCGCTGCTCTTGGTCACGCTGTACGTGAGCGACGCCCTCAAAATCGCCTCGTTTCCCACGATTCTGCTGATCACGACGCTGGTGCGTCTGGCGTTGAACGTGTCGTCCACTCGGCTGATTCTGCTGCAGGCCAATGCTGGAGAGGTGATCCAAGCCTTCGGCCAGTTCGTGGTGCGCGGGAACTACGTGGTCGGCGGGGTCATCTTCCTGATCTTGGCGATCATCCAGTTCGTGGTGATCGCCAAGGGTGCCGAGCGCGTCGCCGAGGTCGGCGCGCGTTTCACCTTGGACGCCATGCCCGGCAAGCAGATGGCCATCGACGCAGAGCTGCGGAGCGGCGCCATCGACTCCGTGGAGGCACGCCGGCGACGCCGCGAACTGGGTCGCGAGAGCCAGTTCTACGGCGCCATGGACGGCGCGATGAAGTTCGTGAAGGGCGACACCATCGCTGGCTTCTTGATCACCCTGGTGAACATCCTCGGGGGCCTGGCCATCGGTGTGGGCCAGAAGGACATGGAAGCCGTGGGCGCGCTCAAGCGCTACGGTCTGCTCACCATCGGTGACGGCCTGGTGAGCCAGATCCCGAGTCTGGTGATCGCCGTTTCCGCGGGGGTACTCGTGACTCGCGTCGCCAGCGAGGAGGCTGGCACCCCACTAGGTGAAGAGCTGTCCTCTCAGCTGCTGGGCGCGCCGAAGGCGCTGCGGGTCGCCGCGATCTTCGTGGGCGTCCTCGCGATCATCCCAGGGTTACCCGCCGTGCCCTTCCTGATCATCGGCGGGCTGCTGTTCGTGGCGTCCCGCGCCCGCGCGCGGCAGCTGCGGGAGGTGGAAGAGCAGGCGGCGCGCGAGCCGATTCAGCAACGCACCGCAGACCGTGGTGGCCCACGTTTCGTTCCCGTGGTGATCCCCTGGGCCATGGAGCTGTCTCGGGATCTGGAGTCGCTGCTCGACGACGACATTCGCGGAGATGAGCTGCGGCGCGCCGGGATCCGCTCCGCAGGGGCCGCAGTGCGCGAAGTGCTGTTCCGCGATCTGGGTGTTCCCCTCCCCCCCTGCAAGATCACCTTCTCCGACGAGCTACCCGAGCGACACGTGGTCTTCAGCATTCACGAAGTGCCGGCGAGCGTGTTTGCGCTGCCCACGGATCTGACGGACGCAGAGGTCGCCGAGCGACTCGTCGAAGAGGCAGCGTTGGTGCTTCGCGATCGCAGCGCGGACTTCCTCGGCATCGCCGAAGTCCAGATGCTGCTCGACCAACTGGAACAAGTCGCGCCCGCGACAGTGCGCCAGGTAGTGCCCAAGCCAGTGAGCCTGCCGCTGCTCACCGATGTGCTTCGCCGCTTGCTCGAAGAGGGCGTGAGCATTCGCGATCTGAAGGGCGTGCTCGAAGCGCTGAGCCAAGTCGCAAACACCGACAAGGATCCGCTAAACCTCACGGAGTTCGTGCGCTCTCAGATGCGGCGCACGCTGACTCACGAGCTCACTCAAGGCGCCCCGGAGCTCGGTGTGCACGTGCTGGATCCCCAAATCGAGGAGTCCGTGCGTTCGTCCATTCAGCGCACCAGCGCTGGCGCCTTCCTCACGCTTTCCCCCGCAGCAGGCCGAGACATCGTGACGGCGATACGCCGTGCGGTGCGCGGCGCCGCGCCGCCTGGCGAACACGTGGTGATCCTCACCCAGCCCGACATCCGTCGCTTCGTGCGCAAGCTGGTCGAGACGGATCTCCCTGAAGCGCGCGTCGTCAGTTACGCCGAGCTGCTGCCCGAGGTGCGACTCGAGACGTTGTCCCGCGCAAGCCTCGCGGGACTGTGATGCGCGGCTGATCCTCGCGGATCACATGCCGCGCTGGCCGCGCTGCATTTGCATCTTGCGCGGCACCTTGCCCGACTGCTCCAAGAGCTTCTTCGCCTCTTTCTGCAGCAGCGGATGCGACTTCTTCTCGAGGAAGCTCGCCAGCAGACGGAAGTCTTGATCCAGCAATTTGCGCAGCTCGCGGCGCATCGGCTTGAGCTTGTTCGTGTGAGCAAAGGCGTACGCACGGGCGCGGTGGAGCTGAGGCGCGACCGGTTCGAGCTCTTCGTCGGCCACGTCGAAGAGGTCCAAGGTGTCGACCGCCTTCTGCGCGGCGCCAGTGCGGGCCCAAGCTTCGCTCACCACCGCGCCGATCATCGCGCGGCTCTTCACGTCTTGATGGCGACTCAAGTCGACGCCGTCAGCGAGCTCACGGGCGCGTTGAGGCTGACCCAGCATCAGGTGGATCATCGCGCGTTGAGCGCGCGCTTCATCTGCGATGGGCGCCATCACCTTGCCGAGATCAATCTGCTCGAGGGTCACTAGCGCGGCTTTCGGATCCTCCTGCATTTGCAGTTGGGCCTTGGCGAAGATGGCTGCGGGATCCTTCTTCTTGAACTGGGTCTCGAGCTTCTCCATCGCGGCGGCGCGGCCCTCGGCGTCTTCAGCACCGGCCAGGATGCTCGCCACGCCCTTCGCCTTCTTCGCTTGGTTCAGCGCCCAGAGCACCATGCCGACGATAGCCAGCGTGACCACACCGGGGATCACCAGCGCAACCGTGATGGTCGTCTTGCTGGTGGAGAACCCAGCCACCAAGATGCCGATCGCCCACACACCCACCACGGGGATCGCGAGGCGCCCAAACATCTTCTTCAGGTTCTCGGCGCTCAGCGGATCCGGCGCCTCAGCGCGCTTGACCGCAGGCGGTTCCTTCAGCTGCTTCTTGAGCGCCTTGCCGCTGGATGTCTTTCCGACTCGCTGGAGCTTTCGAGCTTCCTTTGCCACGCGCGGGGCATAGCCCCAAGGGCTCGGCGACGCCAGGCATTCCGGAGCCAGCGTTCAGCAGCCTGCAGCAGTTTTCCCGGGGTTTGGGGGTTAGGCGCCCTGCTCTTCGCCTCCCCCGCCCTCAGGCGCCGCGGGTGGCGGGCGCCGCATGGCCGACGGGAAGAGACTGTCTGGAGCGGCGTCCGGCAGCGACTCGAAGCGGAAGTGCTGGAAGATCGACTGCGCAATGGACAGCACCGGGACGGCGAATAGCGCGCCCCACAGTCCGAAGAAGTGCTCCCCGATGATCAACGCCAGCACCACCAGCACCGGATGAATCTTGGCGGCTACGCCGATGATCTTCGGGTTCAACAAGTTCGCTTCGACCTGATGAATGCCGATGATCCAGCTCAACACCCAGAGCGCCGTCCAGAAGTCCTGGGTGAGCCCGATCAGTACCGCGGGGATCGTGCTGAGAATCGAGCCGAAGATCGGGATCAAGCTCATGATCGCCGCGATCAGCGCCAAAATAGGCCAATACTTCAGGTCGAAGATCCAAAAACCGATCGCTGAGAGCACGCCGTTCACGGCGCAAATGATCAACTGCCCACGCACCACCCCGGAGAGGCCGCGATCGATGCGCGCGATCAGCCGGTCAAAGCTCGGGCGAGCACGCGGCGGCGGCAGCGAGCGGAAGAACCCGACGATGTCTTCGCGGGTCAGCATCAGGTAGGCCGCGATCATCAGGGTCATGAACAGCAGGAATATCCCGCGGGAAATTCGACTGACTATGACCTGACCCACGCGAATCAGGTCGATCGCGTTGCGCTTGACGTACTCGACGGTCTGGTCGACGCCCTGGCTGAGCAGCTGATTGACGCTGAACTTTGCGCCTGGCTCCGGGCGTGGCTGCACCCGCCAGTGCTTCGGCCCGTCCTGCACGATGTCCACGCCGCCGTGGATGATCACGTGGTAGCCGCCGCCTGGCTGTTCCTTGATCTCGAACGCGGGCTCGTGCTCCTTGTGCTTGTCCGGCGGCGCCTCCTTGGCGCCAGTGTCCAGGCGGTCGAGGAACGCCTGCACGCGGCTCTCCGCCACAGGGCCCCACTTCACCGCGAGGTTCCTGGCCATCGCTGGCGTTTCCCGTGACAGCGACAACGCCTCCTGAAACACCCGCGGGAACACCAGCGCCCCGAAGCCGTACGCCCCGCCGAACACCGTCAGGTACACCAGAATCACCGCCAGTGCCCTGGGGATACGCCGGCGCTCGCACATCGCTACCAGCGGCGTGAGCACATAGGCCAAGATCAGCGCGACAATGAACGGGAGCAGCACCTCCCGAGTAGCGATGAGCAGCGCCGTCACCAGGACGCCGCTCACGATCAGGAAAACCACCCGGGTGCGATTCCAACCCGGCCGCGAATCCCGCGAAGGGAAGTTGCCACTCGACGTATCGTTCATAAGGCGCTCGCAGCCCGGCTGCTCCTTCGGGTGCTACACGCTCTCTTGAGCCCAGTCGAGCCGCTTCGGCAAAAGCGCTGGTTGGTGCGGTGATCTACTTTCCCAGCTTCGCGATTACGCTATTCGCTCCGCCGCCGGACACTGCCCCGGTACCCACGTCCACGCTGGCAGACGTGGTGGAGATAGCCACGTAGAGCTCACCCGACTCACTCAGGACTGCGGATCGAGTGGCACCACTCGGACCGCCGAGTTGGCGATGCCACAGCAAGGATGACGATGCGTCGAGGCGGGCGACGAACGGGGCGTTGCTCTGTACAGAGCCACCTAACGCCACGGTGCCCTGTGTACGACCGAAAGCAACCATCTGGCCGTTCTCCAGCGCGTCAAGGCCATAGCCAACGATGCCGATCAGCGTCAGCCCCCAATCACTACGATACGTCTGCTGGAACCCTGCGGTGCGTGGGGTCAACCGCAGCGCGAAGCTCTGTGTCGTCGGGCCGCTAGCATCGAAATCAACCGTGACGCCGCCCACGTCAGACTGAAAGGTCTGAGTGAACGCTCCAACGACAATTGCCCCACCCGCAGCGTCGGTTGCTACCGCCGACGGCATCGCGTTGCCCTTCTGCCCCCACCGCAGGGCCCGCCGATACTCCCCGGCAGGCCCGAACAGCACCGTGAAGGCGTTTTGGAAGCCGGCGGGAAAAGTATCCTCAGCGCCTGCTCCGAGATCGCTTGGGCCTACCACGGAGCCGACAACAACCGCGTCTCCGTCCGAACCAATCGAGATATCCGTTGCGACATCATCGCCGGCCCCACCGAGCGCCTTCATCCAAGAAGCTGCGCCAGCGTTGGTGAACGCCGCGACAAACCCGTCGGTAGCTTGCGCGGTGTAGCTTCCGATCCCCAAGTCGACACTGCCTTGAAAGCTGCCAACCACGCTGACCCCTGCCGCGCCAGCCGCGATGCCGCGGGGATACATTTCACTAGGCAGCTCGATCGACCAATTCTCGCTTCCCGTCGCGGTCAATTGAACCAGATGGAACGTTGCTGAGGGCGGCAGCGTCCAGCTTTGAACAAGGAGGAAGATCTCTCCCGCAGGTCCGACCGCCACGTCCACGATTTCGTCGTTCGTCGCGTCTCCCCATTGCACGGCCCAACGCGGCTCACCATCGTCACCAAGCTTCCCTACGAACCCGTCGACGAGTCCTTTGTTGATAAGCGAACTCGCCCCGAACGACATGTCCCCAGTAAAGCTGCCAACCGCCAGCAAGCCGTCGGATTGATCAAGTGCGAGACGGTTGACTTCGATCCCAACAAGCGAGCGCGCCCAGACCCCACACTCGAACCCATCACAATTCTCGTCGGTCTCGCTGGCCGCACAGTCCTCGACGCCAGGAAGCACCTCGCCCACACACGCGCCGTATCCGCTTCCCTGAGAGTCGCAGGTTTGTTTCCCCGCGGCACAGCGCCCGGTTCCCTCGGTGTTCGCTGGGCCGGAATAGCAGTCCGCCTTGGTGTTCGGCTCGCAAGCCAGCGTGCCGCCGGTCCCGCCGCTGCCGCCAACACCCGCGTCGCCTCCTGAGCTTCCACCGGCCCCAACGCCGCTCGTAGCGCCGGTGCCAGCGTCCGCGCCGCTTCCACCGCCCCCGAGCCCGGAAACTCCCGCAGAACCGCCTTCACCCGCCGCGCCACCCGCCCCAACGGTAGGTCGAAACTCGTCCAGTCCCAACACTTTGGAGCACGAAACAAGCTGGAGCGCGGCGACGCCAAGTCCAAGCAGGAAGCGACGCTGGCCGATCATCGGGACGATGCTGGCGCGGATCGTGGGGCCTGGCAACGAAAGACCTTGGGGAATCACCCATGGAACGAGAAAGGCCCACCCGGATCGCTCCCGGTGGGCCTGCTCGCGACGCTATGTTGGAATCACTGGCAGGCGGTACCGCAAGCTCCAGCGTCGGTGCTACCGAACAGACAATCGACTAGTGGGTTGTAGTCCGGGATGCCGGACGGATGAGCCGTGCCGCAGTTGTCCGTGCAGGTCTGGTCCGAGCAACCGTTCACACAGGACACCAGCGCAACGCATTCCGCGTTCGCGTCGCACGCGTCAGACTCGGCGCTGCAGCAACCCACGGAAGCGTTGTTGATGCAATTGCCACAAGCGTTGGCCCCAGAGAACTCCGTGCCGCCGTCAGTGCACGACCATGACCAATTTGCCTGCTGGATTGTCAGGCACTGCCCGCCGGACACTGGGGTGCTGCGGAAAGTCACGGGATCGATCGTGACTTCGACCAGCGTAACGTTGGTAAAGCTGCCAACGGAACCATCAGCCGACAGCAAGTTCATGCTTCCAGCGCTCTGGAAGTACTCACGGCCGCTCGTCGTCTGAGTGATGTCCTCGGTCCCACGGAGGCAACGCTCGCAAGTCTCAAAGTTGTCGTCCGGGCTGACAGAGAGATCCGTGGTGCCCGCCGAGGCACCGTAGAACTCCACGGACAGGATGTCGGGGTCAGCGCCCGCGACGTTCGGCTGCAGCGTCGCAAACGCCTTGTTTCCGGCGTACTGCACAAAGCCGGTCACCGTAACCGGCGTGCAAGTCGGGGTTGCCCCACCCGTGCCGCCGGTTCCGCCCGTTGTGCCGCCGGTGCCGCCCGTTCCGCCCGTGGCCGCACCACCAGTCGAAGCG